>JAWQFQ010000029.1:0-46035 GCA_035967975.1 Scytonema sp. PMC 1070.18
GGTGTAGGGGTGTAAGGGTGTGGGGGTGTAGGGGCGAATGGTTGTTCGCCCTGACAATGACCGGGTGTCAGGGAAAATAGTGTTTATTTCATCCATAACGAGTAGTGATTGCAACTCGTACATCTCTTTTTCCTCCGTCCCAGGAGCAGTTTTTTAATAACTCCCCTCCTATTATAAAATTACCCATTTCTGTCTTTACATTCTCTTGGCGCTCTTGGCGTCTTGGCGGTCCATTAATAAAAAAGTCTCTTAAAATACTATTTCTAAATTTTACTCTCCTAGAGACTAGCATTGCCTGTCTCTTATGTTACAACAGAATAACTAAATAATCACTGAGTATATATGGTAACAAACAAACAAAAAGAAGCACTATTGCTTCTTCGCCAAGCGCTTGATAATCCAACATCTGAGTTCCGTGTAGGACAATGGGAAGCAATAGAAGAGATTGTTGAGAGGCGATCGCGCTTATTAGTAGTCCAACGTACAGGTTGGGGTAAGAGTGTAGTTTATTTTTTAGCCACTCGCTTATTACGCGATCGCAGTAGTGGTTGTACGCTTCTAATTTCACCATTGCTAGCTTTGATGCGAAACCAAATTGCAGCCGCCCAACGTATTGGTATAAAAGCAGCTACCATCAACTCTAGCAATACAGACGAGTGGGAAATTGTACAAACCCAATTGTTAGCAGGAGAAGTAGACATTCTGCTCATTTCCCCAGAAAGATTAGCGAATGATGAATTTCGAGAAAAAATTCTTTTACCAATCTCTCAAAGAATAGGCTTATTTGTTGTTGATGAAGCCCATTGTATTTCTGACTGGGGACATGATTTCCGCCCTGACTATAGGCGGATTGTGAGAGTTTTACAAGCACTTCCTGCGAATATTCCCGTCCT
Organism: Scytonema sp. PMC 1070.18; assembly: GCA_035967975.1. Classification (GTDB taxonomy): domain Bacteria; phylum Cyanobacteriota; class Cyanobacteriia; order Cyanobacteriales; family Nostocaceae; genus Scytonema. The sequence continues at coordinate 894 of JAWQFQ010000029.1, forward strand.
TGCTACCACTGCTACAGCTAACAATCGAGTGGTCAATGATATTGTGACTCAACTTGGGAAAAACTTACGTGTATTTAGAGGTTCTTTAACCAGACAAAGTTTACGACTACAGAATATTTCTATCCCTAACCCAGCAGCACGAATGGCGTGGTTGGCTGAACACCTTCCTCATCTCCCTGGGAGTGGGATTATTTATACACTAACTGTAAAAGATGCTGAAAGAGTTGCTGATTGGTTAAAAATCCAAGGTATTTACGCCAAAGCATACCATAGCGAGATAGACAATTCTCTTCGGGAAGAATTAGAAGAACAACTCCTAAAAAATGAAATCAAAGCGTTAGTAGCAACAACAGCTTTAGGAATGGGTTTTGATAAACCAGATTTAGGATTTGTCATTCATTACCAACGTCCTGGTTCTGTTGTACATTACTACCAACAGGTAGGACGAGCAGGTAGAGCAGTAGAAAAAGCTTATGGGATTCTTCTTAGTGGGAATGAAGACGATGAAATTACCAACTACTTTATTAAAACAGCTTTTCCTCCACAAGCGCATACACAACAGGTTTTAAATACTCTCAACCAAGCTGATGATGGTCTTTCTATCCCCCAGTTAGAACAAAAACTTAATCTTTCTAGAGGTCAAATTGATAAAGTTTTAAAACTGCTTTCCCTAGAATCTCCTGCACCAGTCACAAAAAGAGATTCAAGATGGTATGCAACACCAATAAATTATCAACCGAATGAAGAAACAATAAGAACAATAACACAAATCCGGCATCAAGAACAGGCTCAAATGTTGGCGTATATGCAAAGTCAACAATGCCTAATGTCTTTTCTTGCAACAGAGTTAGACGATCCAAACCCAACTCCATGCGGTAAATGTGCTGTATGCTTGGGTAAACCTTTGTTACCAGAAACTTATTCACTCAATCTTGTCAATCAAGCAATTCAGTATCTACGTCGTAGTGACCAAATTCTTGAACCACGAAAAATGTGGATTCCGCAAGCATTTCCAACCTACGGTTTTTCTGGAAAAATTAAAGATAATTTAAGAGCAGAGGAAGGAAGAGCATTATCTCTGTGGGGTGATTCAGGTTGGGGAGATTTAGTCAAGCAGGGCAAATATCAGAACCATTATTTTGACGATACACTGGTTCAAGGTGCTTTTGAGATGATTCAACGTTGGCGACCTCAGCCCTTTCCCACTTGGGTGACTTGTGTTCCCTCTTTGAATCATTCAGAGCTTGTGCCGAACTTTGCTCAACGACTAGCTAAAACATTAGATATACCTTTCATGCCAATTGTACGGAAAATTCGCCCAACTCAGTTGCAAAAACACATGAGCAACAGTTATCAACAAGCTAGGAATCTAGATGGTGCATTTGCGGTTGACGGTTGGGAGGGAATGAGTGGTTCTGTCTTCCTAGTGGATGATATGGTTGATTCCCGTTGGACTTTCACTGTGATTGCAGCACTCTTACGCCGTGCTGGTAGTGGGCTGGTTTTTCCTTTAGCACTAGCGCTGAATACATTTAGTCAAAGCGATTAAGAAATCATGTCAAATCATGTGCTACCTCCAGATACTCAAGCTATTTTGTTGTTATGTGCTAGTTTCGGACAAAATCGTCAACTTGAACCCCAACCTCTAACCCTGAGTGAGTATAACTCTTTAACTGACTGGTTGCGGGACAATCAGATGCGTCCCGCAGATTTACTGGAACCAACGGCAAAAGACTTTTTAGAAAGAATAACTAACAGTAAACTGAACTCTGACAGGATAATCGCTTTACTGGAACGAGGTGGAATGCTGAGTTTAGCAGTAGAGAAGTGGACAAATCAGGGATTGTGGGTATTGGGAAGAGGGGACAGCAACTATCCAAAGCGTCTCAAGCAAAGATTAAGACATTCCGCTCCAGCAATTCTGTATGGGGTTGGCGATGTAGAGCTGCTTTCTAGGGGAGGATTGGCAATTGTTGGTTCTCGTGATGTGGATGATGAAACTCTTAGTTACACTCAAAGAGTGGCACAAACTTGCTGTGCTCATGACATACAGGTGATATCTGGAGGGGCGCGGGGAGTAGATCAAGCAGCTATGCTAGGTGCGATCGCAGCCGGGGGAACATCTGTTGGAGTGCTAGCAGATAGTTTGGCAAAGGCATCTGTCAATGGTAAGTATCGTTCTAGTATCAAGGAGGGTAAACTAACTTTGGTTTCAAGTTACGACCCTGAGGCAGGTTTTAATACTGGTAATGCAATGGGGCGAAATAAGTATATTTATTCCTTAGCAGATTACACTCTAGTTGTCAATAGCTCAGCTGGTAAGGGCGGGACGTGGGCTGGTGCTGTGGAAGCTTTAGAACGGCTCAGGGATATCCCAGTTTTTGTGCGGATGTCTCCAAATGTACCAGAAGGAAATCAGCAATTGTATGACAAAGGGGCTAAAGCTTTTCCTGATGAGCCTTGGGATGCTTCATTTAGAGAACTTTTAGCGACAGCTGCATCCCAGGATGAAACAGTACAGAGAACAGCAGTGAGCGCGATCGCAAAGGATTCGCCTCAAAACAATACACCAGACATCATATATGAAGCTGTCTTGCCATTCATCCTCAGTCATCTACAGCAGCCAAAAGATGTAAAATCTTTAGCTGAATCTCTCAAGGTTAGACAATCACAAATGCAGGATTGGTTAGATAAAGCTGTTGTCGAGGGTAAGGTGAGAAAAACAAACAAACCTGTGGCTTATGTGGTTAATCAATCAGTCGTTCAACTATCTATTTTATAGATTTATAAATATAGATGAACGAACAAAAAATATTGTAATTCTTGCTGGTGAAGAAAACGAGATTATAATTTATCCAAATGGGAAGTGGAGATACGTATGAATAAACCAGATTTTACAACAATGCCCCGTGCTGAATTGCGGCAATATATTCTCGACCATAGAGAAGATGATGAAGCCTTTCAAATCTATTTAGATAGATTTACTTCTGAAGATGCTATCATCTTCTCAGCCCCACAGTCTATTGAGGACTTAGAAAACTTTCCAGAGTTGCATAGGCAGAACTTAGAGAGGTTACGCAAGCAAGCTTAACTACTCCCTTCGGTGATCTAAGATTACCTAAATTTCTTTAACTCTCACCTCTGTGTTCTCTGAGCCTGGAGCGGTTTTTACATAGGTAATCTTAGGCGCACCAAAGGGAGTAAGCTTCATTCAGAGCACTTTTAGTGACAGCTGCATCCCAGGATGAAACAGAACAGAGAATAACAGTGAGAGCGATCGCATTCCTCCTGAGCAAATTATTCAAGACTTGCAAGCTTTTGCTCCTTGGGATGTGGATGTTGTTACTCTAAGTGGAAGTGGTGAACCTACTTTGGCATTAAACTTAGGAGACTATAACGATCAGTCAGTAACTTATAAAATAATTTGTTTGTAGTTGCGCTTTAGCGCATGCATAGCATTGCTCAACATTTGTGAACTTGGACTTGTATTTTACACCATAACTCGGTTTGGAACCTTACAGCAGTTTTCACCTAAATGAACCACACCGTTTGTAAGGGCGAACGGCCGTTCGCCCCTACAACTGTGGTCTATTTACCTGAAAATGGCTGTAATTCGCATTTCATTATATAATCAGTCATAGGATTTTTTGTACATACATTAACCCGTCAAACACAGATTAAATACCTATGGCTAAAATTGTAGGTGTTCATGGAATTAACCAGGAATTTAGAGGTAGCAATACAATCGAAGCCCAATGGTTACCAGCACTCAAAGATGGTTTGGAACGTGCTGGGGCTAAATTAGAGTCTGAGCAAGAATTTCGCTGTGCATTTTACGGAGATCTGTTCAGGGGTCGTCCGAAGGGAGGAACTGGAATACCTAATTATGATGCCAGCGATATTGAGTCAGATTGGGAGAAGGAACTCCTTTTTCAATGGTGGGAAGAAGCGGCAAAAGTAGAAGACGGTATTAGAGGCCCAAGTGAGTCATCAGGAGAAAAAGCAACACCCGGATTCGTTCAAAAGGCTCTAAGAGCCTTAAGTAATTCCACGTATTTTGGTGGTGTTACCGAGAGTATCGTAATTTTCCATCTCAAACAAGTTCGCAATTACTTATATAAGCAGGATTTAAGACAGCAGATTCGAGACCGAGTTGTACAGGCTGTTGATGAAGATACCCGCGTACTTGTGGGTCATTCTTTAGGGTCAATTGTTTGTTATGAAACCTTATGTCAGCATCCAGAATGGTCTGTCAAAGTTTTTGTGACTCTGGGTTCCCCCTTGGGAATAAGACGGTTGATTTTTGACCGACTAGAACCAGCGCCCCAAGATAATTTAGGTCAGTGGCCGGGGAGTGTAGAAAAGTGGATCAATATTGCTGATCGGGGAGATGTTGTTGCTCTGGAAAAACAGCTAAACCCTTTATTTGATAGATATGTGGAAGACAAGCTAGTTGATAACGGTGTTAATGCTCACGATGCAAGTCGTTATTTCACAGCAGCCGAAACAGGAGAAGCAATTAAGTTGGGTCTGATTGATGAATGAGCGAGCAATATGGATGGAAAAACTCGATATTATCTAATTGCTTGTGGAACAAGTGAATATTTGGAGAACGAGTATAATGGATTACCTAGTGTTAATACAGATATAGAAACGGTAGTCAACCTATTTACTCAAGATTTCGGTTATGAGCAGGTTTTGAAAGACTTGCAATCTAATCCGAAAGCTGAGGCGCTCAAAAAACAATTTGCTGATTGGCTTCAAAATAAAGATCGGTGCGAAACTGATATTGTAATTTTCTACTATTCTGGTCATGGGGATTATCTGCCAGGAGATGAACATTACCTGGTAATGAAAGATACCATTATTGACCAAATTGGAACGACCGTTTTACTCACAAAAGATTTAGTCCGCCCTCTAATTAATAAGGGAGTAAAAATATCCCAAATTCTTTATATTATCGATACTTGTCATTCAGGAGCTGGTGCAATAAATGTTACGAATTTTGCCCTAAACGTAATTCAGCAATATCAACCAGTCGAAAAGAAGACGAATATTGCCGTTCATGCTATTGCTGCCTGTCGTGCGAAGCAAACAGCAAACGAAGGTGTATTCTCCAATGTACTTGCAAAAGCAGTTAAGAAATTGTCTGAGAATGTGGGTTTACAGACTCTGGGGTATATCAATCTAGATCAGCTAGTAGACGAGATTAAACAAAATAATCCTTCTGAAGAGCAACACGTTCAATATAGCATTGCGGGAACTGAGACTTCGGCTAAATTTCTTCCTATTTTACCTAAGACTTTGCAGACATGGGAAAAGAAACGCCAGGAATTTATAAACACCCTCTCAGACATTTTAAAGAATTCACTTGAAGAGAATTTGTTTTTTATCAATTCATTTCTTTTAAGTAGCAAATTTCTTGAAGAATTTATCTTAGATCAGCAAGACCTCAAAGATAAATTAAAAGATTTATCAATTAAACCAGTGTCAGATGGAATTTGCCCACTGATTGCCTGTTCAGAATGGTGTAGGCAAAGATTCTGCGATCGCGATGATAGAAGAGACAATTCAAGCCTTGACAAAAAAATTAAACAATGGCAAGAAAGCATCTCTGAATATAGAAAAGGAGTGGAATTAGATAAAATTAAAGAGTTTGTAAAAAAAATATTTGAGGAGAAATTTAAACCTTTGATTCAGGAAGAGAATTTGAGGATTCAAATTGAAATCGAGCCTAAAGTAGATAGCGAGAAAAATACAGGTCTACTAACTAAATTGTTTCTTTTGAATATGAATCTTTGGATTGAAAGTCAAAAATTACCATTGGGTAGGTTTGCAGAGAATGTGTTGTTGGAACTACAGAGTAATAGCTTGCGAAGGTGCCTAGAAAAAGAAGATTTTCTGTCAGCTTTGATTCGCAAAGCACGCTATAGTTTACCAGAAATAGCACAACTTACAATTGAAATTTTTCTGCCGTTGTCTTCTTATCAAGAGTCTTTAGAAAGAATTTGTTTCAACTATGGCAGAAAAAGAAAACCATTGGGGCAGGAGTACCCAATTTTTATCAACTCATTTGAACGATATTTCGATCAAGATTTTCGTGAAATTCGTGATGAGATTTTCGAGAAGAAAAAAGTATTATGGCGTAATAATGACCCAGACTCCGAAATTTACTACATCGGCACAGAACCATCACAATCAGATTTAGAAAAAATTGAAGAAACCAAAGCGATCGCAGTCTGGAGTCGAAATAAGAGCAAACCTCTTGTTGAAGGGGACGAAGGTCATATAAAAATATCAGAGTGGAGGGATTGGCGTCACAAAGTACATGAATTACGCAAAAAAGAAGAAGACCGAGAAATAACACTTTTCTGGGATGATTTATATCCCAAGCCTTCTCGACGCTGTAGACCTTTAAACACTAAAGTGGTGGAATAAAATGCCGAACGACCAAACACCTGAAGAGAAGGATCTTCGCATTTACCGTGGCTTGACCCTGAGTGCTGATAACTTGCCAACTCCAGAAGAGCAGCAACAGCATTTGGATCGCATCCCACCCCCTCCACCTTGGCGAACCTTTGGTCTGTCAGTCGAAGATTGGAACAAAGAAGCGAAGTCAAAAAACAGCCAACAAAGCACAGGCGAAATCGACCCACGGGCGTTGGAGTTTGTTGCCAGCAAGGAAGCGGTAGAATTAGTTAATGCTGCATTGTGTTTGCGCCGCCCTTTGCTAATTGAGGGAAATCCAGGTTCTGGAAAGACATCCTTGGCTTATGCGGTGGCGTATGAACTAGGGCTGCCAGGACCTTATCGCTGGTCAATCGTTTCTCGCACTACTTTAAAGGATGGACTGTATGCCTACGATGCTATTGGGCGACTGCAAGAAACCTCCCTACTCAGGCAAAAAGTCGGTGAGAATGGTGAGATTACAGAACCTGACGTTGGCAAATATTTGAGGTTGGGACCGATGGGTATGGCATTTCATCAGTCTCGACCAGGCAGACCGGCTGTGCTGCTTATTGACGAGATTGATAAGAGTGATATTGATATGCCCAACGATCTGTTGCATATTTTTGAGGAAGGATTTTTTGAAATACCAGAACTGGCTCGCTTAGAAAAAGAGTCTCAAGAGGTGCTTCCTTATCGCCGTCAACGGGATGATAGTGATGCCAAAATTCCTATCGAAAAAGGGTTTGTGCAATGTCAAGAGTTTCCCTTAGTATTTATGACCAGTAATGAAGCACGAGAGTTTCCACCAGCTTTTCTGCGCCGATGTTTGCGCCTATCTCTCAAACAACCTGATACGGAGGATGGCTTCTATCAAATTTTAGAGAAGCGGTTCGATTCCGAGCATCTAAAACAATTGGATGAGCCAGCTAGGAGATTAATTAAAAATTTTCTAGATCGCATTCAGAAGAAAGATGCAAAATTAGCGACCGACCAATTGTTAAATGCCGTCTATCTCTTACTGCAAGGTGACAACCTCACCCAAGAGCATCGTCAATTTTTGTTGGATACTATCTTTAAACCGCTATGAGGTAGAAAGGGGAAATGGCTGGAGAGAAAGATAAATGGTGGGAAGATGAAACAGAGGTCGCTGAACTGATTTGGTGTGCGGCTCACTTGCATCGCATTATTGCCCCTCTATCCCCCAAAGGCGTTGAAAAACCGGAAGATTGGCTTCCTCCTGATGGGGGGTTACCTGCTGAAACCTTGGAAGATCGCGCGACGACTACTCCCACCCGGACTGACGAGACAGAGCCACGCACACCTATTGCCGCTGATCTCAAAAACCCTGGGCGTCCCCCCGCTTCCTCTAAAAAAACAGAGCCACCCTCAAGCGATCGCGCTTCACCGATTCGTGTTCCTGACCCATTTCCTCTACCCAAACCAGCAGCAATCACTAAGACGCTTTTGCCTCTAGCCAAGCGAGTTCCAGGTATCTTGGTGAATGACTTAGATATTGATGCCACAATCGAGCAGACAGCCGAGGCAAATGGATTACTTATGATAGCATTTCGCCCTCCCTTAGAACGATGGTTTGAGGTACATTTACTGATTGATCGCTCACCTTCAATGGCTTTTTGGGGAGATTTAGCCGAGGGGGTAGCAACACTCTTTCGCTGGCAAGGATTTTTTCGAGATGTGCGAGTTTGGCAGTTTGAGACGGGAAACATTGAGCCACGGTTGTTTTCAGGACCAGAGCGTATTCAACGGGAGATTCGCACTCTCATTGCACCGGGGCGGAATCGGCTGTTTATCGCCTTGACAGATACCTTGGGGAAAGCTTGGCATTCAGGAAAGACATTTGAGGCACTGGCGATTCTGGGGGAGCAGCATCCCGTTGCTATTGCCCATGTTTTTCCCCAGAGTTTATGGCGGCGGACTGCTTTGCAACAGGGGATTTTACGCCCCCTCTTGGCTCCCCAGTCAGGGTGCGCGAACTCAATGTTGAAAGTGGGAGGTAGGCTCCATACGAAGGCTCCCCTCTATCGGTTCCCAATTTTTAATTTATCCCCTAACCATTTTACGACTTGGGCAAATTTTCTTGTAGGGAGTGGAGGTAATTCAATCCAAGGGATTTTAATCAGACAGGAAGCACCAGTAATTCCCAAGGTTGACGAACCCGAATCAGTAGAGGAGAAACCCGAAGATTTACTGCGCGGATTTCTGAGCGATGCCAGTCCCGAAGCGCGGGAACTTGCCAAGGTTCTGGCTGCGGTTCCCCTGTTCCCTCCAGTAATGCGGTTGGCACAACAACGGTTTTTGCCTGATAGCCAACACTGGCATCTAGCAGAAGTCTTTTTTAGTGGTTTGCTTCAACGATCTCCCTTAGGACCAGAAAAGGCAACTGTTCCAGAAACTTGGTATGAGTTTAAACCAGAAATTCGCGAATTACTGCTGGCAAATAGTTCGGTTTTACGCACAGCTGAAATTTGGCGGGAAATTGGGGATTTTATCGAGCATCACCTTGGAAGCCTCCGAGATTTTCAGGCGCTCATACCCAACCCAGAGGGTTCTATTCAAGATGCACCTGCGGACAGGGATTTCTATTTTGCCGAAGTTAAGGCGGCTGTTCTCATGACTTGGGGGGGGGAATATGCCACTCAAGCGAAAACACTCCGTGAGCAAGTGGCAGCACGCAAACGAGACAAACAGGGAAGTAGTGAAACTGGCGAGAAGAGGAGAGATATCAACCTGCAACGTTTTGAATTTGAAGTCGCACTTATAGAGGTTAATGAATCTGCTCAAGTCACTACAGCTAATCCTCTCGAAATTGCAGATGAGATGATTTTTACAAAGACAGGACAACATCTCAATGATATTGAACAGTTAATTCTACAGGGAACATTAGCCAATCAAACTTATCAGCAAATTGCAGAAGAGTCAAAATACTCTGTGAGCCATTTAAAAAGTGTTGCTCTCAAACTCTGGGAAGTTTTATCAGAAGCGGCTGGTGAAAAAGTTACCAAAAAAAATCTCCAAAATGTCCTCAAGCAATTGGCTGCTAGTCGTCATTTAACCATTCGTCGTCATCGTCAACAAGCTCAGTGCTTTATCGAAGACTTGGTAAATGGAGTGCAGCTAGAGATGGTAGCCATTCCTGAAGGAAGCTTTTTAATGGGTTCGCCAGAAGATGAGCCGAAACGGTCAAGTAGTGAAAGCCCTCAACATAGGGTAACAATTCAACCTTTCTTCCTAGGTAAGTATCCAATCACACAAGCGCAATGGCAAGCTGTGGCTTCTCTTCCACAAGTCAACCGAGAACTTGACCCCAATCCATCCCGTTTCAAAGGAGAAAATCGTCCTGTTGAAAACGTTTTTTGGTATGATACAATAGAATTCTGTGAGCGACTTTCCCAATACACAGGCAAACCTTACCGTTTACCGAGCGAAGCAGAATGGGAGTATGCCTGTCGTGCGGGAACTACCACCCCTTTTCATTTTGGGGAAACAATTACATCCGGTTTGGCAAATTACGACGCCAACTACACTTATGGTCAAGGTCCGAAAGGGATTTACCGTAAGGAAACTACGCCAGTAGGTAGCTTTGGTGTAGCGAATGCTTTTGGATTATACGATATGCACGGGAATGTACGGGAGTGGTGTGCTGACCATTGGCATAAGAATTATGAGGGAGCACCCGTTGATGGAACTGTTCGGTTAAACAAGAATGATAAGGATAATCAAGTAGTAAGGATGCTGCGCGGTGGTTCCTGGTACTTCAATCCTGAGAGCTGCCGTTCAGCGGTTCGTTGCGACCTCGATGCGGTCCTCAGGAACTACTACGTCGGTTTTCGGGTTGCGTGTGCTGCTGCGTGGACGGAGTAGCACTTTATACTCTTGACCTCTTGCCCTTTTTCCTTTATTCTTTTTTCCTTTTGTGAGCGAAGCGAACAAAAAATTTTTTTTCAATCGCTACTTACTATAGTAGACCAAATAACAAAAACAATCAACCAAGCAGGGAAAAATTCATTGCAAAAAAAGTCATTCAACGTTCTCGAAGCAAAGCGCAATATTTTGTGGAAGATTTGGGGAATTAAGTTGGACTGGAAATGGTGCTGATTCCTGGGGGTCGTTACTTGTCTGGTTATTATGGTCAAGGTCTGAAAGGGATTTATCGTGAGTAAACCACGCCAGTAGGTAGCTTTTGTGTAGCAACCGCTTTGGGATTATTACGATATGCACGGAATATATGGGAGTGGTATGCTGACCATTGGCATGAGAGTTATAAAGGGGCACCTATTGATGGATAATGGAAGTGCTGGCAAAACCTCTCAATTCTCCATCAAGGCCCGGATCTACACCCAAATCCCGCAGTTTATCTAGTAATTGTTGCACCTGTTGCTGAGCCAGTTCCTTTTGTTGTCGTTCCGCTTCCACCTGTTGCTGAGCCAGTTCCTTTTGTTGTTGTTCCGCTTCCATCTGTTGCTGTGCGGCTTGAGATCTTTCTTCCGGTGTGGGTATCAGTTGCTTGTTTGGACTGAAAAACCGTAACCTTGACTCGTAGACGCCCAAAAACAACTCTAACTGTTGGCTCCACAACCATCCTTCAGCATTTAGTTCTATGGGTTGATACTCACCTCCTGTAATTCGGAACCCTTGAAACTCCAGCGTATCTGGGTGAAACCAAAAATACTCTGGTGTTCTAAAGGTATCTTGATAAAGTTCTTTCTTTACTCCTCTGTCAATTTTGGCTGTACTGTTAGAAAGTAGTTCAACAATTACATTGGGATATTTGCCTTGTTCTGCCCAAAGTACCCAGCTTTTACGTGGATGATTTTCGCATCCTAGGACAACAAAGAAATCTGGTCCTCTGAACTCCCGTGTGGTTATATGTTCAGGACTATAAAAAATTGTCAGATTACCAGTGGCATAGAAGTCGGTGCGGTTTCTCCATAGCCACTTGAGGCATGCCAACAGCAGCTCTATTTGTTCTCGGTGAAGGTCGCTTTCCAAGGGAGGTTCATCACTCCATAAATCACATGGTGGAATGATAATATCTTCTCCGTTCACTTGTACAGTAGTTTCACCAGATAGTCCTGAATCTTTTATTACCGCCATAGTCACTCGGAATCTTGATTACTACCTTTAGTTTACATGACTACCATCATCAATCCAGAATTCCAGCACTGCTTCCCCATCTTCTGGGATATTAACCAGCTTAGCCCACAAAGGTTGAATTTCTAATGGATAGGTGACTGGATCGAATATGGGTTTGAGTCCATAATGATTAAGTACTTCTAAATCGCTTTCAAATATTCTCAGCAAACGTTGACGATTTTCCGGTTGTAAAGATACTTGACTAAGTTTTCGCTCGCCGTAAGCAACTCTCATGAGAGTGGGGATTGTAACGCGCTGTTCTCTACCCATTTTGGTTTTAAATAACAACCACAGCATCATCCGAGCTGGCCGTTCGCCCTTACATCTTTTCCACCAGATGTCTATTTATAATTTTCAGCTTCTATTGATTCCTTGCGTTGGTAAGGGACTTCCAAGAAATAAATTCTTCCGGAGTGTGGTGCGGGCGTCTCGCCCGCCTCGCCTCGTTCATGGGCGAGGACGCCCGTACCACAATAAATTTTTGAAGAATTTTTTATTTGGAACTCCCTAAAGATACTGAAGTTATTAGGTGCTGCACAATCTTTCAGAAGTTTGTGGAGTCCAGTTAAAATAAGCAGCTATTTTTTCAACGTACCAGCTATATTTCAACAGTTGAGTACACGCTTAATAGTTAGCCCTAACTAAAAAAAGAGGTAGCTAATATGACACTGTTTATGTACAAGTTGCTAACAAGAAGGTTTATGCAATAAACAATCACTCAGCTAATTAGTGGCAAGATGAAACCTAAACTCTTAAATTTAATACCAGGAATCATTGTTATCGGTCTGGGGATATACAGTGTAGATGTTTACACTGAAATGGGGGGGCTTGATGTGACTGCTCATCACGCGATCGCCCACGAATCGTCAGCACAACCCAACTCTAGTCCAATTGGTATTGGTTCTATACCTGCAAACGAAGGCAAGCCACCATCTCTAGTCGTGGAGGTGAGCGGAATGCAGTACGCTTGGCTGTTTAACTATCCCGATAGCAATATTATGGCTGGCGAACTGCACATTCCAGTCGGACAAGACATACTGCTTAATATCTCTGCAAATGATGTGATTCACTCGTTTTGGGTGCCACAGTTCCGGTTGAAGCAAGATGCTATTCCTGGTCAAACCACACAGTTACGGTTCATCGCCACAAAAACCGGAGAATATCCGATAGTTTGTACCGAACTTTGTGGTGGCTATCACGGTAGTATGCGTTCAACAGTAGTTGTCCAGACACCAGAAGAGTTTGATAGCTGGCTGGAAGAAAACCGCGTTGCTCAGCAGCCAGAAATGAATCGAACCGTTGCAATAAATCCATAGCCCCTTTTTCCTATGACACAGTTAGAAACTTCCCAAGTCACAGAGGTCGTTACTCATCATGAACTACCCAAGGCGTGGAAATGGTACGACTACTTCACCTTTAACATCGATCACAAAGTCATTGGTATCCAATACTTGGTGCTAGCCTTTGTGTTTTATTTGATTGGGGGATTGATGGCGATCGCCATGCGAGTCGAATTGTATACACCAGATTCAGATGTCCTTGACCCCAATCTCTACAACGCCTTCATGACCAATCATGGCACAATCATGATTTTTCTTTGGATTGTTCCATCTGCTATTGGCGGATTTGGTAACTTCTTAGTGCCATTGCTGATTGGAGCGCGAGATATGGCGTTTCCCAAACTCAATGCGATCGCTTTTTGGCTCAATCCTCCGGCTGGAGCGTTATTGCTAGCAAGTTTCTTGTTTGGCGGTTCGCAGAGTGGCTGGACTGCTTACCCGCCCTTAAGTTTAATTACGGCAAATACTGCCCAGTCAATGTGGATTCTCAGCATTGTTTTGGTAGGAACTTCCTCAATTTTGGGGTCGTTAAACTTTGTTGTTACCATCTTGAAGCTGAAAGTCCCCAGTATGAAGTGGACTCAAATACCACTATTCTGTTGGGCAATCTTGGCAACTTCAGTTCTAGCCCTGCTTTCCACACCAGTGCTAGCAGCAGGATTGGTGCTGTTGTTATTTGATATCAACTTTGGCACTTCTTTCTTTAAACCCGATGCAGGTGGAAATGTAATTATCTACCAGCACTTGTTCTGGTTTTACTCTCACCCTGCAGTGTATTTAATGATACTACCAATATTCGGCATTATGTCGGAAGTGATTCCAGTTCACGCCCGCAAGCCGATTTTTGGCTATAAAGCGATCGCCTATTCCAGTTTGGCAATCTGCTTTATAGGTTTATTTGTCTGGGTACACCACATGTTTACCAGTGGTACACCTGCTTGGATGCGGATGTTCTTCACTATCTCCACTCTCATTGTTGCCTCCCATGAAGAACATCCAGACTTGCGAGTGTTTGGGCTGCTAACTTTTCTGGTTTCCGAGTCCTTGATGTTTGGTGGTTTTTTTGCCACTTACCTATTTTTGCGTGGTGCTACCGCAGTTTGGCCTCCCGAAGGGACAGAAGTAGAATTACTTGTACCTACCATTAATACTGTCATCCTAGTTTCTAGCAGTTTTGTCATCCACTTAGGTGATACAGCGATTAAGAAGAACAATGTCGCCGGAATGCGATTGTGGTATGGTATCACTGCTTTGATGGGAGCTATTTTCCTTGCAGGTCAGGTCTATGAGTATCTGACGCTAGGATATGGGTTAACGACTAACGTCTTTGCCAACTGCTTTTACTTGATGACAGGATTTCATGGTTTACACGTATTTGTAGGGTTACTGTTGATACTGGGCGTGTTGTGGCGATCGCGCCGTTTCGGTCATTACTCTGCTACTAAACACACTGGCATTGAAATGGCAGAAATCTACTGGCACTTTGTAGACATCATTTGGATTGTCCTATTTACCCTGCTGTATATTCTAACTCTGTTTTAGACGATGTTTTAGCTTAATCCAAAAGAAGCCTCTCACTCACCCGAACACGAGTGCGTCCCGTTCGCGCTAGCGTCCCGGAGGGAAGGGAAGGGGAGCGAGGTCGATGTTAGCGAAGCGGTAGCGACGTTCGTAGTAGTCCACCACACCAACTTTGCTAGGTCAACAACGTTTAGGCTCATCTTCTTTGCCTCTTCCTTAGCGCCCTTTGCGTCTTTGCGGTTTTTTAATCACCCAGCAAAGTTGGCTTGACAGACTAGTAGCGTCGGAATTGCCAATTTCCGTGTTAAAATAAGAACAACGTCCAGCCAGTCTGGAGTCAGACAATATACTGAATTTGCGATCGCTTAGTTTTTTTTAATTGCCATTGTCAATTACGTTATAATATATAGCTGCTCTCACAAGAGATAATATGAACACTCATACCGTCAGTTTACCTGCTCCCCTCGAATTAAATATTGACTTAACTGACGAGCAATTTTTTCAGCTTTGTCAAAATAACCGTGACTTAAGATTCGAGCGTACAGCTATAGGGGAATTAATTATTATGCCACCTACGGGAAGTGAAACTAGCGATCGCAATGCCGATCTAACTTATCAGTTAAGAGCTTGGAGTCGTCAAAACAAACTAGGAAAATCCTTTGACTCTTCTGGTGGTTTCAAACTTCCCAACGGTGCGGAGCGCTCTCCAGATGCGTCTTGGGTGAAAATGGAACGGTGGAATGCTTTGACTCAAGACGAAAAAGAAAGATTTGCTCCTTTGTGTCCCGATTTTGTGGTTGAATTAATGTCTCCAAGTGATTCCTTGGAAAAAACACGCACCAAAATGAGGGAATATATGGATAATGGCGCAAGACTGGGATGGTTAATTAATCGCCAACAGCGGCAGGTAGAAATCTATCGTTCCAATCAAGAAGTTGAAATTTTACAAAGTCCACAAACTTTATCGGGAGAGGATGTTTTACCAGGGTTTGTTTTGGATTTGGCCCAAATCTGGTGAATATGCAATAGGTGCAGGAATGTCCTGTGTTTCAATGCTAAAATTAGCAGAAATTTCTAACTTTAGGGATGCACGTAATTAGCAAGGTGAAATTGCGGGAATTCTGGGTTCAACACATTTTGATGGTTCTTAATTTTGAATGCGTGACTTTTGAATTCGGAGCGAAGCGACGTGACCCCTACTTCTAGTCAACAAACCTACATTGACTTACTGATTCAGCATCAGCTATCGCCAATTAAAACAGAACAGGATTATCAGAAATCCTTAACTATAGTAGAGGGGATGATATCTGGGGAGTTGACAGAGGCTGAAACTGCATTTTTTGAGTTGTTGGTTCTTTTGATTGAGAAATATGAAGCTCGTCATTATCCGATGGGTGAATCTACATCTGGGGCTACTTTGTCATCCTTAATGCATGAGTTTGATGTGGAGCCAGCTTCTTTAGTTGAAGTTTTTGGTTCTGTTGAGCAAGTGATGGAAGTGGTTAATGGTCAACGAAAAGTTAGTCAATCTCAAGCCGAGTCTCTAGCAAAGTTTTTTAATGACCATTATTCTGGACTTTCTCTAACACCTCTTGACTTTGGACAGTGAGAAAATTGCAGATTATTCGTTTCCTCAACGTAAGTTGACGACCTTTACGGATAGTATTGTCATGGATTGTATCAAGATAAGTCTTTATTTTCTAAAAGCTCTGTAAAGGCTTCTTCCACTCGCTCTGATAAGTCAGATGGCTGAAAGTTAACTCGTCCAACTTTTCCTTTTAATGCTTGAGCTAGGGTTGGTTTTACAGAGTCATTAGAGGATAGGCTTGGCAAAATGGTCAAGATGACTCGCTTACCAACTAAATCTGCACTATGCTGTAGAATTTCTTCCCAAGTTCCTTCCAGTTGTGTTCGTTCCATTCGTTATGTTTTTAACTCGTTTATTTTAAGTTTAGCAAATAGATTGTGCCGTACTTTCAGTTAACGTACCCAACATGATCGGCGATCGCACTAAACCATAATATCTCGGTAAGTGATAACAGCAGGTGCATTTACAAAGGTAAGTATTGAACGCTATTGCTTAACTCTTGAGGATAGGCAGTTTTAGCAATAATTTCTAAATCACGAACACAGTCACCAACAGAAACTCTAAGTTTATGGGCATAGATAACACCAGTAAAGTTTATTTCCTTAGCTTGGCGACGGTTAGCTTCAGCTAGAAAATCTTCATCTTGGGAAAACAAAACACGTTCAAGTTCTGTAGCACGGTCAAGTATAAGTGGATCGGGTAAACTAATCCGCCCGTCTTCTTGTACTGTCAATACATCTACATTCCGAATCCGTAATCCATCTGTAATTCCTCGATGGACATTCTCATCCATGTAAAGAGCGATGCTCATTTAATTAATCCTTGTACACGGAGTCTTTGTGCTAATGGAGATTCTCCTGCTTCTAAACGTAATCTTTCCGCATACTCAAAACGTCGCTTCATATCAGCATCAATTTCTTCTTTATGCTCCCAGTAATAAGCTAAAGCTGAATAAATCTGACTCATACTCAGATGAGGATACTGAAAATGCAATTCTTCTGGACTCCAACCATAAGCGTGGATAGAAGTTACTAATTCCACAACTTTCATAGAAGTCCCTTTAATGAAGGGAACATTACCCTCATCAACCAAGATATGTTTATATTCAGTGGTTGTTGTTTGACTCATTGGATAAAACTAGGTTATTTTACTCACTAATTCTAACAGATATAATGCTATTCAAGCAGACTCATACAATGTTACTACTGATTCTGACTCTGGTATCATTGGCAATTTTCCTTGTGATACCATCTGTTGGGATTGGGGAAGAGAAACCCCAGGATGACTTTTAACTGGTTGCTGTCCTAATGATTGTTTTGCAGGCTGTGTTAGTTGTTTGACCGTTTGATGTGGTAAGGGAGTATTTGTTTGCGTCGTTGGTGCTAGCGTTAACGGCTGTGTTTCTGTGTTTAGCAACAAAGATTGATCGGGCGCGATCGCCATAGATCGTGGCGATTGCTGGGAATCGGGTTGTTCCCAGTAGTGAGTAGGTCTTGGGGTTAAACTAGTTGACGGTGGATCGTTTATATCGTCGGATGTTTGTGATTGATTTGCGTTTGTCGAAGACGTTGGCGCGGCGATCGCCTGCAGTTCTAATTGCTGTGTCAGAGTTGCTGAATATCTGAGCGTCTGGACTTGTTTCCAACCCAGTTGTTATGGCGGAATCTTGATTATCACCTGTGACAATTTCTTGATTTATTCCCCAATTTTGCTCACTCCCCAATTCTATAGAAGACCCTGGTAAAAAACCAAATATCGACAGCAGAAACGGTTGAACTGTATCGACCAGGTTGAGGTTTTTCGCCACCAATTGGTTAAGATAAGTATTCATCTACTCACCACCATATCTAAATACAGTTGCCGTCGTCTAGGACTCATAGTCAGAATGTCAGCCTCGCGCCAGCCATGAGCAGTAGCCAAGGTATGCACATCCCGTAAAATGCGAAGTCCCCAAGCGTTAATTTCGCTCCAAAAGAAGGACACAATGTCAAATACTAATTGCCATTCGTGACCGCAAGCAGGGCAAGAAGTATCTATTGGTACATTTGCCTGCGGGTCAACCTGAGCCATCTCTGCGATAATTGCATCAATTATATCGGGTGGTAATTGATTAAGCGATAGATTTTCGCTGTTATTGGCAGCTGACAAGATACAGCGCTCAAGCAAAACCTGTTGGGCTGTTTGTGACTCTTTGTATGTTGCGATACCGAGTGGTCAGGTTTCACCGTTAAGTTACGAAATACTTCAATTTGAGAGGATGTTTGAAAAGTCCTTTCATTAGTAACATGCACATTCAATATCCCCCTAAATCCCCCTTAAAAAGGGGGACAGTTAGAGTATTTTCCCCCCTTAAAAAGGGGGGCTAGGGGGGATCGATAAGTGACTAAAATCACAACCAACTACTTTTCAAACAATCTCTGACCCATTGCTTCATCTAGGATGGTGAGATTAAACAGGTCATCTTTATCAGGTCTATTATCATTAGGTGGGAAATCATAGCCTTCATGATTTTTTATCCTACGAAATTTATTATTTTCTAATATTTAAAAATAGCTCGCCAGTTCTTCCTGACTTAAAGCACCGGAGAGCGTTGCCATCTCTCGCCTTTGACTACTGTATGAACTTGCCAAATAGGGTTGAGTTCGGGAAAGTCAGTGCGATAATGTCCGCCGCGACTTTCGGTGCGAAAAGCAGCACTTTTAAGAATTAAATAACCAATATCTAAGAGATTAATAGTTTCTGTCGCCAGCTTTAATTGTGGCTCGGCTGTCATTGACTTAAACTGAATCCTGTGATTGGGAGATAAATTCAGGATATATTTACTAATCTCTAAATTAGCTAACTGAGAACGCCAAGAACTAACTTCTACAATTGCAGATTCTAATACAGACTGAGTTCGACAAATCCCCGCACAACGCCACATCAGGGCAGGCAACTTTTCTCTGACTAACTTTATCTGCTCTATTTCTTGACTCCAATCTCCTCCCTCCACTGTCAAAGATTCATCCTCACTACTGGTCATTGGTTCCACTTCCAAGTTTCGCAATTGGGCAGCAAATACTATACATTCTAATAAAGAATTGCTCGCCAAACGATTTGCGCCATGAACACCTGTACTGGCAGCTTCGCCAATAGCATATAAGCCATCGATAGAAGTCAAATTCATCGAATCTACTGCAATTCCTCCCATCCAATAATGAGCCGCTGGTGCTACTGGTATTGGTTGCTGGAAAACATCAATTCCCCACTCCTGACATTTCTGAATAATATTTGGGAAACGATGGCGAATTTGTGCGGTTTGGATAGGTCTTAAGTCTAAATAAACATTAGCTGCAGATGGATTGGGGGCTGTTTTCTCTAAATGATTAAAAATTGCCCGAGTCACTACATCTCGTGGTGCTAACTCTCCCTTGGGATGGTAGTCAAAAGCAAATCGCCTTCCCTCAACATCGACTAAATGTGCGCCCTCCCCTCTGACCGCTTCGCTGATGAGAAAGTGAGGTGCCCCCGGTTGACTTAAAGCTGTAGGATGAAATTGCACAAATTCTAAATCCCGCAGTAGTGCCCCACTCCGCCAAGCAAGGGCGACACCATCGCCGGTACTGACTGGCGGATTGGTGGTCTTGGCGAAAATTTGACCACCGCCACCAGTGGCTAAAATGACTGCATTTGCCTTCAGCCAGAGAATTTGATTTTGGTAGAGGAGGCTGATACCTTGACAGCGTTGAGTTTCAGGATTTCGCCACAAACTCAAGGAGAGGGCTTGAGACAATACCTGAATGTTGGGCTTTGCCAATACTCTGGCGGTGAGGATATCGACGATCGCTCGTCCGGTGGTATCTTGGGAATGGAGGACTCTGGGGCGTGAGTGGGCAGCTTCTAAGGTGGTTGCTAGTTTATTTTCTTTGCGATCAAAGGCTACACCTAGTTTTAGTAAAGAATTAATCGCTTCTGGAGCGTTTTCGACCAGAAATTCTACAGCAGGGCGATCGCAAATACCAGCCCCTGCGTGTAAAGTATCTTCCAGATGGAGTTGAGGAGAATCGTCGCTAGCGATCGCCGCTGCTATTCCTCCTTGTGCCCATTTACTTGAACCGGTTCTGAGTTTGTCTTTAGTTACGAGTAAAACGCGATATTTTTCTGACAGACAGATGGTAGCATAGAGTCCGGCTGCTCCAGAACCTACTACAATAATGTCAAATTGGGATGGAATATTTGAGGATGAAAAGTTGGGTGCGCTCAATGTTTTATCCAGATATTAAAAAGGTGGTTATTCATAAAACGATAATGACCTCCTTGCATATAGTTTGATAGAAAGTAGACCTGTTTTCAACAATGTTCGCCTTTTTCATGGCTTTTTGAGGATTAATATTTATTTAAAGCTTAATCGTAGAAGCAATAATAGCAGCGCGTTCAGCCATTGTATATAATCCGATATGATGAGCTTAATCCGATATGATGAGCTATTTTCTGTCAGTTGTGAGAAAAGATAGGGGATGACTCATATCAGCAGCAAAACCAAGGATGGCGCGATCGCGGTGCTCGTAAAGCAATTCTCCGCGCTCGTTAAACAGGAAAGTTGCTCCTCGCTGGGTCAGATAGGCAGGATTGGGAACGTATATCTTCCAGTTAGCCAGCACTTCTCCCATATTTCGCAATCGTAAAGTTGCCAACTCAAACGGGCGCTGAAAACCACTACCACCAGCCCATTTGAAAAACGATCCTTTCAGTGGGGGTAGAGGAGGAGCTTGAACGATTTCTTCATCGCTAATTAACTGAGGTGCTCTTGTGTCGCCCCTATATCCACGAAACACTTCCGCTAAAGTACCAGGGCTACCAATTCCAGCACACATTAACATGAGGTTGAGCCAAGCATTCACACCGGACGATAAACCAGGTATTTTGAGGGATAGACCTGAATACAGGTTGAGCGTTTGATGCAATTGGGCGGTGGGATCTACAAACAAACAATCTGCTGGAAATCCAGTATAACTACAGAATCGCTGACCGGAAGTGCGATCGCCAATTCCCACGGCTCGGATTGCTATCCCTTGTGCTTGAAGCCGTTCGGCATCTCTTCGTAACCACCAAGCATACTCAAGACTATCGAAATCTCCTAATTGTGGCAATATTAGCACCAGTTGCTTTGGTGAGGAAAAGCAACCGCTTAAGATAGATATAACTTCTCCATCACTCACTCGCTGGCGTTCGGTTTGGCTCAAAATGCTATGTGTAATCATTAGCTACTCAGAGGTTAACTCTACATTTATCGTAAGTCTTTGTGAGGGCGATCGCACTCTCATTGATTTGGGTTTGAGTATAAATAGCTTCTTGTAACAGACCGATGAGTAGAAATTATGATAGAACTCATTCTATAGATACTCAACACGCCCTACCATTTCCTGTGGGGTATAAACTTCATAAATAAGAACCAAACTTTCAATCATCTGTCCAACCGAACGAGTTCCTTGCTTGCAGTAAGCAATACCAGGATGATTATTGGTACGACTTGCAATTCTGAGAAAATCATCATCCTGAGTAAAAAGCACTCGTTGTTCTTGACAAATCAAATCTAACTGTGCATCATCACTTTGAGTGCGTAACCCGACTTCAACTGTCGTCGTCACATCAATCCCACGACGGCGCAACTCACGGGCAATAACTGACTTCACCTGTTCATCTAAATGAAATCGAATTCGACTACTCACCTCGAATTGCCTTCAATCTTTCTTCGATTGGAGAAGGAGAACTATTACGCCTCATTTCTTCTACTATTGCTTGACTTGCAGCTGTATGGCGATCAATTTCTTCTTGATGATCGTAATAATATGCCATTGCTGCATAAACTGCTGCCTTAGATAAATTATATTCAGAGGCTATTTCTTCTAAAGATTCCCCCATCTCTAAATACATTTGAGCAATAGTTGCTACAGGCATTCTGGTTTCAACAATGCGTGGTTTACCACCACAATACTCAGGATCTATGGCAATATACTCAGTACTGATTTGTTGAATAGGCATTTTTACGACCGAAATTAAGCAAAACCATCTTAATCTTATCGTAGTTGGTCTATGAATTTAAAGTACGATTGCCGCTCTTATAGGGTATGTTAACAGGTATGGCATCAATATCACTGTTGGTAAAGAAATGATGCCCCTTGTCCTGATAGTTGTTTAAGTTCATCACTTAAGGAACTTCCAAAAAAATAATTCTTCAAAAATCTCTTGTGGTACGGGCGAGACGCCCGTACCACAAGAGATTGTTCGAGACTTTTTGATTTGGAAGTTTCTTAACTGAGTGATTTTTCTGGTAGTACTTCTGGGTCGTCATCTATTGAAAGCAGGAATTGGATTAGGTCGCTTTGGTCTTGAGTCGTAAAACCAGCTTGTTGATCGACCCAATAAGCGTGTCCGCTACCATCGACGTTTGACTGTTGCAAGTCAGGATTTTCCCGGTTAGCTGCAACCACGGCGTCACGTAAATTGCGATCTAAGAGCGATCGCAAACTTGCTTCTGGACTGGGTGCAATACCTTGCATAAGAGTACCTACCATGCCGAGTTGTTCGGGATTGGCAATAATAAAGTTGCCGTTAGCATCTTGCTGGAAAGCTTCAGGTCCAGCAGCTACACCACCATCATGGAGGTAGGGGGCGCTCAGATAAAGCCCAATCAAGTGCTGCACCTTGTAGCCTCCCATTGGATCGCTGAGGGCATAAGCAAGTTCAATGTCTTCTTTGGGTGTGATATCTGTTGGTACTGGTAGTACGGGTGGATTGGGAGGTAATGGGACAGACACGTTGCTTGGGTATGTATCCGGTGGCACAAAAAGGTTTTTAGCAAAGGATGATGACGCTGGTGCCCGACTTGATTGAGTTCCAACTTCCTTTACAGGAATGACTTTATGGTTTGTAAAGTAGCGATCGCTGTGACATTCCGCACAATTAGCCTGTGTAAAAATTTCTGCACCACGTTTGAGAGTTGCTGTGTCAGCAGATGGATAGGGAGGTGGTGCCAAAGTATTTTGCCATGCTGACATCCCATTGAGTTGAGCAGCAACAGGTAGACCGGGAGTTGCAGCCATTAACCCATTCTGCATAAACAGTGAACCCTTTGGATATTCTGGCATCCGAATCGTGCTGTTAATACCTGGTTCTCCCGGCGTTGGATCGACCTTTTCAAAGAATTCTGAGGGTTGAACACCTTCAGGTAAGCGGAATTTAGGATTTGATGCATTTTGCAGTATTGTACCGAGATATATGTCCTTATCAATATCCAAAACAGCTTTGCTAGCATCTGCTGTGGTCGTGGGGTCTGCATTCAGACCAAATACTGCATTATTCAATGTGGTCAATCCGTGGAACCAACCTATGGAAGCAACACCACTCCAAGCATAGGGCCAAGTATCGTGAGTGTAGGAGGTGGGAATTTGGGCTGAATTGTTCTTAAGGTCACCATTAGAGACAAAGTTTCCAGGCGGCCAGGATAAAATAGCAGTATCGACCTTTGATTCCATAACTTTCGCATCTGGAAGGGATGCGGTTTCTCCTTGGCTGTTGAGATAAGTGTGTTGACCAGGAGGAATTTTGGTCGGGTTAACATCTGTCTGGCGGAAGAGTGCGGCTGAGTTGCTAGCCATCGCAATCAGTGGACCTAGATTGATATTTGTATTGATTGCGCCTTCAAGAATACGTCCAGTTTCTTCACTGACAGCTGCGTGGCATAAAGCACAGGTTATACCAACACGAGGTTTCGCGTGTTTGATTCGGGCAACAATACCTAGGGGGAAAAGGGAGTCTTTTGGCACATCTAAACCTGTATTGAGAACTGTGCCTGCTTTAAAAGTGCGATCGCCAACTGTGATATCTCTATCAATAGGAACTTGTAGGTTGGTTGTTGGTTCGCCATTTAAAGCCAAAACAGCCTTTGCAATGCTACCTAAATTGATAGGACCATCTAGGATACCGACAACATCTGTAAACAAATACTCATTCCCAAAAGTTTCTTGATAGAAAGCTTTACGCCCCAGGTTTATAAGGTCTTCAGTCACTTCAACCGCACCACGACCTGGAGAGAGTAATTCCCTTCCTTTCTCAGTCTGAAGGAATTGATTTGCTTTCTCTTTAGAAATAGCATAACCAAGTACATCATAAGAACCTATTCCTCGTGGTGGAGATTGGGTCAATGGTGTGTAGGTTTTATTCATTTTAAGTGGTTTTACTGGTAAAGCCAGTTCTATCTGATACCCAAAGAACCCAACGAAAATAATTAGAGCGACGATGAGAATAATTGTGCGTAATCCCATAGTTTCCTCATTGTGTATTTAATAGTTATCAGTATTGGAGCGTCGGTTCATGAGTCCTTAGTACATTCATCACTAACTCAAGAGAGAAGCTAGGCACGATGAGGCGGAACAATCACCCAAAGGGCGATCGCGTCTTTAATTTGTTCCTACTTTTAACAAGCTAAAGAATATTGTTTCTTGGCAATACCATCTAAAGATAGACTTTGAAAAAGTACTTTGTATGCATGGATACGAAAGAAATTAACTATAGCCATCTATATATAGAGCGTTTGTTGCATCACAACAACAGAACTCTAAAAAACTAGTAACTCAAGTACAGCCTCAATCAGACGTTATCGAAATTAACCTCGCAACAAAGTAGATTAAGTCTGGTATTTCATCACAATACATGAGACAAGAACGTGTATACTAAAATACTGTCAAGTAAAAACTCGGTATTAAATCATTTATCACCATCACAATAAGTCATGAAGATTAAATTTCTATTTGTCCTTGGACTCACTTTTGTGTTGATAATAGTAGGCCGATTTATGGCGGTGCAACCAGGCTTAGCACAGAGTCTGCCAATAGCAAAGAGTCTACCAGTGGCACAAACTTACATTCAAGGTACAAACATTACTGGTACTCTACTTTTTAATGAGCGAAGAGATGGATCTGTACAGATAAAGGGCCAAATTCAAGGAGATCCAGCTGTACTGACACCGGGTTTGCATGGGCTTCACATTCATTCCGTGGGTATATGCGATCAAAGTGCTCAACCTGCTTTTACTACCAGTGGTGGACACTTCGATCCCGGTCCTTTTGGTTCGGAAGTTCCTGTGGAAGCAAACCACCCCTACCATTTAGGTGATTTACCAAACCTAGTAGTAAACGAACACGGTTACGCACAGTACAGTGTAATCACTAGCCGTGTGACTCTACGTTCTACCCCGGTCAGTATATTTGATGACAATGGCAGTGCAATTATCGTACACCAATTGCAGGATTTACAACAAGCTGAGGGGCAAGCAGCACAAGCAGGTGGTGGACGGATAGCCTGTGGAGTGATAATGAAGACAACGAATGATTATCAGGAATCGACGTAGATAAGCGGTCAAATAGTAGATGCAGCAACGGTTACTGCGTGGCTTCCGTTTGGGACTATGTACTCTGCGACTCTGCGGTTAAAAAAATACTTTTGAACCGCAGAGTACGCAGAGGGCGCAGAGAGAAAAGATGAGGAATCAATACTGCTCGGATAAGCGAAAATTAGAAACCCGGTATCTTGGAGATACCGGGTTTCTGGCTTCTAAGCTATTGTATCCCTTGCAGTATTGCCACTTGAATCACAATTTTATGAATCACCTTTACAGGGCTAGGTCTAGAAACCGGGTTTCTAATTCTTACTATTCCTTGCAGTATTGAATACCGGGTTTCTAAACGATTTGTGCGACTTACTTATGACTCTCCAGTAATAGATAGTTCATCAACCCAAACTCTAGGACACACACCTCCGGGAGTCAATTCTGCTTCTTTTTCCACAAAAATAATAGATTTAAGGAGTTCCAAGAAATCGCCAGCAACTGTTGCTGACTCAATACTTGTCTTCACACCTTTGTTAACTAACCAACCGTCAAACGGCAAAGAAAAGGAACCTTGTAAGGATTTTACACCTGCATGAAGAGCTTGCAAATCATCAATGAAAATAACGTTTTCTGCAGTTTCCAAACTTAATTCTTGCTCTGCAGATTGACTTCCAAAGACGTGATAGAAATTGGGGCTGACAGTAACTTTTGCTCCAATATTGGCATTACCTGTAGGCTTGGTATTCATCCTTTTTGCAGTTCCTGCACTGTGGAGAAAGTTTGTCAACACTCCATTTTCAATGAGGGTTATTTGACGTGTGGGCGTTCCTTCACCATCAAAGGCTTCTGCACCAACATTGGCTGGATGTAAGGCATCATCGTATACAGAAAGCAGAGGAGAAGCAATTTGCTTTCCTAAATCATCGGGGGTAGAGAGGCTTTGCTTGTCTAAAATACTTTGAGCATTAAATAAGTTAGAAAAAGCACCTAACAAACTTAAAAAAGCATCAGGAGAAAAAACAACTCGGTACTTACCCGACTTAATTTTTTCATAGTTCAAATGACTAATCGTTTTCTCTGCGGTTTCTTGGATACAACCGTTAATATCCAAATCATCTAAACTCCGGCTGATTCTGAAAGCACCAGCACTGCGAGGTTTTTTCCCGTCTTCTTCTGTTTTGCTGTAAAGATAAACAGATGCGATCGAGTGAGACTCTTTTCTCATTGCGCCGTCACTGTTGAGATAAAATCTATCAATATCTCGTTGCGCCAAACTATTATATGGCACGCCTTGAATCGCCGGATGAGCAGACAATAGTTCTTTTTCAGCTGATAATAAGCTTTCTATCAGTTGAGAAACAGGAGCTTGAGGTGCTTTTTCCTGGGATGCATGGGAAATAGAAACAGAAGCCTCTGGGCTAAAATCGGGAACATTCTCTTTCACACCAAACGCACTGGCTTCGTATGCTGTTTTTAAAGCCAGTTCCAATCCTTTGGGGTCTACATCTGTCGTACTAGTGACACCCATTGTATTGTTTTCATTCCAGACCCGAACAATGACACCAGAAAGATTTGAAGCTTTAACTTGCTTAGGTTCACCTCGATCCACTTGTACGCTGGTTTGGTCTGCTGTTGAACCATAAATATCGAACTTTTTGATGCCAAGTTTATCAGCACTTTCCTTGGCGTAATTTGCAATCTCGTTAATATTGGGCATAGTTTAGTTAATTTTGGATAGAGGATAGAGGATAGAGGATAGTGGATAGTTGTTAGTTGTTAGTGGTTAGTTGTTAATAGCCATTAGCAATTAGCAATTAGCAATTAGCCATTAGCCATTAGCAATTAGCAATTAGCCATTAGCCATTAACAATTAACCATTAACAATTAACGTCCACCTACAGTAATCGAATCAACCTTGAGGTGAGGCTGTCCTACAGTGGTGTAAATGCTGCCACTTACAGAACCACAAAAGCCGGGAGCAAGGGATAAATCTTGAGAACACATGGAAATTTTGTTCATAATTTCCTTCGCTTCACCAATGAGGATAGCTCCCTTGAGTGGCTTGGTGATTTTGCCGTTTTCAATCAAATACGCTTCATCTACACCAAAGTTAAATTGACCTGTAGCACCAACGCTACCGCCTCCCATTTTTTTGCAATAAATGCCTTTATCAACAGAGGCAAATAAATCATCAATGCTATACTCACCAGTAGCAATGTAGGTGTTACGCATCCGGCTAGCAGCAGCATAAGTATAATTTTGACGACGCCCACTACCGGTTCTGGGATGTCCGGTGCGTGCAGAACCTGCTCTATCTGCTAGGAAGTTCTTTAACACGCCTTTCTCAATTAAAAGCGTTCTTTGAGCTGGCATACCTTCGTCATCCATGTCAATGGTACCGAAGGCGTTATCTGTCCGTCCTTCATCCCAAGCAGTTAAGCTTTCATGAGCAATTTTTTCACCTTTTTTGTCAGCAAAGGGAGTTGTTTTGCGTTCAATTTGGGTGGTTTCTAATAGGTGTCCGCATGCTTCGTGGAAGATAACCCCACCAAAGTGATTTGCCATGATAATGGGGTAGGTTCCTGACTCTACGTAATCAGCGTAGAGCATTTTACCTGCGGAATCAGAGATATGTTCTGCTGCTTCATTGTAGTCCCAAGTTTTTAAGAAGTTGGGATCGCTGGTGTTACCGGCACGTTCAGCTATGGAGGTACGATGAGCACCATCAGCGCAGAGGAGGCTGAGCCCTACTGACTGGGTGAGGCGAATATCACGGGCAAAAGTGCCATCACTACCAGCAACTAAAACTTCTTGCCAATCACGGAAATAGGTAGCGCGGCGTGATTGGATATGGTTGGCTTTTTGTTTGAGCTTTTCAGTACTTTCAAGGAGTAACTCTCCCATATCTTGTATTGAAGTACACAATGGTAACCATCCATCTTTAGCTCTTTTAGTTGCATAGTCTCTCAGTAATTCCAGATTGATTTCTGGTATAAATGAGCTAGGGGCGGGCAGTTGCAAGCCCATGATGGAAAGACCTTTTTCTAGAGCGGCTTTTAAGCCAGCGAAGGAAAGGTCATTTGTGCTAACGTAGCAGTCAGCATTGCCACGAAATACTCTCACTCCCGCACCTGTGGAAAGACGGGGTGTGATGCTGGTAATGGTGTCTTCTTCTGCAAGGCAGCTAATATAGTTGACACGTTCTAAAAAGAATTCTATAAAATCAGCACCAGCTGCGCGTCCCAGTCCTAGAAGGGTAGCTAGGGGCGCTTCCCAGGTTTCATCAAAACGTTCTTGTGTAAAGGAGTACTGTAAGTTGGGAAGTTGATTGGACAGAAGTGGCGTAATTGTAAGCATCAGTGATTTCCAAAAGCTGGTGTTATCGGACGATGGAGAGCGAATCTCATTGGAGTAAAATGCAATGAGCCAAGTAGACTGTATTCGATTAGAATCAATGCCATTTATAGTTATGGCATCAGGGTACTGGGTAATTCTATATATAAGGATTGAAATCAGTCTAGCAAATTCACGCTCATTCTCTGTAGGAAGAGTCAGCCCCTTCTCCTGACGGAGACGCTACGCGAACGGGGAAGTCAAAAGTCACGCATTCAAAAGTCACGCATTCAAAAGTCAAAAGTCATGGTAGGGGTTTCCCAACTTGAAAGGGTGTTGTGGGGGTTGCTCTACAGGTTTCAAAGGCGAAAGCCCACGAAAATGAGCCTAAGGCGATCGCTCTACGATGCTTTGCGTTGCTTGGTATGGGAGCGATCGCCTGGATGTAGGCTGTCGCGCTATCACTCATTCTCAAGAATCTCAAAATCGGAACGGACTTTACCTATCTATCCAAAGTTTGGTTATATTTTCAGAAACTATGGTTACAATTAATACAAACAAATATATGAAATAAAAAATTTATTGATTTCTGGAATATAGCTTGCTCAAAATGTGTCCTTTAATAAGATGAGGGAAGAAATATTTTTATTTCCTCGTTATGCCCAAACGAAGCGTAGGGTTTTTCCAGTGTTAACAATATCATGTTCGTTTAATAACTCATAAAATAATTTGTTCGTAGTTGCGCTTTAGCGCATGCAACGCCCAAACTTAGTGTAAGTTATCCCTAAGCCACCCTTAAAAACTCTACCCTTGTACTTATTTAATAGCAATAAAACATAGCACTTTTCCATCAAATGAACCACAATGGCACTCCAAAATATTGACAACCCTTTTACTAAGCTGAAGTTTCGTTATTTGCTACTGCGCTTTATACTTTTGTCCCTACTGATTGGCTTTCTATTAGGAATTGTGCAAGCAAGTCGCAGTTTAGAATTAAACCAGCAAGACTTAGTATTAACAATCTATATCCTTCAGTTTGTTTTACTTTGCCTCTGGTCGCTAAAAGACTTCCAGCGCTTGAGAGTCAAACTTGAGTATGTCGTAGGAGCTTTTCCAAAAAAACAGAATTGGTTGCAGTTAATGGGCTTAGTTCTCGTGACCATAATGTTTTCCCTTAGTGCTTCCTTAATTTTATTTTACTTACTGTCACTAGTTGCACCATCTTTTGTCGAACAACTCCTACATGATGTTGCCAACAGTCCATCTGTTGATAGGTCTAACTCTTTTTATTCTAATTTACTAGCAACTTTCGCTATTGTAGTAGTAGCCCCAATAACCGAGGAATTCATCTTTAGAGGAGTGATTTTACAACGTTGGGCAACGAAATGGGGAATCCATGCAG
Source organism: Scytonema sp. PMC 1070.18 (assembly GCA_035967975.1). Classification (GTDB taxonomy): domain Bacteria; phylum Cyanobacteriota; class Cyanobacteriia; order Cyanobacteriales; family Nostocaceae; genus Scytonema. The sequence continues at coordinate 31,049 of JAWQFQ010000029.1, forward strand.
GCTTGTTGTCATCATCGCTGCTTTTTGGTTGTTTACATCTCAATAATCCCATTGGATTATCGTTAGTCGGAATTATTTTAGGGGTATTTTACATCAAAACTCGTTCCATAATTGTGCCAGTCGCTTTTCATGCGTTGAATAACATTTTTGCTGTATCAATGCAACTTTTACCCAATAATTCATTGACGTACACACCAGTAGACCAACTGCAACAATTACGTTCTTCTTGGTGGCTTGGTATTATACTTATGGCAGTCTCCCTAACTTTTTTATTACCCTTCCTTCGGAAGAACTGGCCCCGCAAAGATACAGCCATTCCCTACTTAAGCAATGTCAGCAAAGAAAAAGGAAGAGTAAGATATGGAAATGGAATTATGCGTTAAAGTCAAATGATTCAAGTGTTATTTTATACTTTTGTAGTGTTAATTTATAACTCAATAAAAAATTCTTAGTTAGGTCTCAATTCTACTCAGATAAGCGAAAATTAGAAACCCGGTATCTCCAAGATACCGGGTTTCTGGCTCCTCAGTTATTGTATCCCTTACAGTATTGCAATACAGATACACATTTCGTTACAAATCTTCATGAAAAAGCCCCTTTCATTGGGGCGTTAGCAAAAAGCATGAAGTTCAGTGCTTGTTTATGGTAGCTATGCTAGATTTGAAAGCCACCTTTCAAGAGCAAGAGATGGTGTGAAGAATCGTTGTATTGATAAACACTAAAGATATTGAACAAACTGACCTTCTAGATAGCCCAAAGGAGAAAACCTTCAAGCCACAGCTACTATATTTTGGTCAAAATTCTAGCCATTCGAGTGCTTCTGTAATTTAACTGGTACGCCTTGTTTTGAGTGTAGGATCATAGTTGCCCATGGGATGAGATTAAAGTCTGCTGCCAATTTGAGTTGGAATTTTTGAATAATAGTTGCCACAATCAAAACCATTTCCATTTGTGCTAGACTCTTACCGATACAAATACGTGGACCATTCCCAAAGGGAAAATATACTCCTCTGGGCAACTGTTTTTCTAAATCGTTAGCCCAGCGCTCAGGATTAAAGGTATCTGGCTGTTCAAAGTAACGTGGGTGTCGATGCATTGTCCATGCACTTACTAAAATTGTGGACCCTATCGGCACTTTGTAACCATCAATCCCGTAATCTTGAATAGCTATACGGGGCATGACTGCTATCGGTGGATAAAGACGCATTGCTTCCTTGATTGTCCACTCAGTATAAGACAAGTGTGGTAAGTCAGCAACTGAAGGACTGCGATCGCCCAATACCTGGTTTAACTCCGTCAGTAGCTTGGTTTGTACTTGTGGGTGTAGTGATAGCAGAATTAAAGTCCAAGACAAGACCACGGCTAGAGCTTCTTGTCCCGCAAACACTAAAGTCATGACTTCGTCTCGTAGCTGGCGATCGCTCATTTGACAATTATTATCTTCATCACGAACTTGCATCAGCATTGAGAGTAAACAGCTTGAGTCCTCACCGCGTTGTCTATACCACTGAATCAAAGAATAAACATATCGATCCGTCTGCTCAAGAATACGCTCATAACGCAGGTTCTTCGTTGCTGAGTGCTGGTCATTAAATTCTGGTTGCTCCTGACTCTCAATCAATCTCGTAGATATACCTAACATATAAGCTATATCTTGAGCTTCTTCATCAGTTAACTCACGGTTGAAGATTACTTTCCAAATAATGTTTAAAGTGAGGCGCATTATGTCCGAGTGGACATTACGGATTTCGTCATCTTGCCAGGTATCAAGCAAGCGTTCAGTATAGCCTACTACAATGTCACCATAGGTGGTAATATGTTGATAGTTAAGGACTGGTTGAATAATGCGCCGCTGATGAAACCAGGGTTCTCCCTCGGTGATGAATATACCTTCGCCTAGTAGCCTTTGCAAAGTATTACGCACATCTGGACCTCTAGCAAACAGACGCCGATCTTTTGATACTTGCTCGATATAGTTGGGACTATTGAGTAATAGAACTGTTTTTGTACCGATTTGTAGCGGTATGATATCTCCATATTCACGAGAACATTTGGTCAAAAAAGCTAATTTGTCTTCGTTCAAATTAGCTAGGGTATCAACTGCAGAAGTTCTTCCTGGTCCAGGTAATTTAAATACATCTCGATCAATCATTGCTCGTTGTATTACTTGTACACATCTGTAATAAGTATCAAAGCAAGGTTTGCGGTTTACTGCTTCAATAGATTTCTTTAGATTTCTTTTCTCGTTAGCTCAAGACCTTGACCAATATCGATTTGAATGGAATCTAAATCTGGTTTAGCACGGACATATTCTTGATAAGCCTTCATTATTGGGTAAAAATCCGGGGGAAAAGTGATGTTATCTGCTACGACAATTGCCCCTAGAGAAAGTTTTTGATAAAATTGGTCAAAGCAGGGAATGTAAAGGTCTTTCCACACGTCAAGTAATACAAAATCCCATGAACCTGGAAAATCCTCCAGTAACTTTACCGCATCACCAAATTGGAAGTCAACAAAATCCTCTAAACCAGCTTTACGGATATTCTCCACCGCTTGCGCCTGCTTAGAAGCAACACATTCTAGGGTAGTAACACAACCACCATTGGCTCGGGCTGCTTCAGCTAACCAGATTGTTGAATAGCCAACGCTAGTACCAATTTCGAGAATACGTTTACCTCCTTGCGTTTTGAGAAGCATATTCAAGAACTGTCCAGTTTGTGAACCAACTGCCAGCATCATGTTATCACGATTCTTTCCTCGCTCTTCAGGACTAATCACTTTGAGTTGGTTGTTTTCTTCCTCTAAGCGAGCATCTAATTCACGCAGAACGTTAATTATCTGTAATTCTTTCATAATTATTCAAAGTTATTTAAAAATCAAAATTGACTCATTCATACTTTCTATCAAAAGAATTCGGAATTTGTTTGATTTTACGAAAGTCTTTTAGAGGTTTGGGATTTGTCCAACCAACCACTACGAATAAAATAGGAAAAATAGGTATTCAGTAATTGAGAGTTCACTGGAGGACAGATTATTGAACTTTCTGCCAGTTCATGCTGTGTTGCTAAACAACTAATTTTTGGTTCACTTGATTTTTGATATTGCTGAGAAATTTCTCTTTGTTCTCTTTGAGGCAATTTATTATTATAAAAAGGCAAGAGATGATACAAAGAATTTTCTTGAGAGTAGGCACCATTCTTTAATTTTATTTGCCAATCTTGATAAGAAATATGCTCAATTGCATAGCCAATAGAACGGATAAAATCAGTCAGTTCTCTCCAAGAAATAGGTTGAGGATTATTTAAGTGAAAAACCTTGCCAAGAGACTCTTTTTGCTTTGATAAATACACAATACTCTGGCTGAGGTAATCCACAGGCGCTAAATCCAATGTGTCGGTGATGTCTGTCATGCTCCCCATTTGAATACAACCTTTGATAGTACGACAAATCACATCATCTTTATACCAAGCGCCTGTTTGACTATGTCCGGAAATAAATGGTGGTCTATAAATCGTAACTGGAATCAGGCGATCGCGTGCAATCATCACTAACTTTTCAGCCACCCATTTACTCTGAGAGTAGCCAAGTTGTATTTCTTCACTATGAGCGAGTTGCTCCGATTCAGTGACTACTTTTCCTGCATAAGCTGGTGACATAAAAACAGCAATTGTAGAAATATAATGTACTGGCTTAACTTTCACACGAGCCGCCAATCTCAAGATTTCCTGAGTACCCAAAACATTAGTAGGTTTTAATATTGAATAAGGGTAGACATAGTTAATCCAAGCAGCGCTGTGATAAATCACATCGATTAGACCACTGAGCTTATGAAATTCTTGTGATGACAGACCTAACAGTGGTTGAGATAAATCACCCACAATAGGAATGATTCTGTCAGCAAAATTCTCCTCCCAAATCCCGTAAGATTCTAAGTTAGTTTTTATCCTCACTTTACCTAATTCAGGATTAAGAGAACGCACCAAGCAATAAATGTTGGCTTTGGTTTGCAGCAGAAGTTCTTGGAGTAAAAAAGCTCCTAAAAAACCTGTGGCTCCAGTCAAAAAAATAGCAGCAGGTTCAGTCACAAATGTCTCATATCGCTCTTCAGGAAAGATACTAGAATCCAAAACAGCCTCTGAATTTAAATCTGTTGCTAGCTCAGCCGATGAATGTTTTGAGAGAACTGTGTCCTTGTCTACTAGTTGTTGAAGCAATAAATTTACTAATTGGTTAATATTGGAGTCACCAAGAAACATTTCTATGGGTATATCTACCCCTAGTTCAGTGTCGATACGATTCTTCAAGTCGATATTCATGAGAGAATCAAGCCCCAGTTCATGCAAAGGCTTCTCTGTATCCAAATATTGAGATGTATTGATACCTAAAACTTTGATAAATTGCTCTCGTATGTAAGCAACTAATAATTCCTGACGTTGATGCAAAGAAGCTTCTTGTAATTGTTGTATAAACCCTACTTGTCGCTGCAATAACTGCTCATCGGAGGATGCTTTTTTGATATTTATCAGTTCTTGTTGTACCAATACACGGCGCAAAATTTTGCCAGAAGGTGATTTGGGAATTTTGTCCACAAATTCAATTCTGCGAATCATTTTATGGCTTGCAACTTGCTTGACAGTAAACTCCATAATCTCCTCTGGGGTAGCTGAGGCTTTCAGCACCACAAAAGCTTTGGGAACCTCGCCACTGGTGGGATGAGGACTCTTAATTACACAGGCGTCAGCGATCGCTGGATGAGTTAATAATACCGCTTCTAGTTCGGCTGGCGCTATGGAGTAGCCATTGCACTTAATCAACTCCTTAATCCGATCAACTATGTAAAAGTAGCCATCTTCATCAACATAAGCAATATCACCGGTGTGAAACCAACCATCTGAATCAATTGCGTCAGCAGTTGCTTGTGGATTATTCAAATAACCTTTCATGATTTGCGGTCCACGTACCCACAACTCTCCTGGTTGATGAAAACCTAATGGTTGTTGGGTATCGACATCCACAATTTGACATTCTACAGATGGGAGACATTTACCAACCGAATCAGGCTTGATTTTGTCAGGTTCATCTGGAGTGAAAATGCTTGTCAAAGCTTCTGTTGTTCCATATCCTTGCTTTACCATACAATTAGCAAGACGCTGTTTGCACTGTTGAATCAATTCACAACCTAGGGGTGCAGCCCCAGAAGTCAGAACTCGCAAGCTGGAAAGATTATATTTCGACCCTAGTGACTGCTTTGCTAGGGCTAATAAAATTGGCGGTACGACATGACCACGGGTGATTTTGTGCTTTTCAATTAAGCTGAGAAATGTTTCTAAATCGAAGCGCCGCATCGTCACAACAGTCGCTCCCCAAGCAAGGCTGTAATTGAGCATGACCATGCCATAACAATGAAAAAAAGGTAAGATTCCGAGCAGGGTATCCGCTTCTTTAATTGGTTCGCAGTTCTGCAATTGGTAAAAATTAGCAACAATGGAATGATGGGTGTGCATTACACCTTTAGGTAGACCAGTTGTACCACTAGAGTAGAACAAGGCTACTAAATCTTCTTGTGGATTGATTTGTACTTTCGGTATTTCTCCTTCTCCTTCTAAAAGCACAGAAAATGACGTAGCCCCAGGTGCTTCACCAAATACAAAGACTTCCTCTACTTTTGAGTGATTGGCGGCTTCTAATGCTTGAGCGACAAGATCGGGGATGGTGATGAGATATCTTGCACCAGTGTCATTGAGTTGATAGGCTAGTTCTTGTGTTGTATAAGATGGGTTGACTGTAGTGATAATCCCGCCTAAAACTGCTACACCATGAACAGCGATCGCAAATTCAGGAAGATTAGGACTGTAAATAGCGAAAACATGACCTTTTGAGAAACCACGCGCAGCTAAGCCAGCACAGACTCGCCGGATTGAGTCTGCCAATTGTCCATAAGTGATTGTACGATTAGTGTGTCCTTCAATCAGGGCTGGTTTGTCTGCGAACTCTACTGCTCGTTGTAATACAAATTCTGTCAGATGTTGTTGGGGAATATGAATCTCTGCATTGAGACTATGTATCATAGGACTTCTCACTATTGCAACTAGGACTGCCTTCTTAATTGTTGCCTATAATGTTGTTGACTGCAGCGACGATTTGCCCACCAGATGCAATATCATTTGCAATTTGGGCAATGTGTAAATCTAGAGATTGTTCGTTGTCATTCCTAACGTAGGGACGATGAGGCGATGGTGGTACTCCCACCACATTACGTATGGCTATGTATAAATATTTTGTAGCATCTGATAGGGTAGTACGGGCATCATAATGACCAGCAACAAGGTATGTCCGTAAATCAACGGCTTGCACCCCAAACATTAAGGCGATCGCCATATATTGTTGAAAAATTGCTACACTTGTACGGGCTAAATTGGCAGAGCCAAACCCTTGAGAGTTAATATTTTGGTTGTACTGTTCAGCATGGGTAGGAAATTTATCAGCAATAGAATTTCCATAAAATAGCAACAGAGGCATAATTGAATTGGCGGTGATTTGCAACCCCTTCAACCCCATGTTGACATTAAGTTGGGGATTCCCAACTAAAGACGCTGGTAGTCCATTGTTAAATTCAGGTGCTACGAGATAAGCTATTTGCACATCCAAGTGTTTAGCCAAAAGCCCGATATAGTAGCGCAGCTGGTCCATTCCTATACCGATGTATTGTCCCAAGAAATTACCGCCATGATAACTAGCTTGGTTTTCTACATCAATAAGTGGGTTGTCAGTGACAGAGTTAATTTCCGTCTCAACGTGTTTGGCAATTTGTTCAATCCCATCAACAATAGGTCCGAAGTATTGTGTTAGACAGCGTAGGGAATAACGATCCTGAATGGGATGAGAGCCTCTGTAGTCGTGAGAACCGTCTAATTCGTCACGAATTAAGCTCGAACCTGCTAACTGTTTGAGCATTTGGTTTGCAGTCCACAATTGTCCTGAATGTGGTTTATGTTTATGAATAAATGGGTGGAATGATTGATTAGTACCATTCAAACCTTGGATGACTAGAGCATGAGCAGCCACAGAGAGTGCTAATAAAATTTTGGTATCATATACGCAATTAGCAGCAATTCCTGTCATGACTGAAGTCCCATTCATCATTGCCAAACCTTCTTTAGCAAGTAGTTGCAATGGCTCTAAACCTAATTTGTTTAAAACTGTTGGTGCGTCCATCACCTCACCATTGAAATCGACGGTGTAGCTTGGATCTAAACCAATCAGTGCTCCTGTAATGTAAGCTAAAGGTGTCAAATCACCACTAGCACCGATAGAACCAAACTCATATACATGGGGTGTGACACCAGCATTTAAAAACTTCTCTATGCGTTGAATGAGTTCATAACGGATACCCGATACACCATGTAAGTGTGAGTTAGCACGCAACAGCATGGCTGCGCGGACATCAGCCTGAGGTAATCTTTTTCCTGCTCCTACTTTGTGATACCATACGAGATTGTTTTGGAGCTGCGCTGCATATTCAGGTGAAATCGCTACATTCGCCATACCGCCAAAGCCACTTGTTACACCATAAATTGGTTCACCACGTTCAACTGCATTATTAATGTAGTCACATGATGCTTGAATACCCTGCAACAGTTGTGAGTCATTGGTTAAGCTGACTTTTGTCCCATAACGCGCCACGTTAACTACTTCGTCTATTGTTAGATTGCGGTTACCTATAACTATGGTTTTGGAGGATGCGCTATTCACTTTAGAATTAATCTTCTTAAAAGTACTAGTCATATAGAGTTCAGGTTTTAATGATTTGTCATATTTACGTTCAGGAAGGGTACAAAGTTCATAGGGTTTGAGAGGATGTTTTAAAAGTCCTCTTGTTGGTAGCAAAACGTTCTAGATCCACCATTATCCCCCTTAAAAAGGGGGACTTTGAGAGTATTTTCCCCCCTTTTTAAGGGGGGCTAGGGGGGATTTGGATACAAAGGTAGACTTTACAAACATCCTCTGAGATATCAACAAACCTATAAATTTGAGACAACGCTAACAAACCATTCATCTTATGACTTGTCACCCTCATTCTGTAACTCCGCTGAAAGGTTATTGGAAGCCTAAGTTATACTCTCAACGGATAAAGTTTGGACTTTTTTAAAAGTCTGATTTTTCATTAATTACTTACTATACTAAAAATCTTTCCAAATTATCTTGAACCCCATACTAGATAAGAAGAACAGCCGTTATTATTAACGTTAATCTTTCAATTAAATTGAGTTTCACTCGCGTCTGCAACACCTGAAGCTGGATGTTTTTCAAAATATTCTTTTACAATATCACTAAGTAGGTGAGCGCTAAAAAACACAACTCTATTAAGAAACATGAATAGTTCGATTTAATTGTGCATACCTACTTAGATTGATTCAACTTACCTGTGGTGAACTACTAGTCCACACGTAAGAGGGCGAGGAATTATGGCGCGTTCCCATACAACATTTATACAGAATTTATTAAAAAATGGCTAAAGAGGTGCTCCCTCTGGAAACATCAGTGTCAGTCGCTTCTCCCGTAGTTTAGCTTCTTCCACACAGATTTCTTCAATTTGTTTGAGAACATCTGTAGAAATCCCCAGTTTATCTGCCATTTTAGCGATAGTTGCCCTTTCGAGGTCACTATATTCTTGATCAGCACTGCAAGCTCTAATAGCATCGTAAACAAGATAACGCCGCGAAGCATCTGTTTCCCCAGTTCTAGAAATAACCGTCTCAATATCTTCTAGGGCTTCGTAAGATTTTAGCTCCTCCACTAATGAATCTGATGCGCCATAAGCAGAAGCTTGCTGAACAACCCAGTCTCTTTCTTCTGGAGCCAAGTGACCATCTCCTTTAGCACAAATGAGAAGAGACTTCAAGTAAGCATCATAACCTTCAGGGTTTGGTATTGTGCTAAAACCATATCTTTCTTTTAACAACCACAACACAGCTGCATCGTTAGTAGCCATATTTATTCCCAATAAGTACCTAAGAAAGTTATTTATACCAACTTGCTCTCCTTACTGTAATTCTCAAAATGGCGAGTGAGTAGTGAAAAACTTCCATGTTGGTATTACATTTTTGAGTGCAAATAAGTGTCTATGTTATTTTAATATACTATTGCGGATACAAAACTAAAAGTCAAGGATTAATTCTGATGTAACCGTTCAGAAGGCTTTTTTTGCCCAGATCATGCTTTTACTCGTTTGGGCGCTACGCAACTGAGCCGTCCCTGTATAAGCTGTACGATCGCAAAAATTTGTAGCATTCAGTCAAATAAGTGTCACAACTTATCTGAAAAATGCTTTCGTCGCGCTGATGATTTAAGTACCGCGCTTTCTCTCGGCGTGCCGCTTATGATATCAAAATCTGACCAATTTATCAATCTTGAAATTAGGCTTCCATCTACTCATCCTGAGTTATTGACAGGACTTGATGTTTGGCTGCGCTTGGGTTTAATATCCGATACCCAAGTTAGACAGCTGTGTCAGGAGTTTTTGGTTTGTCGTGTCGTGTTGCAACCTCAAACAATACTAGCACGACAATCTGTAGAGAAGTTGCAGACAAGGTCTCATCAACCATCAGTCCCCAACGAACCCAATGTCGTCGCTAGGATGTTACAGTCATTGGGAGCAGAATTAAGCGTCCGGTGGCTGCTGTTCTTAGGAATGTTCTTAGTTGTGGTATCTTCTGGGGTACTCGCAGCTAGTCAATGGGAAAGGTTTCCTCCGTTAGGACAATATGGAGTTTTGTTAGCTTATACCTTAAGTTTTTGGGGAGCGAGTTTTTGGGCTGGTAAACAGTCTAATTTAAGTTTGACGACTCGCGCATTGCTGACAGTAACTCTGTTGCTTGTACCAGTTAACTTTTGGGCAATAGATAGCTTCCAATTGTGGCAAAATCCTATAAATTGGGTTGTCATTGCAATATCTGCTGTTGTTCTGACATTCATCACCGTTGTATCTTTGAACTCTCGGCTGGTTGCTACTCACAATTTTGTTCGGAAATTGCCTCTGTTGAATGTTTTAGGTTTATCTTACTTACATTGGGGTTGGCAGTTTCCGGGATTTCCGTTAATATCTGTATATTTAGGAACATTATTAACAGCGATCGCGTCTATCTCCTATTTCCCTAAGCATCAAATAAAACAAGCAAAAAACCAGCAATCACAATCCCGTATTCGTTTACTTTATATTGTCATTATTTATGCATTAGTGATGCTACTGGGACGGGCGATTTTTGTTGCTCAAGTAGATATCCAACAATTGGGGCTAGCAATTGGTATTTGCGGTTGGTTGGTGGCGACTTTAGCACCGCGAAAACAGGAAGCATCTTCTCCCTCATCCTCCGAGGTGTCAGAAACCCGGTTTCTTCAAGAAACCGGGTTTCTAATCGGTTATTCGAGGTTGCTCTGGGAACTTCTCAGTGGAATTCTACTCTTCCTCGGTTGGCTGGTATCATTAGGCACACCATTTCCTTGGCAAGCAACAGCTGTGAGTGGTTTGGGCTTATGGTTTTTCAACCGTCGTTTGCGACGAGGTGGTGTCAGAGCGGATGTTGGGGCGATTTTTATTATTGGTTTAGAGACAATTTGGTTAGTTTGGCGGTTGGTTCCGTCGGAGTTACAAAGGTCGGCGATCGCTCTGTTAACTCAACTCACTTCTTCTCAGAATGAACCTTGGGCGTTGTGGAGTGTGGTTTTATTTCCCTATATTTTTGTCATGCTAGGGTTTGTGGATAAACTTTACCGGGCTGATAAAGGGAAATTGGCTGTTTTTGGAGAGCAGTTAACGCTCATGTTTGGGAGTTGGCTGACATTAGTCAGTTTGGTAAATCCTATATTACGGGCTTTAAATTTGCTGCTATCGACAATCACTCTATGGCGTGTCACTCAACAACGCACTCCTGTTAGAACTCATCTGGTGTACATGACGCAGATAGCAGGGGTGCTTGCTTTTTGTTCAATTGTTGATTGCCTATTACCTAATTTATCTCAAGAAATCTGGGCGAGTATTTTCTTAACCCTAGCAGTTGCAGAATTGCTATGTAGTTTGGGTGGTGGAATATGGCGACGCAGTGCTTGGCATATGGGTTTAGGGCTGGCAACTCTTAGCTATGCTTTATTATGGGAAGGTCATGGGAGTTGGGGTTTGATTTGGTTAGTGACTCCCATAACTCTCACGGGTATTGCTAGTTGGGGTTACAGAACTCAATCCAGTGCGATCGCTCGTTCTCATCTCAACATTTGGTTGAGTGTCGCTGCTTTGGGACTCGCTCAATCATTAACTTTACCTTTAGCTGGAGGTCGATTAATTGGTTTGGCGATCGCCGCTGCTGTCATGTCCGTCAACACTTATTATTTAAAATACAATTTAAATGCGGTTATTACGGTAGGCTATGGGCTGAGTTTTATTGCAGCTTTATTGTGGGAAGGTTTACCAAGACTATCAGTCCCAGGTTGGTTTTTAGTAGGAGCATTGACCATAACTAGCTTATGGCTGTTTCGACAATGGTTACAAAAAGACGAAACCTTGACAAAAATTTATGCATATGCATTAGATAAATGGGCGATCGCACTATGTACAGTTGAGTTATTGCTACTCAGTATTCACTCCCTACTCGTTTATCAAGAACTTGCAACAGCAAACTTTTTCTACCTTATTTCCGCAATCATTATTTTAGGAGCAATTGTCTACCGCAGTTGGCAACAATCCAACCATTGGGGCTTCTATGGGATTGGTTGGGGCTTAGAATTAGCGATCGCAGAGATACTAGGCTTTGGCAAACATTCTCTCATTAAAGTTGCTATTGCCAATATCGCTCTCGGCTTGATAACTCAGCTTTTAGGCGAATGGTGGCAAAGAAGACACCGACTGGAAAGACTTCCCAACCGATGGCACATTTTACCATTAATTTATGGTATCCTGGGTGTATTACTACGCTGGCAAACCTTTGCAAATTGGACGGGATTATCTTCCCTTGCAGTGTCATTTATTGCGATTGGGGTAGGAAGACGCCATAAGGAATTGAAACCATTGGTTTACGTAGGACTTGTTGGTGTCTCGGTGTCAGCATACGAACTGTTATTCTACCAACTCGCACAAGTCCCCAAAGGAGTATACGGCGATGGTTTCATTGCCATGTCCGTGCTTGCAACTGGTATAATGTACGCCTATCGCATTCTCTCACCTTGGCTGTTAGACTACCTGCGCCTGAGTCATGGAGAATTGAAAGTTGTCGCTCACATACATTGGACTGTCAGTAGCTTATTACTACTGTCTGCTAGTGTCAACCCGATAGAAGCCAAGCTTGTAGGTTTAGGAACAGCTGTCTTCTTAATTCGATACGCTCTTTTTCAAGGACGCCGTCAGGAAACTTCTATAATTTCCCTATCCTACCTTTGGGTTTACCTTGGGTTGTTAGAGATAGCTTTCTTGTGGGTTTATGTACCAAAAACACCACTGATACAATCTGTAGAACAACAGTTACTACCTTGGCAAGGTGCGATCGCAGCTGTCATTGCTTACTTCCTCTACATCTTACCTTGGGACACCTGGGGTTGGTCTAAAAAACCTTGGCGACACGCCGCAATCATCATACCCATAGCATTTTTGTTACTTTCGAGAGTAGAAACGCATCCACTCAGTTTAGCGATCGCAGCGAGTTTCTACATCATCATAGCCCGAATCTCCGACAAATTCCGTTTCACCTATCTTAGTGTAGCGCTAATTAATTGGGCACTCTTCAGCTTATTTTCCAACTTAAATCTAACAGACCCCTTATGGTATGTTACACCAATTGGTTTATCATTATTATATATTGCCCAATTTGACCCAGATTTGCGGTTACCAGACATGAAAAGTAACCGACACCGCCTGCGGCTACTCGGATGTGGTATCATTTGTGGATGGGCAATTATCTTTAATCAAGATACACCACTCATCCCAGGAAGTTTCAGTCTCATTGCGATTTTCGCCGGATTAGCATTACGAGTTCGCGCCTATCTATATATAGGAACCGCCACCTTTTTCATCACAAGTTTCTATCAACTTATCCTCTTCAGCCTGCGTTACCCCTTCTTAAAATGGGTTGTAGGCTTACTCGCTGGGATTCTGTTAATTTCCTTAGCTGCTAACTTTGAAACCCGTCGCGAACAATTCAACTCTCTATTCCGCAATACAAGCCAAGAGTTACAAGAGTGGGAGTAAAAAGATAAACACTTAATTCTTTGCGTCCTTCTCTTCCCTCCGGGACGCTACCGCGAACGAGACGCTCCGCGAACGCGTCTTTGCGGTTTATTTTTCATCCCCCATTCTGCAACACCGATACTTTTAGATGACCTATTTATATGAACCGCAAAGACGCAAAGGACGCAAAGAAAGAGGAACATATGAGTGGTTATTTTATAGTGGAGAGGGAGTAGGTAAACTACACCTCATCCCCGAATCCTAATCCTCCAACCAATGCGCTCACACCCAGTGCGGCTAAAGCCACAGCACCCCACTTCAATTGCGGATTCATATCTAACCAATCCAAGAAAGTTGGTACCACAAGATGACTAAAGTCTCCCTGGACACGGTCATAGCCTTGGATAGGTGTAAAAACATTGTCTGGAGCATCTTCAGACTTTGGTTGGTTGGTACGTTGTCCTGCAAAACCAATCAGAGCCAGTATATAATCTACAAGTTCTGGTGAAAGGCGTTGTAATGCATCCAGTATCCTACCAACATCCCCAACGATAAAATCACGAGTGGGATGTTCAGCAACATGGAGAATGGCTTCAGCAACAACACCAGGTGAGTAATAGGGAGGTATCCCTGTGGGTAGAACTCCTAACTTAGTGCGAACTTTGTTGTAAAAAGGTGTGTTAATGACAGCAGGCAGTATTGATGTTACACTAATGGGTAGTTTCTCGTGTTGCAACTCCACACGCAACGCTTCAAGAAAGCCTTCTACACCATGCTTCGCAGCAGAGTAAGGGCTTTGTAAGGGTAAGCTGCGTCTACCCTCCATTGAAGAAATATGAATTAATGCTCCACGTCCCTCTTTTTTGAGATGAGGTAAAGCAGCCATTGCACCATGTACTTGTCCCATCAAAGTAACATCTATCACCCGTTGGAATTCTTCCGGTGTGATGTTTTCAAAAGGTGCAAGTATACCCGTCGCCGCTGCGTGAACCCAAGTATCCAGGCGTCCGTAATTCTCCACAGTTTTATCTGCAACGGCTTTCACTTGTTCAAAATCACTCACATCAGCAATGATATACTTTGCATCACCACCAAAGCTGTGAATATCCTCCACCAAAGACCTCAATCCTGATTCAGTCCGGGCGGAAACCATCACCTTCGCACCCCGCTTCGCAAACCTCCGCGCCGTCTCACGTCCAATCCCACTAGACGCACCCATAACGGCAACAACTTGTTCATGAATAGGTTTTAACTGCATATTTTATCATCCGTATACTCTCCCTTTATGTAAAGCTTTGTGAAATCACGATTCATCTTTCGCGAGAGTGACTCACGAAAAATAAGGCTCGTAGTAGCGCTTTAGCGCATGCAATCCCCATTCATAAAATTAGCCCTAAATTAAAATTTGGGCTTAAAGCTCAAACCCGTTAAAACGGGTTAAAAGCCATATAACTATAAAATGCAAGGGAAACAGGCGATCGCAAGCTGAGGTGCTGAAGGCTGATAGCTGAACGCTTACGTTTTCCGAGCTACCGAGTTGAGTTAACAGTTGAATAATTCTTTCTCCAACTAATTTGAATGACTTTCTAACCAAGCAACTAAATCTGCTTCATTAGAAAAATCTAACAGCGCAACAGCCAAATTTTCCAACTGTTCCACAGATAACTGTTTGACGCTCTGTTGGAGTTGCTGGTTCACCAAACCAATACGACGTTGAAGTAAACGCTCAATCAACTGTAGCGCTTCTTCCTGCTTAACTTCTGCGGTGATTTCTTGC
>JAWQFQ010000029.1:46135-64418 GCA_035967975.1 Scytonema sp. PMC 1070.18
TTAACTTGTTCTTTGACTTCCTGCTTAACTTGTTCTTTGACTTCCTGCTTAACTTGTTCTTTGACTTCCTGCTTAACTTCCTCTTTGACTTCCTGTTTAATTTCCTGCTTAACTTGTTCTTTGACTTCCTGCTTAACTTCTTGTTTCACATCCTGTATGACTTCTTCCCTGAGTTCCTCATAGTATCTTGTCTTTCTCCAGTCAAAATTGCTCAGACTAAACATTTGGGCTAACTCCTGACGGCTAATACGCGGTAATTTATACAATATAATCGTTTCCATCAAATCCAACACTTTCCTTTGCAATGCTTCGTCTTTTACCTCAGCACGGGCTTTATCTAACAAATTTCTAATTAATTGCGGAGTTTTTTTCTTTGTCTCCACGACTAATTTCATCATCCCAACTCCCAAAGGTTGTGACGATATATCTCCCAGTTCATTCAGATACAAACGAGTGACTTGGTTGCTCTGTATTAAAAGACGATAAGGTTCTACTTCTGTTGGTTCGATACTGCGCGTTTTGAAGATAACGACTGCTCTCCAAGCACTAGTTGGTGCATAAAGTCGCATATATAGAAACAACTCCGAAAAAAGCCTTGCGTATAGTTCTACATCCTTTTGAAACTGTACTTCGACAAAATAAATTGGTCGCTTATTCTCATCAGGAAGCGGAACAAAGACTCCGTCAATACGGAACGCTGTTTGTTTTAGCTCAACTGAAGCAAAATCGTAAGCAGTTGCTGCTGTTGTGGACTGATTAATTAATTCAAAAAAAGCCTCCGGAAACGTTTTAAACAAGCGATAAAATATCGAGTCGGTTTTCATACGGGCGCGATCAAGTCATTCTTATGACTTTATACAATAAGTATACTCCTGTTTCAGGAAAGCCAGGTCAATCTTTCTGTAAGCTAAAGTATCACACTACTATACTTTGAGCAGTCAGCTTTCAGCCATCAGCCATCAGCCAAGAGCTAGTAGTAGCAAGTGTCTTAGCTCAACCAAAAGCTCAGTTTATAACCGCACCAAGTATAACTTCGGACAGTCATCCAAAATGAGTTAATTCTTGTATAAACTATAGCTAAAATTTTAAGTGAAAATACCAAAATAACAATTGTGACAGTTCTGTTCCCCCTATAATGTGAAGATGACTAGACTGCGATCGCTCAAATAGCACCGCTCAAACTTCCAGAGGTTAGTGTATTTAATGCATTGATTCCTCAATCCGCAGTTTTCTTTAGAATGAAGTACAATTTATCTGTGTTTATCTGCGTGCATCTGCGGTTTTTTCATTATTCACAAAACTACATCTAACCTTTTGTGTCAATGCGAAAATCCTAAAATTCCCAAACATCCTAAAACCAATTTTAACGGGTTTGAGCTTTAAGCCGGAACTTTAGTTCACGGCTGATTAAAAATGAAAACGAACCTTATAATGTGAGACATAGCGATAAGAGAGATAAACATGAATTTTACTTCTGAACTTCAGCAAGAAGTTGAAAAATGGGCTAAATCTCTCGGTTTATCAGCCGAGCAGTTTGTTGTTCAAGCCGTGTCTGAGAAATTGTCTATGCTTAAACAACAGCAAAAAAGTCATGCAATTGAGCCGATAAAAACTGATGTTTCGACTTCATGTTCTGAGCGTCCGAGACTATACCGTAAACATGGTGTTTTAGTGATAGAAACTGGGGAATTAAATGAGTTTGACATAAATGCATTCATTAGTGAAATGCGAGAAGAGCGAATTCAAGAACAGATAGGGAAAATAGGTGTGTGAAAGTTCTGTACGATACTTCTGTACTAATTGCTGCATTATTAGTGAATCATCCAAATCATTATCTCACACTTCCTAAACTTGAAATGGCACAACGTCGGGAAGTTCATGGGTATGTGTCCACTCATACCTTGGCTGAATTGTACTCTGTGATGACTCGTTTGCCAAAACCCTTGCAGGTTTCTCCAGATGAGGCTCTTTCCGCGATCGCCGATCTAGTTGAGTATATTGAAGCAGTTCCCCTACTACCTGAAGATTATCAGACTGCGATCGCTCAAATGGCGGCGCTTAAACTTCCAGGGGGTAGTGTTTTTGATGCATTGATTGCTCAAGCAGCTGTCAAAGCAAATGTTGATTGTCTTTTGACGTTAAACCCCAAGGATTTTGTTCGATTATCCAAAGCCATCGCCGCATTAGTCCAAGTTCCTGAATAATGATGGAATTGATTCATTATCTGCGTTTATCCGCGTTCATCTGCGGTTTTTTCACAAATCCTTCAAAAACCATGCAACAAATCCGTAACAATATCTTCTCATATTGTATTCAAATAAAGCACTAACAGAAGACCCCCTGTTCACGATGAATAAACGTGACGAACTGCAAAAATTATATGATTTGCTGGAGGAAAAGATTATTCGTTTCCGGGAAGAGAGGATTATTTCAGCAGACGCTCTCATCCGCTTCCAACTAGACAAGAAGATTGAGGAAGCAGAAGCTGAACGCAGTGAAATTCTACAGCAAATAGAAAATGCAGATACAGTAGCTGGTAGTGAAGAATTATACCGGGCTTTAATGAAATTAGGTTACCGCGAGCAAGTGCGATCGTTCCTCAGATTTCTGAAAGCGCAGTCAGTAGGGGCTTTCTTGATTCACGGTTCACCGGATTACGGACAGCGTTGGTTGCTGAATCGGTTAGTGACACAGTACGTTCGTTTTGGCACAATAGGTAAGGCAGTTAAGGTGAAACTTGACCGCATAGGACGCAGAAGAGATATTAATGTTTTGTGGCGCGAACTTGGTGGGTTAGTCGGTTTGTCTAAGCATGGCTCACCAGAAGAGATTGCGAAACAGGTTTTTCAGTTGTGGAAAACACAGACTGTTCTTCTTGTCTTCCATGATGTAGATTGTATGCCGAAAGATTATTTGCAAGAACTCCTCAATGAGTTTTGGTTTCCATTAGCAAGTCAAGCACGAGGGGTTGTATCCCAGACACATCAATTTCAGTTGCTGATGTTTTTGGTGGATTATGAGGGTTGTGTAGGGTGTAAGGATACTATGTTTGTTGAACAACTAGCGCCAAGTTGGGAACCGAAAATTCCAATAAGGTTACCAGAGATTACAGCGTTTTGCGATCGCATTTTGCTTGACTGGCTCGAAACAGTCGAGATAGATTCCCATAAGCTACCTTTTATTGAACTTATGCATGAAATGGAGGATTTGGCAAGGGATATTTTACGAAACAGTGAGAATGGGATTCCAGAATTAGCACTGTCAGAAATTTGTAACCTGTGTGGCTGCAATTGGTATGATGAGAGGGAAAGATGGTTAAAATATTGACGCCCCAACCACTAGAGTATACAGGTAAAGTGCAGCCGAGACATGGTGAAACAGATGCTAATGGGCAATTATTATATCCCTATTTGCCGAATGATGACCTTGTAGAAGCTGTGAATCTGGCGATTTATCTGGAACGACCACTGCTTTTGAAAGGGGAACCGGGATGTGGTAAAACAAGATTAGCGCGTGCGGTAGCTTATGAGTTGGGTTTACCCTTTGAAGCTTGGTATATTAAGTCTACCAGTCGCGCAAAGGATGGGTTGTATACTTATGATGCGGTGACTCGTCTTAGGGATGCTCAATTGGCTGCAACGGGTCGTGTTATAAAAGATGAGGATATTCCCCATATTAACGACCCCGCCACTTATGTGAAATGGGGACCGTTGGGTTGTGCTTTCCAAAATGACCACAGGACTGTGGTGCTGATTGACGAAATTGATAAAGCGGATATTGATTTCCCTAATGATTTATTGTTGGAACTAGATGAACAGAGATTTATTGTTGAGGAAACTAGACAGCAAGTTATAGCAAAAGCTCCACCGTTAGTTTTTATCACCAGCAACGATGAAAAAGATTTACCCGATGCTTTTTTGCGACGGTGTTTGTTTCACTATGTTGAGTTTCCTGATTTGGAAAGGTTGAGAGATATCATCAATTCTCACTTTCCAGAGTCATCCCAAGGGTTGGTGAATCAAGCGGTGATACGCTTTCAAAAACTGCGGGATGAAATGAGGAAGGATAAGGGGGAGGGGAGTAAGAAGGTTAGCACCAGCGAATTGATTGATTGGTTTCGGGTACTGCGACGCTATCCTGAAGATGAGGTTTTGGCAAAACTAGATGGTAAACTACCTTATGCAGGGGTTTTGTTGAAAAGCTGGGATGACCATGTGCGTTATTTGAGGCAAAAACGTGGATGGGAATGAATTGCCTTTAGCTGAACTATTTACTAAACTGCGAGAAGCTGGCTTGTCTATTGGGATTGATGAGTATAACTCGGTTTTGTCTGCTCTACAAGGTGGTTTTGGTGTGAGCGATCGCAAAGCATTGAAACGTCTTTGTCAAACGATATGGGTAAAGTCTGCTCAGGAAAAGCAGGTATTTGAGCATCATTTTGAACAAGTCATGGGGATTGAGGTTGATGTCCCCACGTCGGACGCATTAGTGATATTATCTTGGCGGCGTTATCTTCCAAGCACTCGTCACGGAATTCTTGGGAGTTTGTCTGTTGGAATTGTCATGGGTGTGAGAAGCTCTTCCCATGAGGAAACTCTTATCACAAAACCACCTGCAACATCCGGTATAGTTTCAGCTAAGGCGACTATTATAGGAAGACAGACAGTCACACTCATTCCCACCCCTACTGAGAAAACACAGCCAATCACGGACAACCAATCAAATGTGATTCTTTGGGTTTTGCTACCCCTGATAGTCTTGGGTAGTGGATACGTCGTTGTTCGACGTTTACTAGAAACCAGGTTTATCCAAAAAAACCTTTTACAGCGTCTACGAGAAACCCGGTTTCTTCAAAGAAACCGGGTTTCTGAGGATACCAACGAAACAACTCCACAATCACAACCTCAACAAGATGAAGTCCAAACAGCCAAAGCAGTATTAGCAACTAGTCAAGAAGAAGAGATTTCTAAGCATCGCTTCCTGTTAACTGGGGAGTATTTTCCTGTCACAGCGAGACAAATGAAACAGATGTGGCGTTACTTGCGTCGTCCAGTTAGACAGGGTTCCCACACAGAGTTGGATGTGGAAGCAACGGTTAACCATATCGGACAACAAGGTTTGCTTCTCGAACCCGTAATGCGACCAAGTCGTGTCAACAGTGCTGAAATGCTTTTACTGATTGACCAAGATGGTTCAATGGTACCTTTTGATATGTTATCGCGTTGGTTAGCACAAACAGCTTTGCGCGGAGGTCGTTTGGGTAAAGCGGGGATTTACTACTTTCACAATTGTCCTATTGAATATCTATACCATGACCCCAATCATTTACAAGCTGTGTTGGTCAGTGATGTTGTTACCTGTGTTTGTTCTGAACGGACAGCGGTGTTAATTTTTAGTGATGCAGGTGCTGCTCGCAGCGGTTATAGTGAACAAAGGTTTGAATTCACCAAAAAATTTCTTGACCAACTCAAACAACAAATAAGATATATTGCTTGGTTGAATCCTATGCCGCGATCGCGTTGGGAGAAAACAACAGCTGGTGATATTGCGAGTTTAGTACCCATGTTTGAAGTAAGTCGTCGGGGGTTACAGGATGCGATCGGGGTGCTGCGCGGACGCCCAACTAACTTTGAGGGGCGGAAGTTATGAATAAAGTCAGACCAGAAATTGCAACTCGTCGGATAGAATCTTTTCGCAAACGCTTTGGAAAACAACACCTTGACTTAGCCTACCACGCAGCTTTTCCTCTATCACTCACACCCGATTTGTTATATCGTTTGTGGATGAACTTCCAAAGGGATATTCATGGAGAGGTTCTCGGAATTCCCTGGGTAGCTGTGGCGGACTTATTACTTTCTAGTTTATGTGATGAAGTTGGACATGAACTTTATGAAATGAGTTTGTCAGTGCGAAACGAGTTGCTGAAGCGGTTAAAGGAAGACAAGAGATTTGGGGAAAAGCGCCTTCACGAACTCTCAGACTTCTTATTGGAATATACACGACAGTTCATTCACAGCGATGACCCCGACATTCGTGACTTTGCTCAAGGTCAGCAGTGGATAGCTTTATCTTACACCCAACCCAGTGAAGCAGCCCGTCAACTTGCCTCGACTCTTTCCAAGACCTATCATCAAGATAGACCAGACTTAATCCGATTGACATCCTTAGTAGAAACATTAACAGAACCCCTCGGAGAATTTGCAGAATTTCAGCCACTGTTGATTTACGCCCGTGGGATGAGATACTTTGCTGGTGATAACTTGGAAGCAGCAACAAGTGAAATTCGTAAAGCCCTTGGCGGAAAAAACGAAATCGAGGTAGCTGGTGTCAAGTTACCCATTCCCAAAGAAATCAAACCAACCAATCGACGCAAAGTCCTTCAATATCTGGGTTGGGGAAGTGTAGGGATGGGTTTGACAATTGTCGGAGGAACCCTACTGCAAAATCGTTCCAACCAAACGCCTCTACCAAACCCATCTCCCTCACCTAATCCTCAGACATCAGAGGTCGTCACCCTACAAATAGTCGAATTTCCCGTCATCACCGTGAATGCGCGAGGTGAAATCATCAGTCGAGACGCAGGTCAAGCCAGGTTCTTTCAAGAAAACTTGGGAAATGGTATTACTATAGATATGGTGGAAATTCCCAGCGGTCAGTTTCTCATGGGTTCGCCTCCAGGGGAAGAGGGGCGATACGATTCAGAAAGTCCGCAGCACACCGTCACAATTCAAACCTTTTTCATGGGTAGGTTTGCTGTCACTCAAGAACAGTATCAGGCGGTGATGGGAAACAATCCTTCATATTTCAAAGGAGAAAAACGACCTGTTGAAAATGTAAGTTGGAACGATGCTGTCAAATTTTGTGATACACTAAATAAAAGGACTGGAAAAAGCTATCGTTATCGCTTGCCTAGCGAAGCAGAATGGGAGTGTGCTTGTCGGGCAGGGACAACGACTCCATTTCATTATGGAGAAACGGTAATAACTGGTTTGGTGAATTACTATGGTGATTACACTTATGCTTCAGCGCCAAAAGGTGAATATCGGCAGCAAACTTTAGATGTTGGTACTTTTCCGCCGAATGCTTTTGGACTGTATGAGATGCATGGAAATGTTTGGGAATGGTGCTTAGATACTTGGCATGAAAATTATAATGGAGCACCTACGAGCGGTAGAGTTTGGGAAAGTGACAATAATCAGTTCCGGATACTGCGTGGTGGTTCGTGGGTCACCCATCCTAAGGATTGTCGTTCAGCATATCGTGGCTACTATGATCGGAACACTAGGGATTACAGATATGACAACATTAGCTTTCGGATGGTTGTCCCTGTCCCGAAACTTCTCTAAACTACACTTTTTTCCCTTTCCTCTTCCTTTAACCCATCACACACAGTGAAATTAATTTTTTTCCAAAAAGGATAAAATATGACTATTAAAGAATTATTAATCCAAGAAATAGAAACTTTACCACCAGAGTTGCTAACAGAAGCCCTTAATTTTGTTCGAGACATTAAAACCAATCATATAGCAAAGCAGTCAAATAAAATTGGTGAATGTATAAAATTGTTTCCCCTTACACCCCCATTTTCCTCATCACTGGTACTTCACCCTGTGCAAAATTCTCCATTTGAAGAGCAGCCATCCCTTCATCAAAAGCTCTTTGAAAAATATCTTGATTCCCTAAATTATCATACCCCAACCCATCGTAAAACCCTTGAGCAAATACGATCGCAGCTTGGTCTTGAATCGGCTGGTTCATCCCAATAGTATAACTAATATACTGGCTAATTGCCGTTGCAGCTTTTTCTGAATAACAGGCGTTTAACAAGACACAGCTTACATACTCCGTGTGTAACTTAAATAACACAGCCAACGTTTCTGGTGAGACAGGTTTGTGATTTCCCCCATCATCCTCTAACACCAAGCTACCATCTTCCATCCCATGACCGCAAAAATGAACAATTTGGGGACGAACTTCTGCGATCGCCCTCCGAATATCTTGAGGACGTACAGCGGTTCTGACATCAATCTCAAATAAATCTCGCTTTGTCGCTCGTTCAATCGCTGCTCTAATTTCCCGTATTTCTTTATCTAACCGCAAATATGGTTGCGGAATAGCTACCAAAATCAAGATTTTTTGCTTTCCTCTTGTCACCTCAGAGATGGTTGAAACTGGCGTAGTCGGTTGTAGTTGTTGTTCAATTCCCTCCAAGCGATCGCCTAGTTCCTGAAGCGAAGACTCCTCCTCTTTAAGCTGCTGTTCGTATTGAAACTTACGAGATGGGTCTGTTTCAATCGTCAAAGCTTTTTGTATCTTACTTATCTTATCACTTTGTAGCTCATATAATTCTTCAAGGGAGTTCTTCTCTCTTTCTAATCGACGCCGTTGTTGTTCTGATAACATCTAGCTATCCTATTTGATTTGTGAAAATTGCGAAATCCCAGAAACCCGGTATCTTAAAGATACCGGGTTTTTCACCTCTGACGCATGATGTACGGATGAGTATGTGTGTGCGATCGCTTCACAAATGTCTTAATAGTATACGGTTGAGTTAATTTTGTCTTTGCGATCGCACTATAAACGCTAGTAGCAATCAAATCTATAAACTTGGCATAATTGAAACACCTACTTAACATAATGATAGATGGTAAGCGTTCAGCACTTTAGCCGTCAGCAGTCAGCTTGGAAAGACATTTCGGGCGTTCTCTAGACGTTTGGAATAAAACAACCCGTGAAGTTCAGTTTTATCTAACTAGTTTGGACTGCGATGCTAATAAATTAGCGCAAGCTATCCGTCTGCATTGGGGCATTGAAAACAGTTTACATTGGACTTTAGATGTTACATTCAATGAAGATGCTTGTCGTGTTCGTACTGGTCATGCTCCACAAAACTTGTCATTGCTGCGACGCATAGCACTTAACGCATTAAATTTGGAGCAATCGTACAAGCGTAGTAATCGTCAAAAATCGAATCGAGCTGCTATGGACAATAATTATATGCTGACAGTTCTTGCTGCCTGTTTGTCCCAATATAATGATGATATTTCTGAATCCGCTTGTCAATAGCATTTGAGATGCGCTTACCCTGATGTCAGATGTCAGTAAGGTACACGCTTCACGAATACGGCAAGCACTAAACAGACATACACCAAACAAGGTTCGGTCACGGTCGTTACTCAACCCGTGGCTGAAAATTTCTTGTATCTCTTGTTGGGTAAGGATTTTCGCTTTACCGTGCCGATTGACTTTCATGACCCAACTGTTGTTGACCCTGTATCACAGTCTACGGTTTTTCAGGCTTACCAGTTTAGTACTAAACTCGTAAACCTTGAATCGCCCAACTGTTATTGACCCCATATCACAGTCTACGGCTGATGTGGTACTGGTAAAATGAAAAAAGAAACCCCTCACGTAGAAGGGTTTCTATACTTTCAACTAGAAACTGGTAGTCTCTCTGGATTGCCAGTTTTTAACTTTTTCTAAACATTTTCGGTAGTTCTGTGTCTAGTTGGTCGGGCAATATGGTAATTCTGTTCGGTGAAGCCCTTAACATATCGACGTATTTGTGAAAAGCTTCTGTGTCTTGGGGATTTTGGCGAACGTAGTCGCGCAATTCTGCTCTACTCATACCTTCAAAATTCGATACCGTCATATTTTATCCTCCCATCAATACCAATCTCTACTTCTATTGTGTCTTCAACAATCATGTAAATGCAATTAGTTCGCTCATCATACCGGGTCATATTGATGTCTTGTAACAAATTGCTAGCTTGTACACAAACTCGAAACAGCGTTCTTAGTTGAGCTATTGTTGGTTCCATGAATTAAAGTTCAATTCCTCCATCAAAATCATCTGGGTTATCAACATCAATCACAATAGCTTCTTGTGGCTGTTTTATCTCATTGAGGTTTACTTGGCTAACTGATTCTACAGTGGTTACTACTGGCTGTTTACCTTCTAAATACCTGAGATAAAATCCTATGGCATCTTCTATAAACTTTGCTACTGGGATATCTAACGCTTGTGACCACTGCTCAACTTTAGATTGTTGATACTTTTTAATCCTGACCTTATCAACCTTCATTGCATAACCTCACTGACCAATCCCTTAAGGTTGTCGAAGTTTCAACGGGTTTCAGCTTTCAGCCCGAATTTTAATTCAGGGCTGATAACTGCGGTAAGGCTTATATTATGTTCGGATGAACGCTTACACTAGATTTGGGCGTTGCATGCGCTCTTAGCGCAACTACAAACAGTTAACCAGAAGCGGGTTTTTGAGTCCGTTGTTCAATATCCTCTAGTGTTTGTAAGACTAAACGTTTGGCTTGTAGTCGCCAACCCCACTTTTGGACTCGAATTGCGATCGCAGTCCCAACGACAGTAGCAATCAAATCTAATGGTTGCATAAAAGAAATTCCCAGTAGCAACCCCAACCCAGCAATACCCCAAAAAGGTAATGCGACTGTTTGACGTTGCTTTTCTACAAGCTGACTGATGGGGTCGTTAGGTATGTCTGCAATCAGTGCTTTTTTTACCTCTTCCTGTTCTTTTGCAGAGACAGAAAGACCAATCTTTTGCCGTAGCTTTTCTATTTTACGGGCATCGGTGCTGTATTGCGCCAGTTCATCCTCAGCCATGAGAATCAAGCGTTCATATTGTCCCATTTGATTGCTATTTAGTTTCTTTTAAAGGATATATGGTCATTCTAGTTGATTCGTCAGGGCTAAGAAACCCGGTATCTTTAAGATACCGGGTTTCTGTTACTACCCTTTAAAAACCTCTTTCCCCTACACCCCACACCCTATCTCTGCAAACTCCGGGGGTCGAGTGCATCGCGCAGTCCATCACCCAATAAGTTAAAGGATAGCACTGTCAGGATAATGAGCAATGCTGGGGGCCAAATTAACCAGGGTTGCAAGACTAAGATGGATGCATTTGTCGCTAGAGAGAGCATATTTCCCCAAGAGGGGTCTGGTTGTTGAATTCCCAAGCCAATGAGACTGAGTACTGCTTCTGCTGCGATAAAACCGGGGACGGCGAGGGTTGCGGAGATAATGATATATGTGGCGGTTTGCGGTAATACGTGACGGAGGATAATGTATAATGGCTTCCCTCCCATAGCTTTTGCTGCTTGGACGTATTCTCTTTCTTTTAGAGATAGCACTTGTCCGCGAATCACCCTTGCTAATCCCGCCCAGCTGATAAATGAGGTAATGACTACAATGAGCAAAAAGCGTTGGGTACTGGATAACCCTGGTGGTAATACTGCACCTAAGGTGACCAAAAGATATATACTAGGGAAAGTCATCAGCACTTCACACAAACGCATGATGATAGTGTCTGCCCAACCACCGAAATAGCCAGAAATTCCGCCAGCCAACATACCGAGGGGAAATGTCAGGGCGACTCCTATGATACCAATAAATAAACTGATGCGTCCACCAAAAAGCAGGCGACTGAGTTGGTCGCGTCCTTGGTCGTCGGTACCTAAGATGTTGTAGTATGCATCTTTACTAGCCGTGCCAAACAAATGTATATTTAAAGGAATACCGGGAAAGATTTCTACTTCTCGCCAATTGGGTGGTAGGGGTAGATTCAACTCAAACAGACGATAGTCCCAACCTTGAACAAACAGCCGCAGGGGAGCAGGTTGGTCGAAGTTGACAATGATTTTGCGATCGCCTGTTTCTAAATCAGTGTCTCCTTGAGTTGTCGGATAAACGTGAGGTCCGATAAAATTACCTGTTTTTTGCGAAACCCAATAAACGCGAGTTGGGGGTAACAGAGAACCATTAGGTTGAGAAGCGTATGGGTTATAGGGAGCGACAAAATCTGCTGCAATGACGGAAATATAGAAAATTAGGAGTACAATCGCTCCAAATTTTGCCAAAGGATTTTTCTTAAGTCGATACCACCAATTCATAGGAATTATGAATTATGAATTATGAATTATGAAACTATAGCACTTCTGAGAGGTTGTTTGAAAAGTAGTTGACTGTGATTTTAGGCACTTATCTATCCCCCCTAGCCCCCCTTAAAAAGGGGGGAAAATCTCTAACGGTCCCCCTTTTTAAGGGGGGGAAATCTCTAACGGTCTCCCTTTTTAAGGGGGGGAAATCTCTAACGGTCCCCCTTTTTAAGGGGGATTTAGGGGGATATTGAATGTGCATGCTACTGATGAAAGGACTTAGAAAACATCCTCTAAGAAGGTGTACCACCGAAGCCAATAGCCCAAGGCTGAAGAGTGCCCACTATTGTATCATTTCATAATTCATAACTCATAATTCATAACTCTTAAGCTCGGAGTTGTTCCATTAAATACAGATGTTCTTCCTGTTGGGCTTTGTCGTGTTCTACAACAAACACATTTGAGTAAAGATTTGCAATAATTTGTTTTCCCTGTTGTGTTAGAGAAAGATAACGCAATGCATCTTTAATATACTGATAAACGACATTCCAGTAAAATTTGGCGTAGTTTTTGCGTAAATCACCGGGAGTTGCATAACCCAAAATCTTATTCATGCCAGTTTCTTCAAATTCGTAGAATAAAGAAGTTATTTTCTTTAAATACCGTGGGTCGCTTAATTGACCTATCAAATCAGCAGCACGTACTAAACCTGCAAAATTATTTGTATCTTGGTGGTCGTCTACAGCGGGTACGGGAAACCTCGTCAGCTCGATATTACGCTTAATGACTTCAGAATCTATGAGTTTGTGCCCACCAAAACGTTCATCAATAAAAAGTTTAGCTCTATCAACATGATATGGTGTGAGACTGGCATCAGAAGCACCAGGAGGCAAACTAACCATTTGACCATCTTGACCTGTAGAATACAACCCGTCATCTTCTTGGTCTTGCCGACACACTCCTTTAACATAACCAATGTCATGACACAATAGGGAAATAATAAAGTGCAACCAGTCTTCGCTAGAAACACCTCCTTCACGAATATGTTTACCCCGTAAGATTTCCTGTCCGACAAGAGTCACTAGGATGGAGTGTTCTACGTTATGATAGAGGGCGTCGCTATTGGCAATATTTTCCAAAGCCATATTACCAGCCCAAGCTATAATGTCTTGGTAATCATTTTTGAAGCAGCCGTAGGTGCGACGGTAACCCTCGCGGATTTGCTCTACAAAGGCGTCTATTAAAATTTCAGTGGTATTGAACATAGTAGTATCTCAATTGAAATAATTAGCTATCAGCAAGTCAGCTATCAGCTATTAGCTTTTGACTGACTGCTGAGGTGCTCATAGCTTGTAAATCGATACGACTTTAGCACAGCAAATTAGAATATGTCCCTCCCCTGACACCCCTCATCCTCCACTCGCTCATATTGGCAAAGATGTGACCAAAGTCATAAAGAAATTCTAAGGAACAATACGGTAAAAGGTGTAAATTATAAGTCATGGTTAATATGTAGCAATCAATTTCAAACTTTCTTAAGCAAAAACCTGTCTAAAGAGGGTTGCGGAGGAGGCAAAACTGTGGGTGAAGAAAGTTGGTCAAAACTCCAAGTTGATGAGTCAGCGGTGGAGGAAGATGCTAACAGTGAATATCAAAAAAGACAGCAGGGGCGGCGAAATCCGTGGCTGCTACCTTTACTTACAGGTGTGGGTTTAGGGGTATCTATCTCCTTTGGAGGATTGCGGGTTGTCGGAAATCGTGTGTCTAGTCAATCACTAGACGTTGCAAACAAATCAGCACAACCATCTGAGCCAACAATGACTGTTACTGTCGCCCTAGCAGAAACAACCCGTGTACCTCGGACTCTCTATACGACGGGGACTGTAGCAGCACGGGATTTAACTCCTGTGTTACCTCAGGTCAATGGCTTGCAAATTAGAAAAATCCTTGTGAATGAGGGTGATTTTGTTAAAGCCGGTCAAGTGATGGCGGTACTGGATGATTCTATTTTGCAAGAGCAAATTCGGCAAGCAAAAGCAGAAGTGGAAGTAAAACAAGCTGATGTGACTTCTAAGCGGGCGGATTTAGTATCTCGTCAAGCATCTGTGGCTTCTAGTCAAGCATCTGTGGCTTCTAATCAGGCGATCGTACAGCAAAAGCAAGCGGATGTAGCGCAAGCGAAAGCAAAGTTAAAAGATGCGGAAATTAATTTTAAGCGCAGTCAAGACCTTTCCAAGCAAGGAGCAATTAGCCGCCAGCAGTTAGATACGGCGACTACAAATTTAGCAACCGCAATTGAGGCGGTTAATCTTGCGGAGGCTAATGTCATAAGTGCTCAAGCCAATGTTATGAGTGCTGAAGCGAACATCGGTAGTGCCCAAGCAGTTGTCAAGAGCGCTCAAGCAAGTGTCACAAGCGCCCAAGCCAGTGTTAAGAGTAGTCTTGCACGGGTGGAACAATTGAAAACTCAGCTCAGACAAACTTTAGTTCGCGCTCCTGTTTCGGGTATTGTAGCAGAGAAATTGGCAAGAGTCGGTGATGTTACGGGTATACCACCACAAAATCAGATAGGAACTGTGGTTGGTGGGTCGCAAAAACTGTTTTCAATTATTCAAGATAGGAAGTTGGAATTGCAGGCGCGGATTCCAGAAATCCAGCTTTCAGAGGTAAGGATTGGTGCTGCGGTGGAAGTGTCTTCTGATGTTGATAGTCGGGTGCGTTTACGGGGGAACGTTAGAGATATAGAACCAGTGGTCAATCAACAAAGGCGGGAGGCGACGGTGAATATTGATTTACCTGAAACAACTTTGTTGAAACCGGGAATGTTTGCTCGTGCTGCAATTTCTACGACAACCACAACTGGCGTAGCAGTACCACAGAAAGCCGTATTACCTCAACCTGATGGGAGTGCAATTGTATTTTTACTATCCGGTAATAATACTGTTGTCGCTCGCAAAGTACAACTGGGAGACGTGCTTGTTGGAGGGAGAGTGGAGATTAAACAAGGTTTACAACGGGGTAATCGTGTTGTCGTCGAAGGCGCTGGATATCTCAAAGATGGTGATAGGGTGCGTGTGGTCAATGCTAATAGTTAGTGGTTGGTGGTTAGTGGTTAGTCGCTTTGCTAATTCAACTAACAACTAACAACTAACAACTAACAACCAACAAAATTCTTATGTCTTTTAATGTTTCATCTTGGACAATTAAAAAACCTGTTCCTACAATAGTTTTATTCTTGATTTTGACTGTTGTGGGTTGGTTTTCGTTTCTGAATTTGGGGATTGATACTAACCCTAATATTGATGTTCCCACTGTTCAGGTTAGGGTGACTCAACCGGGTGCGGGTCCAGCAGAATTGGAATTTCAAGTCACGAAAAAAGTTGAAGACGCTGTTGCTGGATTGGGTAATATTGATGAGTTACGCTCAACGGTCAGTGATGGTGTATCAATAACTACGATAAATTTTGTTTTGGGGACGAATAGCGATCGCGCTACGAATGATGTCCGGAATGCGATCGCCCAAATTCGTCAAAATCTTCCTCAAGATATCAACGACCCGATTGTGCAACGGGTAGAATTTGCCGGCAGTGCAATTATGACCTACGTGGTCTCCTCTGACAAGCGGTCTGTGGAAGAATTGAGTTATCTTGTTGACCAAACCATCAGCCGTGGTTTATTAGCGGTCAGAGGAGTTGCACAAGTCAGGCGTATCGGTGGGGTTAACCGAGAAATCCGCATCAATCTTAATCCTAACCGATTGGAGTCGTTAGGGATTACCGCTACTCAAGTTAACGACCAAATTCGGGCTTTTAACATTAACTTACCTGGTGGACGTGCGGAAGTTGGTGGTAGCGAACAAAACATCCGTACTCTTGGGAGTGCTGCTAGTGTAGACGCTTTAAGAAATTATGAAATTGTCCTACCTGAAGGTGGTTCTGTACCTTTATCCAGTCTGGGAACTATAGATGATAGTTTTGCGGATGTGCGACAATCCGCTAGCTTAAACAACAAACCCGTCGTAGCCTTCCAGGTTTTACGTAGCACTGGAAGCGTTATGGTGACAGTGGAAGAAGGAGTGAAAGCTGCGGTCAAAGAACTGCAAGAAACGCTTCCTCCGGATGTGAAGCTGGAATTAATTTTTACTAGAGCCTCTTTTGTTAGGAATTCCTACAACAGCACAATGGATGAATTGCTCCAAGCTTCTGTACTGGCTGTCTTAGTAATATTAGTATTTTTACGAGATTGGAGAGCAACATTAATTACAGCAATCACTTTGCCACTCTCAATTATTCCTACCTTTGCTGTACAGTATGCATTGGGGTACACCCTTAACAATATGACTTTGTTGGGATTGGGTTTGGCGGTGGGAAACTTGGTAGATGATGCTGTCGTAGAAATTGAAAACATGGAACGACACGTCGCAATGGGTAAAACGCCTGTTCAGGCTGCGTTTGACTCGTCTGCTGAAGTTGGTCTGGCTGTGATAGCGACTTCAGCAACAATTATCGCAGTCTTTCTACCTGTTGCGTTTATGGGTGGCGTTCCCGGTCAGTTCTTCCAACCTTTTGCTATCACTGTCGTCTCTGCTACCGTCTTCTCCACCGCAGTAGCCCGAATGGTAACCCCAATGATGGGTGCGTATCTGTTGAAGAGTAAGCAAAAAGAGCAGGGGAACGGGGTAGCCAAGGAGCCGCATAGGAATTTCTTCCCTACACCCCACACCCCACACCCAAAACCCCATTCCCGCCGTTTTCAACCCTACAAATCTCTCCTTCAATGGTCGTTACGACACAAGTTGACCACAATGGGAATTGCGATCGCATTCTTCCTGGGAAGTTTAATGCTAGTTCCTTTGATTCCTAAGGGATTGGTTGATGGTGGTGACATTGGAATTTCTACGCTTTCTGTAGAACTACCGCCTGGTTCAACGTTAGAAGATACCAAAAAGGTCACAACACAAATTACCAACCTTGTGAAGCAAAATCCTAACGTTATCAATGTTTTATCAACGGAAGAAGTCAATTCTGCTACAGTCGATTTCCAACTGAAACCCAAAGAAGAAGGACGATTAATCTCCCAAACAGAATTTGAACAGAAAGTGCGCCCCTTATTTACAAAAATTCCAGGGGCGAGAATTAGTTTTCAAAGCGCTGGGGCTGTTGGCGGACGTAAGGATTTAACCGTACTGCTACGAAGCGATATCCCACAAGCGTTACAGCAAGCTGCGGACGCATTAGAAAAACAAATGCGGACGATACCAGGAGTTGTAGACATTTCTTCTAGCGCCAGTTTAGTGAAACCAGAAATTTTGGTGATTCCTAATCCTCAAAGGGCGGCTGATTTAGGGGTGACAGTGCAAGCGATCGCCCGGACTGCTTCCCTTGCTACAATAGGAGAAAGTGACGCTAACTTAGCAAAATTCAATTTAAGCGATCGTCAAATCCCCATTCGCGTACAAATTGACCCCAAAGCACGTGAGAATATCAATACGCTCAAAAATCTGCAAATCCCCAGTCAAAATGGTAGCTTAGTCCCCCTTGTGGCTGTTGCAGACATCCGTTTTGGTAGCAGCCCTGCCACAATAAACCGATACGATCGCTCCCGTCAAGTATCTATAGAAGCAAACTTAGAAGGCACATCCTTGGGAAATGCACTCAACGCAGTGTATGAACTCCCTGCATTGCAAAACTTACCACCAGGAGTCAAACTCCAAAACTCTGGTGACGCCAAGATAATGTCTGATATTTTTAGTCGTTTTGGCAGCGCACTGGGATTAGCCTTAATGTGTATTTATGCGATTCTCGTTTTGTTGTACAACAACTTTCTTCATCCCCTCACAATCATGGTTGCATTACCCTTATGTCTAGGAGGCGCACTCACGGGCTTGATGGTTGCACAAAAAGCCCTAGGAATCTATGCCTTAATTGGTATCGTGCTATTGATGGGGATTGTGACAAAAAACTCCATTCTCCTCGTAGACTACACAATTATTAATTTAGAGGAAGGCAAAACCCAACGTCAAGCGCTGATAGAAGCTGGAGTATCCCGCCTGCGCCCAATCATGATGACTTCTCTATCAACAATTGCGGGTACCATTCCCTTAGCATTAGGATTTGGTGCAGGTGGTGAAGTTCGTCAACCAATGGCTATTGCAATCTTAGGAGGTTTTACAACTTCCACACTGTTAACCCTAGTAGTAGTACCAGTGCTATTTTCTTACGTTGATAACTTCCAAAACTGGATTATTAATACAGTGAAATACGGCTTTGGCAAGAAAAGACACCGGAAGACTGCTGACGAAAATGACAAAGCCCCTTTGGAGCGAGTGTAAGAGTGTAGGCAGAAGAATCCCTCCCTCCCTCACTCCCTCCCTC
>JAWQFQ010000030.1:0-60717 GCA_035967975.1 Scytonema sp. PMC 1070.18
CCGGCTGGAATTCAGTATTTTCCACCCGGAATTTCTAACGTGTCCGGCTGGAATTCAGTATTTTCCACCCGGAATTTCTAACGTGTCCGGCTGGAATTTAGCATTTTCCACCCGGAATTTCTGTTGCGTCTGGCTGGAATTCAAAGCTTTCCATCTCACTGTTCAAAAATCTGTGTCAAAAATTTCTAACTTTTTAGGACTTACGCATTGA
The DNA here is from genome assembly GCA_035967975.1 of Scytonema sp. PMC 1070.18. Classification (GTDB taxonomy): domain Bacteria; phylum Cyanobacteriota; class Cyanobacteriia; order Cyanobacteriales; family Nostocaceae; genus Scytonema. The sequence continues at coordinate 212 of JAWQFQ010000030.1, forward strand.
CAAAAAACATCAAGTATGTGATTTAGTAAACGCCAGCACTAGTGGGGTTGTTCAAAATATAGTCGCGCACGGCTTCTGTAAATAAGTTCCTTTGCACTTCATACCAGTTGGTAATTGTTTTTTCAGAGCGCATTAGCTCCAATCTAACAAATGCTTGAAGTGAGCAAAATATATGAGTTTTGATTGCATGACTATCTCTAACCATAAATCGACAGATTCCACAAACCTGTTTAATTGCTCGATGGAATGTTTCAATTCCCCAGTGGGTATCATGAATCGTGATAAATTCACTCCGCGCTAATTGTTGAAGCTTGTCCTCATCGGGTAGATATAAAATATAGTGTTTAGAGTCTTCTTTTTTAAAGACTTTCCTAAACAACTTAATAAATCCAAATTCTTTTAGATGAGTTATTAAACCTTCATCTGGAATCCCTAGAGTGCTTACCTGGCTGTATTTACCCGCTTCATTCGAGACAGTTCTATTTTTCTCAACGCCGAATAGAAAACCCAATTTCTGGTTTCTTAGAAATTTCAAGTTCTCCACTCCTGAGTACCAACTATCCCCAGTCACGACCCTTGGTTTTAAACCCCAAGATATTACCTCAATGACCATTTCACGGAAATAGTCGTTCTTAGTTTTACCCTCATTTTTGTCATATATCCTGTAATTTATTGGAACTGAGTTATCATGAATATCACTGTAATATAGTGTAATTAAATTCAATCCTTTAATACTCTTATGATATTTACCTGACCAAAAATAACCGATTAACTCCGCCTGTTTAGGGTCACTATAAAGCTTTTCTACGACCGTATCGTCAACACTTAAAATCCCTCCTGTCAAATTGATTATGCTCGTTACTGTGTCAAATAAATCTTTCGGTTCGTATCTCTCTCTTAGCAAAAAGCGATTTACACTATCATGTGAAACGTCTTCCAGTATCTCTGCTAGTCTGCGACACCCACCATGCTTTGGTTCCGATAGCAGAAACAGAGTGTAATGTTCCAGATTACATTGTGCTGTCGAGGGTTTGGTGATTTCTCTCAATTGCCCAATACCTATAAATAGACGATACCCATTTGTAACTGCACTATTTTACCACTCTGTCAATGCGTAAGTCCTATGGAAGTAGAAAACCAAGCTTGTATCATAACTCACAATAGCGGTAAGTGCCGTGTCATGGGAGGGAAGCCCGATGAGTTCCCAATGCTTCCAGAGGGAAAAAATCCCATCAAGATTAACCTTCCTGCAAAGAAACTACAAGCCGCGCTTGAAGGTACGCTCTATTGCACCAGCAGTGACGAAACAAAGTTGGTTTTAACTGGTGTCAACTTCAAAATTAATACCAATGAATGGAAGGCGGCTAGTACAAATGGCCACAAACTCGCACTGGTTACAGGAACCCTCGATACCGAGTATCCTAACCCAATTGAGTTCACTATTCCAGGTAAGTCACTTGCCGAACTCAACAAAATTCTCTCTCAAAACCCTGATACAACCATTTGCAATATTATTCTTTCAGAGAAAACTATTGAGTTCTCCATTCCTAACACAAAGGTGGTTTCTCGACTTCTGGAGGGAGAATATCCCAAAATCAATAGCCTGATTCCTCGGTCGTTTGACTATGAATTTATACTCGAGCGAAAAGGATTTGAGAGCGCTCTCAAACGAGTCAGTTATCTCGCAGAACGAAAGCAGAAAGTTGTCAAAATTCTGTGGAATTGTTTAGATTCCCAAGCAATATTATACACCGAAGCGACTGATATCGGGGATGCAGTGGATTCAGTGCATATGAAACCACCAGCCACTAGTCAATTAGAAAACATTGGTATTGGTTTTAATATTGATTACTTGCTTGAAGGAATGAAGCATATCAGCACAGATGAAATCATGGTGCGATGCAACAAGCCCACCCATCCAGTCGTTATTTGCCCGGTCGGTGGATTGCTCAATCAATTGTATCTTGTTATGCCCGTGGAAATCAAAAAGGGGTTTGAGCGAGTCACCGAAAGCACGAAATCCAAAACAGAGCTTTCTCCTCAGAATGTTCCTTCGATGGAAGCAAACAATGCAGCTGAACAACCCAAGGAAGTTGCAGTCTCTGTAGATAACGAATCTCCTCCAGTAGAAATACCACCAACAGTAGCGAAAGCTACTAAAAAAGGGAAGTCAACAGCGCGATCGCCCAAAGCAAAAAAAGAAACAACAACCGCTTAAAACCTACTCTCTCCCTACTACCCATCACTGGTAGGGAGTAAAAAACACGCAATCCATCATCAAAGCTATGTACCAACCACTACATCTCAAATTTCGTCCGCAAACCCTTGATGAAGTCATCGGACAAGAACATATTGTCCGTACCCTCACTAATGCGATACTCCCTGGAGGGAGCCACTCTGGGTCAGCAAAGCTCACTGAAGAGATCACACATTATAAGATTGCACCCGCATACTTATTTAACGGTCCCAAAGGCACAGGCAAAACCAGTACTGCTCGCATCATTGCCAAATCCCTCAACTGCCAATCAACCCAAGAGCCAACAATCAAACCCTGTGGAGAGTGCAACTCATGCAAAGGGATTACAGCTTCCTCTTCCCTCGATGTCACCGAACTAGATGCAGCAAGCAATAGTGGGGTGGAACTGATGCGCGAACTCATATCTACTACCCAGTTTGCACCAGTTGAAGGCAGATTCAAAATTTTCATCATTGATGAATGTCATGCTCTCAGTTCCCAGTCTTGGCAAGCACTGCTCAAAACCATCGAAAACCCTCCTCGCTATGTCGTCTTCATCTTCTGCACAACTGAGATACACAAAGTTCCAGAAACAATTGTATCTCGCTGTCAAAAGTTCGATTTTAGGAGAATCAAGCAAGAAACACTTGTTCAGTATCTCTCAGAAGTTGCCCAAAAAGAAAATATCAACATTAACGCCTCTGGTATTCAGGCAATTGTTAAATCTTGCGGCGGCTTTCTTCGTGACTGTCTTGTGTTGCTCGACCAATTGACTAACTTAGGAGTGGATGAAATTACCCCGAATTGGGTTTGGGAATTAGCAGGCGTTGTTCCCGAACACGACCTACTTACCCTAACCGAAAATCTTGCTAAAGGGGAAATTAAAAATAGCCTCCAAATCTTACACAACTTAATTGAGTGTGGCAAAAACCCGTTCGTCATCTACTCCAGCTTGACTGACTTTCTCAAAAATTTGCTAGTTGCTAAAATTGCTCCTACCAGTAACTACATGACTCAACTTGAAGAAGACACCTGGAAAGAACTGGTGACGATTTCTCAAATGTGGGAAACAACCCAAGTTCAATCAAGCATTGCTCTACTGATGTCACGACAAAACCTGATGCGCGACTCTGAAGCAGCTCAACTTTGGCTGGAAGCAACCTTGATTGAATTGAGCAATCTCAAGAAAACAAAACAACCCTGGTCCCGGTGGCGTACTATTCAAGATGCACTAAATTGGGGTCAGGAACAACTTCCACACCTATCCCAATCTGAACTTGAAGAGCATTGGAATAGTCTGACTCCTGTTCAAGGGAAGAAAGCAGGAGCATGGGTAGAGCTAGTATACAAGTTGCAATTGGAATCTCGATTGCAAACAGCGTGACTTAGAAAAGAGGGCTGGGGGGCTGGGGGAGGAGGCAAAGATGAGTTACAACCACAGAGACTTTATCACAAAATCTGGTAATCAAATCATCGTTAATGAAGAAAAACTTGACATATTCTGGGAAGATACTACCGCAATACCTGAGTGGAAACCGACAGCTAATATTGTCCCGTACTCCCATCTCAAAACTCTCGTCCTCGATATTGAAACAGCAGGGATAAACCCACGAGAAAACCGTATTTACGCTATTGGCTGTATGAGCGAGACACGAAAGATTGCCATATTTATGAATGAAGTTGAAAGTCAAATCCTTGTCTCGTTCCTCAAACATTTAGAGGCAAGCAAACCCGATGTCATTTATACTTATAATGGAACAGAATTTGACCTACCTTTTATCATCAGCCGTTGCAAGTTACATGGCATTGCTCATCCATTTACAATTGCATCAAAAAAGCGCACAATCCGAACTGCTCAAGTACATGGCGAGCCATTGGAAATTCAAGAAGTCTTTATCCGCAACTGTCAACACGTAGATATCTATATCTGCGTTCTCAGATGGGATTTTGTTGCTAAGGAACTTACCAATGGAAAATCACTCAAACAAGTGGTTCTGGAAATGGGATTGCGTTCTCAACCGCGATTAGTCCTCCCCTACAACGAAATTCTCTCCTGTTGGAAAGTCGGTTCTGGTAGCAGGGAATGGCAGAAAATCAAGGAGTACCTCATCTACGACTTGGAAGATACCCAACTTATTGCCAATAGGTTAGTACCCTCATACTACTACGAAGCATTGATTGTGCCAGGGATGAACCTCCAGCAATTAGCCCTCGCTGGTAACGGTACGAAGTGGACTCGCATATTCGAGTATTACTATCCCGGACACAAACCCAAACCCGATCGCAAGTACAAATTCCTTGGAGGGATAGCCTACTCTATTCCAGGGTTATACAAAAAGGTTGGATACATCGATATCAGTTCCATGTATCCCAGAACCATATTATCGAAAGGGATTGTTTCTCGCAAGGACACAAAGCGAATCGGGTTAAGCATTCTGAAATATTTAGTCAATGAGAAATCAAGACTCGAACGACTTGCTGCTAGTGGAGATATCGCTGCCAAACAGAGAAGAGAATCTGTCAAAGTGCTAGCCAATTCCCAATTTGGTTTCTTCGGTACATCTCAACTGACCTTCAACGACATGGAAGCAGCAGCCCTGGTGACAGCTTATGGTAGGCGCATCCTACAGTTCATGATTGAAGTCATTAACAACAATGGTGCAACTCCTATAGAAGTTGACACAGATGGAGTCTTCTTCACTCATCCCAATCCAGAAGAAGTATACAACACACTTCAGCCTCAATTGCCCAAGGGGATAATCATCAAGCTGGAATTTATTGCTGGAGCTATGTTCATTCCTGAAAGGGGGACAAAAAACTATCTGTTATGGTTAAAAGATGGTAATATTATCCGCAAAGGCAGTTGGAGAAATCGCTCTCGCTCGAAGTTAGAAAAGGAATTTCCTGTTGAGTATTTAACTTACTTAATCCAAAACCAGGATAGGGCAGAGGAATACTTTCAAGAAGTGAAATCACAAATTTTATCAGGAGAGTACCCCATAGAAAAGCTTTCCGTGACTCGAAAAATTCGTGATGGTGAAAAAGAACTTCTCAAATTAGGAAAACCAGGGGAGATAGTCACCTACTACTATGGGGTAAGAGGTAGAACGAATATCAACAGTTATGAGAAATATTCACCTCACTATTATCTTAACATTATTGAGAAAAAGCGAGAAGAAGTCCTGAAGATAGCTGCTCCTGAAATACTGGAAACTGGCAAGGGACAATTATCTCTCTTCTAGATAATCAAACTCCGTTTCATGAAGAAACCATCCTATCGCAAACCCAGACTGAGCGTAAAACAGCGAGTTTGGGTTAATCAATTTCTGGCTTCTCATCCCTACTCTCGATTAACTAACATTATTGAAGGATTCAGCGGCGATCGCATCGTAATCATTGAGTGGTTGTCAAGTACAAATGTAGTTATTCTCGACAGTTATACTCTCATACAAGGCAGTATATCATACAAAATTGAAGTCACACTCCGCAAGTCTGGTCAACCCAGACATACTGCCAAATTTGAATACAAAATTACCCAACCAGAAAAGAAAACTGTACCTTATCACCTGTGCGGACAGCTTTCACTTTATCTTCCCCAACATTACGTTGTCCCTACTCCTTCAAATCCTGTTGTAGTTAAACCCAAAGGAAAGGTTAAAGCCAAAAAACAGAAACAATTTGTACAGCACGCACTTCCTCTTTTAGGGATTGCAGCCGATTTACATGAAATACACACTAGACATGGAGGAGTCCCAAAAAGCGAACAATAACTTCTATCCGAAACTATCTCCTATCTTGACTTAAAGACTAACAAAGAAATCAAAATTCCCTCTGCGATCGCTCAAATTCTACAGGAGAAAAAAGCATCGTTAGATGAATGGGAATCAGCCATCTCTTTATATCAAGTAGCAGGTTCATCATGTGTATTGCAATATTTAGCAGGTTTAGACGACATCCGCGAGTTAAAGAAAATACAAGAAGACATGAGGCGATGACATAATAATTTATTCTTGGTTCGTAGTTGCGCTTTAGCGCATGCATCGCAACTACAACCAGAATAGCTGCCTTTTCTCTTATCCACCCGTACTTAAACCACCACTAACAACTAACGCCTGATAATGAGAAATCTATCAAAATCACCATGCCAATCTACTTATACCACGGCGAGGATACCTACTTGCTCAAACAAAAAATTGACCAGTTAGTTAATCAAACGATTCATCCCGATTATCAAGCTTTTAACTACATGAAATTATCTGACAAAGAGAAAAATATTGCAGCCAAAGCTTTTACTGAAGTTCTGACTCTCCCTTTTGGAGAAGGTAGCAAAATTGTTCATGTAGATAACGAGTCTCTAATTAACAACTTATCAAATGAGGATGTCCGAGAATTAGATAATCAACTTGCTCAAATCCCTTCAAGCAACATCCTTTTAATGACTGGCAGTCACAAGCCTGATTCCCGTAAGTTAGTCGTCAAAACTATCCTGAAGTACGCTCAACAAGAGGAATTTCCTCTCATTCCCAGTTGGGATAAAAAAGGGATAATTCATTTAATAGGAAAATATGCAGCTGCTCATCAAGTTAAACTCACGCCAGATATTACTGATTACCTGGTAGAAGCAATTGGCAACAATACGGCACGCGCTGATAGCGAATTCGCTCTTCTTGCTGTCTATGCAAATGGAACAACTATTTCACTTGAAGAAGTCACCCAGTTAGTGAGTAATAATAACACGGACTACTCAAAACTTGCGATCGCTATGTTACGAAACCATGCAAACATAGCAATAACCCAAATCTCCAAGCTACTGGATAACAACGAACATCCCCTCAAAATAGTTGCAACCCTCACGTCTATTTTCCGTACCTGGCTAATCGCTAAGGCTGGGGTAGAAGCTAGATTACCTGACAATGAAATTGCAGAAATCGCCGAACTGAAAAACCCCAAAAGATTATATTACCTCAAGGATGAGGTCAAGTACGTAACTGTTCACAAACTCAAGAACAGTCTCCGATTACTCACACAACTCGAAACTGAACTGAAAACTGGAACGAATAGCTTAATCAACCGAATTATCGAAATCTGTACCATATGAAAACTAACCCATTTACAGAAATTACCGGACAGCATACCGCCAAACTTTTACTTACAAAAGCGATCTCACACAATAAAGTAGCCCCTGCATACTTGTTTAGTAGTGAAATAGAAGGAGTGGGGAAGAGTAAAATTGCTCTAGCATTTGCAAACGCCATTGCTGGAAACAACAACTCTCTAGACATCCTGCATATCAAACCGTGCTTCCTTGAGAACAACTCCCAGCAAAAAGGTATCCCCACTATCCGGGTTGAACAAATACGAGAAGTGATAGAATTTCTCTCAACCAGCGCCATGAGTAGCAAGCCAAAAGTGGTGATTATCCACGACGCCGATTTGCTTAACCTTACTGCAGCCAATACCTTCCTGAAAACCTTAGAGGAACCGAAAACCGGAATATTCATCCTTATCTCATCACGTCCGCAAAAATTACTACCTACTATCAATAGTAGGTGTCAAATCGTACCCTTTTCCCGGTTAACTAATGAAGAAGTTGTTTCTATACTCAAAGACCAACAAATTGAGCTAACAGAAGAGATATTAGCCATTAGTGAAGGTAGCCCCGGTCGAGCGATCGCTAATATTAATATGTTGACTCTTATACCAAAAGAAATCATCACTCAACTGAAAGCGCCTCCCGACAGCATCCCAACCGCTCTCAGTTTGAGTAACACCATCTCTCACTGGAATTATGAAACGCAGTTATGGCTACTAACCTACCTGCAACACATATGGTGGAAGAAGTTACACAATATTCAGTTACTGGCTAAAATCACTGACGCCAGAAATCAAATCCTATACCACGTTACCCCAAGAAACGTTTGGGATACTCTACTTCTACCATAACCAAACACACTTGTAAACAATGGATACGCAATATTCTCAACAGTTGCTGCCAATTAGAAACACTTTTAATTGGTAGTACTTATTTATACTAAATTAGTCCGATGAACCAACAGCAAAGCCTTTTTCATCTTGAGCAAACTATCTGTAATAGCAAAAGCCAAAAAGCAAGCGAAATCCTGACTCCTAGCACTAGAAAAATACTTCAGTTATTAACCAGCCAAGGAATTAACAAAACGGTAACAGCTAGTTTACTTGAACTGGCAGGAGCGAGTATAGAAATCGTTCAGTATATAGCAGGACCAATCGTAACTAAACAAAACGCTTGGCAACAATCCATTCCCTCCTGGGTTTGGCGTGCGATCTCCGTTGATAGGTTGGATACAGTGCTGAAAGAGATAGACGAGGGAAAGATAGGAACACTCGCCTCAAGTAGCGAAGTCCTAGCCCTCATGATGCCAATTACTTACGAAATACCACTTTCAGCACAATGGGCAGATGTTTATCTCTGGGCAAGTCATGATGCGCTTATCAAGCACAAACCCTTTAAGAATTACGACTACAATGACCTTTGGCACAAAATTGGTACAACTCCAATTCAGTATGAGAAAATCCGCTCGGATTATGAAAATTTAGCAAGTGATATTCGTTCTCATGTAATCAAATACGCGGCGAAAGAAGGGTGGGGTAAAAAGTCTTCAAATATTTACAGGCGATCGGTTCAAGTAAGTTCAACTGAAAGTCAGTTCGAGTTAGAACAGTTGTCACTGTTTTCCTAATTATTTTCTTCCCGCTCAAAGAATATCTAATTATACGTTTTGTCCTAACGGGTATGCTCCGCGTTTGCGGAGCGACACAAAGAAAAAAGAAAAGAACGTAAAATAGAAACGCCTGACTGTACAGGAGCAGTAATCGTGACCGTCCAGCTATCCCAGTCTGACTTCCAACGACTTATCCGCATTGTCCAGAACTTACCCGACTTTGCCAATGTGCGTGATCGCCGTCGCTTAGTTGCAGGTGCATTAGAAGGTGTACCTCAAGTAAACGTTATCTTAGGGCGGATAGATTTGGATGGTGCGCCGATGGGTGTTTCTGTGGAAGTGGTGCGTTTCTTGTCGCAGTTTGGACAGGTTGCTTACGGTAAAGAAGCCTTGGGCGTTTTCCTCAACTATATTCTGTCGTTTGCTGGTGATGAAGACCAAGAGTTCATTTTGAATTTATTCAACAACTACCCCCTTGATACTCCAGCTAGTCCTAGCCGCATGATAGACCGTTGGCTGGGTACAAATAGCATGGCTGATGTCCAAGAAAAGATTATTGGTGAAAATACTTTACGCGACATTTACATTTTGAACTTGGCGCTAGAAGCATCAAAAGCAGTGGTGCATTTGGATGCTCCCTGTGGTGTAGGTACAGGTTTTATGATTGCACCAGATTTATTGATGACCAACAACCACGTCATCGGCAGCCAGAACGAAGCCGAGAAAACAGCATATACCTTTAATTATCAATTAGATGTCAATGGTCTAGTGTGTAGTACACAGACAGCACAGGCATCATCAAGTCGTGCTTTTTACACAAATTTTGATTTAGATTTCACCGTTGTCAGTTTGCAAAATCTACCGGACTTTGTCAATCCTCTCACCCTTAAAAGCAAACAAGTAAGTCGAGATGACCGTGTAGCAATTATTCAACACCCCGGCGGACATCTGAAAAAAATCTCAATGCAAAATAACTTTGTTGCCTATGCTGATACCAAGATAGTGCAGTATACTACAAGCACCCTACCAGGTTCTTCTGGGTCGCCAGTATTTGATGATGAATTTAAAGTCGTGGCAATTCACCATAGCGGCGGGAGGTTACTGGAACCGGGAACTAATCAGCGGTACTTACGTAATGCAGGTACAAGTATGATAGCAGTGTTGAAGGATTTGCAAGTTAACGCACCGGAGATTTATACGTGGTTATAAAGGTAATTAAGATATGGCAATAAGTAGTGAATTAATGCAAAAATTGCTACCCTTACTTAGACCGCTGATGGAAAATGAAAATCAGCGTCGTGGGTATTTAATCAGGGCATTGGGGACAGACAATCCAGTGCTGCACCGCCTAGTTTTGAATACATCCACGAATGATTTTATTCCTAATTTGGTGAATGAGTTAGTTGTCTTCGGGAACATCTCTCCTGCTAAACCTGGACTTTGTGCATTGTTAGAAGTCATTCGTGAAGATGTGGGGGAAGATATAAAATTACGTATAGAAGAATTACTACAAGAGATTAGAGAAAAAACTAGTGATAATACATTTCATATTTCTAATACTCTGATTCAACAAGTTGAGCAATATCTATCTAATAATGACTCGATTCTCCTGGAAAAGTTATTGCTGCAAGAGGCGAAAGATTTAGTTAAGGTCATGCAGGGTACATTTGATGCTTGTCCTGTAGTTCTCTCAATAGAGAATCAGTCTCACTGTTTGCAATGTATTAAATGTTTGGAAGGAAAAAGTGAAACATTTCTGCGAATTTTAGCTAAAATTATTTATCACGATAATCATTCACAATATGTACCATCAATAGTTAGAGGTTTCAAAATTATTACAAATCATCCTTTACCCCCTAAAAATAGATTTTTCGATGAGAAAAGCCGATTTATTAGACTTTATCCACTAGCACTCGCCACTTATGTTGTGTTGATTTTAGGAGTTCAAGAAAAAAGGACTCAATTACTGAGGGATTTTTTAAAAATTAAATTAAATATGCAATCTGATTCACTTTCTAATCTTCCTTTGACTTGTAGTTTAACATATCTTTATTATTACTCTAGTTCAGTATTTAACACTGTTTTAGGAAGTACTTATTTCGTGCCTGTAATTGAACGAATCAAAAAAATTATAGTTCCTTGGATCGATGAGTTTATAATTGATGTGGATACTGCGTTTTTTCAAGGAGAATTTGTACTTGGGCTAGGTGATATTGAAGCCGAGAAACCTAGTTATTTTTCACAAGAAAAAAGCCTTTCATTACAAGGATCTTATTTGTATTACCCCGAAGCGATTCGGATTATAGGTGAATTTATACATAATTCTTCACAATGGCTTTTGGATTTATATCCTTCTTTAGAACAGTTGCTTTGGAATTTTGATGCAACAGCTTCAAAACTTGACGTAGACGGATGGGGTCGTGTCAATGGCTTTTGTAGAGGGGCTATCGCAACTTATAGAGGTCAACCATATTATTGAGCAATTCTAAGTCAATTGGTCAACTTTACTGTTATTTTATGGAATATTTTACGTTTTGAATTTTTTTTTAGTTAAAACATGGCAATAAGCAGCAATTTAATACAAAAAATATTGCTCCTACTCACCCAAATTCTTAGGGATGAGAAGGATTGTCAAACTTATTTAACAAAGACTTTGGGTATTAATGAAACTATATCAAAGCGTATTGCCTGGAATACCTCAAAAGATATTTTTATAACCGATATGGTTAAAATACTCGATATCTATGGTGAAGTTACGCCCGGTAAACCTGCACTTTGTGCTTTGCTAACAGAAATCCGTAAAGATGTTGGCGTAGATATCCAGATAGATATTGATAAAATTATTACAGAATTGACAGGCGTTAAAACACCGCCGCATTTACTGTTTGACCTTTTGTTGCACATGGACTTTAAGCAGCAGGTGCGTTTAGTTAGGCAAGTCATGGAATTGCACCAAACTGCAGCTTTCTTGGTTCATGGTGAACCTTACTATGGGCAGCAACTTTTGGTAACTCGCTTGTTCCGGTTGAAGTCAGAGTGGAAAAATATATCGCCGATTAAGATTAATGTAAGTCACAACGGTGCAGGTAGGAGCGTCCCTCTCCTGTGGCGACAACTCACATCTTGGTTTGGTTTACCAAAAGATGCTGAACCAAAGCAGATTATTCAAAGAATTTGCGATCGCTTTTCAACTCAAGATGTCATTTTTATTTTTTACACTATAGACTATATGCCGCCAAAGGTACTAGCGGTGTGGGTTGAAGAATTTTGGGGAACCTTAGTGACACAAGTTGAGGCAAATTGCCCTCCCACTCAACAGGGTAGACATTTATTAATGTTTTTGGTAGACAATAGCGGTAGCGTTTGTAACTCAAATATCCTACTGGCAAAGCAATTTGATGAACCGGAGTATCCCCGCATTCCTCTGCACTTACCACCCATTAATCCATTTCCGGTAGATGTGCTGGATGATTGGATTGAAATGGTGATGGCGATGCAGACTATAGAAATACCCACTGGATTAACACCCAAAACATTGTTAGAGATGTCCGAGAACGGTATCCCAGAATTTGTTTATGAAGAAATTTGCTGCCACTGCGGTCATAGTTGGGAAGGAGGGTTGGCGAAATGGCTGATTTAGCAAGTGTACTGACTGCCAATGGCAAGCAATACTATACTGGCAAGCCAATTTCACCCCAGGAGTGCCAAAACCACGGGCTTTCCCCTTACTTGCCATCACCGGAACTCATCAAAGCGGTTAATCTCGCTATTTTTCTAGAAAAACGCCCCTTGTTGCTTAAAGGTGAGCCGGGATGCGGTAAAACCTGTTTGGCGCAGGCTGTAGCTCACGAAATGGGTTTACCCTTTGAAGCTTGGTATATTAAGTCTACTACTAGGGCGAGAGATGGACTCTATACTTACGATGCTGTTGGTCGTTTACACGATGCTCAACTTGCTCGCGTTGGGGAAGCTAATAATTACAAAGTCAAGAATTTAGACAATTACATCAAACTTGGACCCTTGGGACGTGCGTTTAAAAATCAACAACACACCGTAGTACTGATTGATGAAATTGATAAAGCTGATATTGACTTTCCCAATGATTTGTTGCGAGAGTTGGATGAGCAGCGGTTTATGATTGAAGAAAAGGGGGAAGTAGTCAAAGCAAATTACCCTCCCATTGTCTTCGTTACCAGCAACGATGAAAAGGATTTACCGGATGCTTTTTTGCGGCGTTGTCTGTTTTATTATATTCAGTTTCCATATGCACAGTTAGATAATATTGTCAAGTCTCACTTTCCCCAATCCTCCCCCGAATTAGTGGCAGTTGCGGTGAAGCGTTTTACTGAGTTGCGGCAGAAAATGGAGAAGGGGAAAGCAGGTAAAAAAGTTAGTACCAGCGAGTTGCTCGATTGGTTTGCAGTGTTACGGCAATTTCCTGAAGATGAGCTGTTAAAACAGCTGGAGGGAGAAATACCTTTTCCGGAAGTTTTATTAAAGAAATGGGAAGACCATCTGCGGTATTTGAAGTATGAATAAAGAACTACCACTGCTGGATATTTTTAACAGTCTGCGACAGCGACATGGTATGCTGTTAGGGGTTGAAGAATATTTAGTGGTTTTGCGTAGTGTCCAAGCAGGTTTTGGTATCAGTAATCGCCAGGAATTAGAACAGCTTTGCTGTATGTTATGGGCAAAGTCTGAGGAGGAAAATCGCCTGATTCGACAGTTGTTTAAGCAGATGTGGCGGGAGTTGCCAACTCAGCAGGAGAATGAAGGTGATCGCCTACGGTTGGGCGAAGCCCATCGCATTCCAGATGTTGGTGAAACATCAACACCTCTGTCCACATCATTTACTTCCTCGTCTGAAACAGTCATACCTAAATCGTCCTCGACTGAAACATCAATATCTGAACTGTTTCAACCAGATGAACCTTTATCCGAGTTAGAAACACCGCCCAGTCTAACTCCAGAACCAGTGCAAGCAGTTCAAGCTGTGCGGAGTAGTAGCCGGGATAGGGAACTCAAACGCCCCCGCTATAAACTGTTAACAGAGTACTTTCCCGTGACAAAGCGACAAATGAAGCAATGCTGGCGTTATCTGCGTCGTCCGGTATGCGAAGGAGTCCCTACAGAATTTGATGTTGAGGCGACAGTAGCAAAAATTGGGAGTGAGGGCATTTTACTTCAACCCGTACTGATGCCTGCTCGTACTAATCGGACTGATTTGGTGTTATTAATTGACCAGGAAGGGTCGATGGTGCCGTTTCACGATTTATCGCGGCAGTTGGTGGAAACGGCACAACGGGGAGGACGGCTGAGAACAACAAATGTATTTTATTTTCACGACTATCCGAATGAATACTTATATCGTCATTCTGCAATGCTTGATGCCCAACCTGTTTCTCAAGTGCTTGAGGAAATTGAAGAACGAGCGGTGGTACTGATTGTCAGCGATGCAGGAGCAGCACGGGGAAATTTTGACTCCGAGCGGGTTGAGAGTACTAAAGCTTGGATTGAACAATTACAAAAGTCAGTGCGTTATTATGCTTGGCTCAACCCAATGCCAAGCCAATGCTGGGAGCAAACTACTGCTGGAGAAATTGCCCGTTTTGTACCAATGTTTGAGATGAGTCCCCAAGGGATGAATGCAGCAATCAATGTGTTGCGGGGTCGTTATGTGGACAGGCATGAGAATTTACTGAAAACAGTGCAAGTTAATGATAATGCTGGGGATTTAGTAGGTTCGGGTAGCGACCAGGCTTTATTACAAGAATCGCAACAAAGCCCACATCAGCATGAATCTTCATCTGTAAAAAGTACATCGGAAGAAATTTATGAACTTTTGTTTTACAAACTGCAACAGTTAACTAAAGCTTCAGAGCAAAATTGTCGTGATGTCGCAACGCGAATTGCAGCTGAAGTAAACCGTATTTGCAGTGAAAGCAAGCGCATCCAAGCTGCAGGTACAATGGAAGCTTCGGCAATCACCTTAGCCAAGCATAGACTGCAACAGTGCCTGAGATACTATGAGTTGGGTTCATCTCGAGGTAGGGTAGAACTACACAGTACCTTGAGTGCGATTATCTATCGCTATATAAATCCTCCTCAAAGACAACTAAGTTATCAAGGGCGACTCGTCATTATCGAAGACTTCCTACAAAGTTTTTACTTAGAGTCTTTAAACGCTTTCCGGCGTGAGAACCAACTCGGTGCGACCTATCGTCCGCAAACTCTTTTGGAATTGTCAGAGTATATGGCGTTTACCGAACGCTATGCCAAGCGGAGAATTCCTTTGCCCGGTCGTCAGCAACAGCTTATTATTCTACGCGCACAAACATTTTCTCAACAACAACCACCGGAAACTTGTGTAGACATCGAACAAGCAGCAGAAGGTAGTGGGAACGAAGCCGATGGTTCATGGGAAGACCCAGCAATGCAACAATTACGGAGTGCAATGGCAACCCAACCAGAGCCAGAACCCCAAGAAGATACCTTACGCTCTGTGGTTACTGCGGAATTAATGAATTATTTAGAAGAGCGGCAACAATCAGATTGTGCTGATTATTTTGCTCTTCGCCTTCAAGATTTGTCAGCACAGGAAATAGAGTCAATTTTGGGTTTAACCCCCCGTCAACGAGATTATTTACAGCAGCGCTTCAAATATCATTTGATTCGTTTTGCTTTATTGCATCGCTGGGAGCTAGTTCATGAGTGGTTGGAAGCAGATTTGCAAACTAATTTAGGGTTAACCCCACAACAGTGGCAAATATACACCGAACAGCTGGATGATAAGCAACGGTCTTTATTAAAGTTGAAACAACAGGGGGTATCTGACGAACGAATTGCCAAAACTTTAGGGTTATCAATGGCACAATTACAAAAACAATGGTTTAAATTACTGGAGCAAGCTTGGTTGCAGCGATCCACTGATAAACTTACAGAAGCAGCAATCCGTGCTTCTCACTCTCACTTAGAAGGATAGGGTTCATAGCTAATATGACTCCAAATTTTAACCAAACCCGTGCAATGAAAGTTGCCCAAAGACGAATCGAAGGGTTTGCCCAACAATTTGGGGAAGCACATTGCACTTTAGCTCGTCATGCTGCGTTTCCGTTGTCACTTACACCGGACTTACTTTACCAAATTTGGGCAAACTTTGTTCCTGAAGCCCCTTGGACAGCAGTAGCTCATGTGCTGCTATCGCGTCTGTGTCGGCAAGTAGGTTATGAGATGTATGAAATGGATATTAGCGATCGCAATTTATTATTGCGAGAACTGAAGGAGCAGTTTGGACAGGAACGATTTGATAAACTCGGAGAGTTTTTGCTGGATTATGTAGCGCAACGACTAATTGATGATGACCAAGATACGCAGGATTTGCGTGAGGCAACTGAGTGGACGGCGTTGGCGTATACTAAGCCTGATGAAGCGGCGCGGGAGTTGGCACAAGCGTTAAGTGCAAGGGTGAAGCAGGAAGACATGGAGGAGGTGTTACGACTTGCTTCATTAATGGAGACTTTGGCTGAGCCATTGCTGGAGGCAGGATTTGAGCCGTTGTTGGTTTATAGTCGTGGGATGGAAAGTTTTTCTCGTGGGGAACAAGAAGGCGCAACAGCACAGTTAGCAAGTTTAATAGCAAGGGAGCGTCAATTACAGATAGCTGGAGTAAACCTGTCAATTCCTGAACAAATAGCTAGTTCAGCTAAGAATGTTATAGCTCAATACGGTTCAGTTAAGCCTCAAAGCGTTATAAACTAGATGTTGTTTCCAAAAATGGAAATCAAGTAAGGTGCATCTCAAAGAATTCTCATTAGTGTCTCCCAAGATACAAAGTACTGAGATATTCAAAGCAATAGAAGCAGCTATCCCAGCAACTTTAATCGAACAAGCGATCGCTAAGACTAAAGTAGAAGAGGAACGTCATCGTTCATTACCAGCACATCTGGTCATTTGTCTAATAATAGCAATGAGCCTATGGTCGAGAGATTCAATGCGGGATGTACTAAAAAATCTCATTGATGGTCTTACATTTGCATGGGTAAAAGTTGGTAAATATTGGTGTGTGCCGTGTAAATCAGCTATCACTCAAGCAAGACAACGATTGGGAGCAGGAGTGATGAGACAGTTGTTTCATCAGTTGGTACAACCAATGGCAACGAAGGAAACAATAGGAGCTTTTTTAAATGGATTACGAATTGTAGTGATTGATGGCACTTGCCTAGATATCCCAGATAGCGATGAAAATGCAAGGGTTTTTGGTCGTCCTGGTAGTCGTCCTGGTACACGAGCTGCATTTCCTAAAGTTAGATTAGTTATTTTGGTAGAGGCAGGAACACATCTAATTTTTGATGCATTAATGTGCCCATATAAGATTGGAGAGCGAGTCAGGTCACTAAAACTATTGCGCTCCGTAACATCAGGTATGTTGTTAATGTGGGATAGAGGCTTGCATTCTTACGCGATGGTACAAGCAACGGTAAGTAAGGGTTGTGATTATTTAGGAAGAATCCCTGCCAATGTTAAATTTTTAAACGAAGAAGCTTTAGAGGATGGTTCGTATTTAAGTTATATTTATCCATCTGGCAAATTAAGAAAAAAAGGTTTTGAGCCAATACGAGTACGAGTTATTGAATACACAATTGAGAATTCTGATAACCCAGAAGCACAAACCAAATATCGTTTAATTACGAGCTTACTGGACATTGCAAAATTCCCAGCTCAGTTACTAGCTTGTGAGTACCATCAACGTTGGGAAGTCGAGAATACGATTGATGAACTCAAAGTACATCTTTTAGGACGCAAAACTCATATTCGTTCTCAAAAGCCACGGGAGGTGGTGCAAGAAGTTTACGGTTTATTATTAGGGCATTGGGCTATTCGGTTGCTAATTTTTCAAGCCGCTTGCAGCGCAAATATTTCACCCTTACGTCTAAGCTTCACGGGAACATTACGAGTTGTTCGTCGTGCCCTTCCAAAATTTCAGCGTCTACAACTACAAGAACTCCCCTTTTTTTAAGTTGGTTAACTGTGGAAATTCTCGACCAAGTTCTACCCGAAAAGGTTCATAGAAACAACCCAAGGGTTGTGAAAAAGCCTGTATCAAAATTTCGCTCGAAAAAAGTTAAGCACAGAGGTACTGGAACAATAACCAATCCTCCTGTTTTTGTTATTTCAAGCACTGCATAGCCTTAACTGAACCGTATTGTGTTATAGCTACCATTGAATTAGACACCAACCAACTTCCGTCACAACCTTCAACAAGTCCTCGCATTCTTACTGTCGATGATTCTCCTGATAATTGCTTTTTAATAAAAACTATTTTGGAAGAAGAAGGGTATCAAGTTAACATAGCAGAGAATGGTATTAATGCACTATCTATAATTGAAACTTTTCTACCAGATTTAATAATTCTCGATCTTATGATGCCAGGAATGGATGGTTATGAAGTAACTAGACGCATCCGGCAAAATACTGCATTGCCATTTATCCCTATTCTGCTGATTACAGGCCACGACTCACCTAATGTTGCTCATGGATTAGATTTGGGTGCGAATGACTTTATTCGTAAACCTGTAACAGTGGATGAATTGTTGGCGAGGGTGCGATCGCTTTTGCGAATGGCAACTATGTTAAGAAAGACAGCAGTTGAATCCACAGAAGCCAGTACTGCTCAAAGTAGTTTAGAGACTCCTCAACAGAGGATAATGAAAGCTCAGGTCTCTTCTGAGCAAGCTTCCCTTCATACTCAACAATTTGCAAATGATAAGCTGACTGATGAGCTTGTTGAACAACAAAAGGAAATACTTAGGAGTAAGGTTTTCTACCATGTCCGATTAAAAGGACAGGGAATAGCTTCGCGGTTGAGCAATGGTAGGGTCGAATTTCGCACCAATATATTTAAAACGACATTAAGAGGGCATGCGTTACGTATCTTTAGTGGTTTAACGGATGAAACAACAGCTAACCATTTGGTTGGAACTTTATTTGGGAGTGTTGAACTTAATGCTTTGATAGAGCAATCTCTCGAAGGTGGTTGGGGCGAAAAAAATGTGGAGCCTTTTGGGATGAATTTTCGTGAGTTATCTCTACATTTAAACACATTTGATCAAAGCTATGGGGGTCTTACCTCCGTAGCAAAGGAGGAACTTACTTGGCAACTTACACAACTACTCTTGAATGCTTCAACCAATAACACTACAGATAACTCCTCAATAAAAACATTTTTTCGGAATGTTCGAGAACAAGCAACTGCGGGACTATTGGAAATGAGTTTCAATCAGACGTATTTAAAGCAAGGTATTTTTGATTTGGGCTACACAGAGTCAACTTATGAAGTCGAAGGAGAGGTGAATTGGCTCTTGAGGCAACAGCTAACCGATCTTGAGTATAAAACTTTGCAGAGATTTATAAAAGCCTTAACTTCTTTTGCAATGTTGTTAGGTGGCTTTGGCAAATCTTGGCAACGAGCAGATCATAGACTATTTTTTCCTCAGTATTACAGCAGAGGAGGACGAAAAGCATTAATTGGTTGTCATTGGGAATGGGTGGGACAGTCCTTGATTAAAGACGTTCAGGTTCGGCAGTTAGGGCAGGTTAACTTATTTATTGATAAAGTGCGTCAAAGTGCTCAGGAATGGATGCAACTGCAAGGTTTTACTCCTAATCCCAAACACAAAGCATCTTGGTACGAAGCATGGCATCCAGATAATGTTCAAGTCTGGGGGAGATTAGCGAATGACCAAGAAGATTCTGTAGCTGTTGCCTGGTTTCATTTATCTGAGCTTGAACCCACTTTCCAGACTAGAAATCGTAGAATTTCTATTCACAGATCATCCATAACTGGCTTAACTGGTCAAAGCAACAGAGTTTGGCATCGAATGTATCCCATAGTACGCCTTGTAAAAGATCCTCATAATCCTGATAAGCCACTTCCAAGAAAGACTGAAAATTATCTAGAACTGGTGACTTTCTTCCCAGATTCTTCTTTACAAGAATCAACTGAATTTCTAAGTTTGCTAAGGTCTGAGAAAAGTATGACAAAACTCTGGCCCAGTTGACAACCTCTAAAACAGCGATCGCACTACTTCCAGTTAGTTCTGGAGGAGCTAGGTGCAATTGCCATCATAGTGCAATACAGTCGAAAAAAGTACATTAGCGTAGATATAGCGAAAGACATACTCTATAATCGGGTAAAACACCGTAAGTAAGTCGGCGTTAAAAAATCAACCTATGTAACGAAATGTAAAATCAGCGTAAAGCCTATAAATGCGTCGTTCTAAGGCTTTTACAAAACTTAACATACATTGTTTTTATTGCACCGACTTACTTAACCTAATTCAAGAGCGATCTTTTCACGTATACAAGTTATCCTCTGGGTGAGATTTTGGAAAAAACAGGGAGAAAGAAAAATAACTCGTTGCAGTAGTAAATCCTGAAAGAACTTTTGCTAACGCAGGAAGAAAAAAAAGTTAATCAATTCTTGCGGTATGAACTACATCAACAAAATCATGTTAGTTGGCAGATGCGGACAAGAACCCGAACTGAAGTATTTTGAGTCCGGTGCAGTGAAAGCAAGTATCAGCATCGCCATTAGACCTCCCTATAAAAGCGAACAAGTCCTTTGGTTTGATTTGGTTGCATGGGGAAAGCAAGCGGAAGTGATTGGTAACTATGTTCGCAAAGGAACCCAAATTGCAGTCACTGGCGAACTCCAATTTGACCGCTGGGCTGATAGAAATTCTGGCGTGATGCGTCAAAAACCCGTCATCATCATCAATGCTGTCGAGTTATTGGGTTCACCTCGTAAAGAAGAATCTGCCTCTGGACTCAACGAAGAAACCATCGCTTACGCTCATTTCTAAAAAAAGAACCTTCGCCTACGGGAGTATTTCGTGTAGGCGAAAAACAAACACACTTAAAATTTACAATCAGACTATCATGATTAACACCACTGCAACCATAGCTATCAAAACCATCAACCATACTCACGACAGGGAAGGAAACTTAATCGCTTTCGGGATTGCTGAGTTCTACTACCGGGGGAAAGAGGGAACAGTGGCTGATGAAGTTCCCTATCGTTCCAAAGGCGCACCAGCCGTCGTTATCAACCATCAAGGAGAAGGCGTCCATGGTACAGCCGAAGGTTTTATTGATTTGCAAGTTGATAACAAAGGTGAATATAAAGAAAAGATTGCCACCTTTGTTATCAGAAATTTTGTATCAGTAGAACCCATTGATGGACTTTCCCAAACTCCTAACAACTCTCCAAAACCTGAGACTCCCAATTTTGTAACAGTAGAATCCATCAGCGTATCAGTAGAACCTGTGGATGAACACTCTTCAAAACTTGAAACCCCGAATTTTGCGAAGGAACTGCTTGAAAATAGCATGATTCCAACAATTAAAGTAGACGAACCCCTTCCGTTTTAGTAATTCGTGAACTTCAAAATAATGCTAGTGCAAGCGAAATCGTTCGTACTAGTATTATTTTTACATTATGTGAGATTCGCAGTTTACATTGACGAGTGATAGAAATCCAAACACTCTTGCTACCACGGGCTGACGCCCAAATACTGCGAAAACACTCAACTATTGCCATTATGAAATTCCACTTTCGCTCTTTGTGGTATCTGGTTTTCCAATGCTAGCGGTAATTGTTTCAAACCTGCTCTTCAGTTCAAGGATGGAGGTTGTCTCATTCGCACAAACAATTGGTTAGAAACTAGGATTTTCCGTCGAATTGATGGTAGCTGGGACTGGAATAGCGACCATATTGCCTATTATCTTGGAAAACATATCGAAGGTGATGAGGAGCGGGGATATCCTGATACTTGGAAATATCAAGGCTGGTTAGGTTACCACTATTACGTCTAAATGACTCTACAAAAAGTCAGGAAATCTCACTCAAACACGAGTGGGATTTCTTTTTTTACATTTTAGCGCGATCGCTTCGGCGCAAGCCGTACCCGGCTTATCGCTCTCCTGTACACCTTTTTCCCCCACTCACCCGTTTGCGAAGCGTTCCCGAAGGGTAGGGGAGTGTCGGGAAGAATTGCCAATCTCCTAGTACACAACACATAGTTTCGTGCTCCTGTTTAACAACTTGATGTTTTTAGGGTTAACTTGCTCAATCCTTGACCAGTTGTGGTCATAAATTGCAATATTCTTGGTTTTTGGAGTGTCGGTGAACCCACCGACCCAACCTCTAACAACTCCGCCTTTTTTCCGAAACTCGATATAATCTCCAGAACGAACTTTGAAAGGAGTGACTGTTCCCCCTTGCCGTTTGAGTACCCCTCCTTTCTGATACTCTTCTTGATGTAACTTTCGACGGAACAGCTTTGGACGGGTAATCACAATGAATGGTGCAGGGGTGACCTTGCATTCACCTACCCAATGATGCCCGTGAGTGTTAGCCGTGTGAAATGGAACATACTCAACAAAGTGGTTAGCAGCTAATGCAATTGCATCGTTGCCGTGGGTTTCGATTGTTTGTTTTGATTTGTCAGACTTATCTTTGGTTAAGCCAAATTGCCTCCTTAACCCTTCGGTATCGTGGCTATCCACAGGGACAACTGGGACTAATTTTGACGCTTCATTCCTAAACCATTCTTGACCTACAGTTACAGGTGAAATACCTCGACCATTTTTCTTAGTATTCCCGCCGCAATCCTCATCTCTTAAGGTGCAGTAGGGGATGATTTTGATAGCTTCTTGTAATATTCTAAGTTCCATTAAACGATTAGCTTTTACTGAGGGGGGTAGCTTATTACCGCGTCTATTGTTAAACCGTTTCTGTCTGTGATTACGAAGTTTGAACGGCTTACGACGATCTATTCTTCTACCTCTCCGACTTCTCCGCAACTCTTGTCTTTTCGCCATCTTGCCTGTTACTGATTGACGGTCTCTCGTCTTTTTATTAGACTTATAAAAACCAGATAGTACAGTATGAATGACCGCAATTGTTGCTAGCTTAGATTGAAATGCAATGCCAGTGAAACACTTTCCTCTGTCCGTCGAAGCCGCAATATCTTGCAACTTGTAGCCCGACGGCTCTTGAGTTAATTGAACATAAAAGATGCCGATTGGTGAGCGTTTTGGAATCGCTTTACCTGACTCTATCCACTTCCTCGCTCTTGCAGGGGTGGTCGGCATTAAAGGTTGATTGTCAGGTGAAACTACAGGTATACGAGTACTTTGTCTGTTTGTGATTTTCATGTTATTAGGGATAACCCAATAAATGTGTTTGTTACTGTTAATAACGTCCCTTAGGTCATTCTACCCGCCGTATTTCTCCCTCTTACGGAAGCCAATTAGTTTGTCCAAACTAGGGAAATATTTGGAAGTAATGAACGGCTAGAACTTAGAACTTGGTACTGGCATTGAGCGACATACAAAGCCTGTCGTAACGAGTTTTTAACTCTCCCAAGTGACCTAACCAACTGTTACCCTTGCCTATTAAGAAACTGAACCGAAGTTCAGGTTTTCAGCAAGCCTTCACTCTCCCGAAGGGGAGTGTAGGTAGTTGACCTCATATGCCAACTCCGGAGACTCCGTCACAATCCACGGGTTGGCTTGTATTAATTCCTTTATTTCTTCAAGTACATCATTCTTAAGAAATCCTGAGATTCTTTCCTTTTCCAGAAGTTCAAATGCCTGCTCGATAATCTTAGCCTTCCTGGCTTTTTCAGCAGCTTCTTTTTGAGCCAATTCTATCATTTCTGCTAACCGAGCCGCCCCATCTTTCTTTTTCATCTCATCTAACTTGCTGACATAATATTGATACAACCCAAACACATCAGCAAGACGTTCGGACATTCCATAAGTATCCAGAACTTTAGGAACGATAATCCTTCCATCCCAGATCACATCAATTCCCGTTTCGTTACAATATTGGGTAAGTTCATCCTTAATGTACCGAGCCGTCCCACCACAAAAGATAATCTCATCAGTATCAGAAGGAATATTTTGCGACAACCACCGGATAACCGCGTTCGCATAATTACGGCGTGATGTCCTAGCAACAAAGGAAAACCTCTCACCATCTGCGGTATGGTCTTGGCTCTTACGCTTGCGAGATAACTTAGATAAAACCGTTGCATCACAACTTGCACCCGCCTCAACCAACACAGACACTACCTTGGGGTCGTCAGCTCCTAGTCCAGCACCACAATCAGTAACAAAATTGTGTACCATAAAGAACATCCCCAAATCGCTAGATGCTCCTTTCTGGGGAATTCCCCGTACTATTGGCAGAATCGAAAGATTGCGGTAGCCAACCATCACAACTGTAATATTGCGTTGATTAAATCCATCACCCAAGACATTTTGGCGATACCGGGCGATACCGAAACCTTCTCGCAGTGCCATAAAATCAACCAACTTCACCCGCAACACACCCGTGGGAGTCATATATTCCTCTAACTCCTGCTTAAGTTTTTCTCCAAGCGCCTTACTATCCCCTCCCTCGGATGGTGGTAGGAGAACACACAGCCTGACTTTTAAAACTTTTGTTTTTTTACTCAATCTCTGGCTGATAACCCAAAGCACTCCAGCAATCTTAGGAAGTGCCAAATCAAATTTGAGGGAGCGTAACATTGGGTTCCCAAAAAACTTGTACGAAGCTAAATACCCAAGCGCATAACTCCCCTCATTCGGTAAACTGATCCAACAGTTATCTTCAATGTGTCCACCTGAGGCGCATTCTTTTAAAGCATCTAAGCTCACATCCGCAACAGAGGAATCCATGCATTGGAGTTGCGGTTGACCTTCTGGGTAGTCTTGAAATATCACCTTTGTCTTGCTTGCACCCAGGTCAACAATCACAATGACTTCAGAATTCGTACTTGAAACCGATTTATTAGGTAGCTGCGTGTTATCCGTTAACTTGGAGTGAATCATCGTGGCAAATTATACTTTTTTCAGAGATTTCTCTCCAATCTAATTCAACTAACTCCCAACCCGCAATAAAGCACACATCTAAACACCCCACCCATCCTGAAAACTGTCATCTATTCTTTCAAAATCCTCTTCATCCTCAGAAGAGTCATCCACAGTCGTGGTATCAACAATGTCTTTATCCGTACTAACTGCTGTGGAAATATTTGCTACCCTCGCTCTCGGCACAGTTGTAACTTTTGGCTCCACCACCCCACCCAAATCCCCATACAATAGCCCAGCAAATGGCATCTCGTCAGGTCTTAGTCCACACTCCAATCGGATTATCTCTATCTGCTGCATCAATTGTGCGATCGCAACAATAGCCTGTGACTTGAGTTCAAATCCCTTGACTCCCCGGAGTTTGAGTGCCAAGGGTAACCAGTATGCTCTTAAAGTTTCACAAACCAATTCTGCCTGAGGTCTAGCATGAGATTGCAAGTGAGAAAACACTACCCCTTCTAAACTATCCTTTTTTCTCATAATCCGTGCTAGCTCAATCGAATTTTTATCCTTGGCTGCCATATCCCCCCATGCCAAAAAATACACTATCTCTATCAAATAACTGTTGTTTATTAGGAATTTATTGTGCTTTATAAGACTATATCTCTACAGTCGCTCAAACCACCTCAGTATTAGTACTTTAGTGAGGCAAACTTTCCCCAATATGCCCTCAGTTTGCCTCACCAAAACTCAGACCAATTCGCTCAACAATCCCCATTCCCCAATTCCAATCCCTCAAAACTCGCTCAAATTCCCCCACTCATCTCAAACCCTTGCTCTGTCAGAACTTCGGGGCTTCGTCCCCCACGGTGGGGCTACCCCAAAGGGGTTTCGGGTAGTGCAGTCCACGTTGGTGGTGTACTCACTACACTTCCACGCCCTACGGGTACCTGCGGCATCTCTCATCCCTTGAGGGGACTCGCGACGTGGAAGTTTCGTTCGCCCTTCGGGGCTTTGTTGGGAGTTGTTGCGTGTGGTGTGGTGGTGTGTTGTTGTCGGGTGTGGTGATGTAGGGAGCGATCGCTCTCGCTGCCTTGAGTGGGAATACTTCATCTAGACGGACAGTGGTTGGAACAACAATTGGGATGGGGAGATGGCAGCATTAGCAATCTTGCGAGTGGAGAAACTAAAAAGTTTTGGGAGCGTTGGTGGCAGTGAGAAACATACTGCTCGCCTTCAGGATACCCCAAATGCTGACCCCACCAAAACCAACATTCGACTGATTGGCAATCCACTTGACCCACCACTGGAAAAATTAGTACAAGCCAAAATTGCCTCTGACTGCAAACACAAGCCCCGTAAAGATGCTGTCCTCTGCAGCGAGATATTCTTAAGCGCATCTCCAGAGTATTTCCGTCCTCATGACCCTAGTCGCGCTGGTGAATGGGACGACCAGTTGATGTGGGATTTCGCCAATGCTTCTAGGCAGTGGTTGCTGGATAATTACGGTGATAAGTGCGTCAGAGCAGAACTGCACTTGGATGAAGCAACCCCCCACATCCACGCCTATGTTGTGCCAGTTAACCAGAAGACCAAACTCCTCAGCCACAAAGCCATGTTTGGTGGTAATGGCAATGAGGGCAAGCAAAAACTCTCCAAACTGCAAGATAGCTACGCCCTAGCGCTAGCACATTTGGGGATCGAACGTGGGGTGAAAGGCAGCAAAGCCACTCACACCAAGGTTAAGGAGTACTACACTGCCGTCAACAGCAACCCCCTGCTTATGGAATTAGACAGACTGGCACCACAACCAGGGGAGACAGCACAGCAATTGTTCTTTCGCATTAAGGCAGACCCCCAAATCCAAACTATCAATCACCAGCTGGCTGACAGACAACGCGCACTCTCTGCAGAAAAGCAGGCAAAGAAAACAGCCCAAGCTTCAGAGAAACTGCGGCAACAGTTGGAACAAGAAAACCAACAACTGAGACAACTGGCTGACCAGTTGCGCGACCTCCCTTTAGAAGAAGTGGCTTGGCAGTTGGGATTGACTCAGGATGCCAAAGGAGATGGTCGGTGGAAAGGGGAGGGACACATCATTAATATAGATGAACCCAAGTGGTATGACTTCTCCCCCAGTTCCCCAAAAGGTGGTGGGGGTGCGATTGACTTGGTGATGTACGTCAACAGTTGTAGCTTCCCCCATGCTCTAGCCTGGTTGAATGACTCCTTTGGAGAAGAGGGTATGCTCAAAGCAGTAACTCACCATGCCAGAGAACAAGCCCAACAGATTGCCCAAACAGAACTAACACCACAGTTCACACCACCCCCTGTTGACTCTAGCCAGTGGCCAGCTGTTGAACGCTATCTCACCCAACAAAGAGGACTGCCAAAAGAAATGGTGCAAGCCCTCCACAACATTGGTTTGGTTTATGCTGACTCCAACCAAAACGCCGTATTCAGAATGCGATCGCTCACAGGAGAAACCACCGGGGCATTCTTGCGCGGCACCAGAGGGGAAGACAACACCTTCATGGGATACGCTCGTGGTACCAAACGTGCAGATGGTTGGTTCTATCTCAGACTGGGTGGGGAGCTACATGATGATATTCAGCGAGTTGTGTTGACAAAATCTCCCATTGATGCTGTGTCGCTGGCAACAATAGAAGGAATCCCCCAACAAAGAACCATGTATCTGGTTGCTGATAGTGCCAAGAGCTTGCCTGTGGAATACCTCAGAACCATCCCCACAGTGATAGCGGCTTATGATAATGATGCATCTGGTTTTGAATTGGACAGAGCGATCGCTCTTCAGCTGCCTTCTTCACACCGGGTACGTCCTGCATTGAAGGATTGGAATGAGGAGCTATTGGCTAGGTTACGGCAAAATCAGTTGCAGAAGCAACGCTTAATTGAGCGATAAACCTGCAATAATCGCACGATGAGCTTAATTCGGATGAAAAAGAAATAAGCATTGAGTGAAGCCAAGTCAGTCATAATGTAAAGTGGTTGTGATAATGTACGTTTTAGCAAGCGCTTAACATATACAAGCTCAATAAATCAATGGTTATCATCTATGTCTAGTATTATCACGCTCCCCTCTATCAACTGTTTAAGTGAAAATACACAAAGCGATAGTAAACAAATTCTCGAAGTGTTACTGACACAAAAACGTTCGGAACACACCCGCAGGGCTTATGCCCATGACTTGCGAAATTTCTTTAACCTCATTGCTCCCGGTCGCGAATTAACATCCGACCTCGCCCGCGAATTTTTATCGCTGTCTAAGACGCAAGCACTTGCTGTTGTGGTTGCCTACCGCAACCATCTTTTTGAACAAGGTTTAGCACCGGCGACAATTAACCGCCGTCTGGCAGCGATTAAGTCTTTGGTGAAAATGGGACAGATTTTTGGGATTTGCGATTATGACTTAGAAGTTATTAAAAATGAGAAAGTTAAACCATTACGGGATACTAAGGGGATAGAGGTTCCCGAAATTATCAAGTTATTTGAGGCAATCGATACTTCGACTCTTGCAGGAAAGCGCGACT
Source organism: Scytonema sp. PMC 1070.18 (assembly GCA_035967975.1). Taxonomy (GTDB): domain Bacteria; phylum Cyanobacteriota; class Cyanobacteriia; order Cyanobacteriales; family Nostocaceae; genus Scytonema. The sequence continues at coordinate 28,582 of JAWQFQ010000030.1, forward strand.
ACTCCATAATGCGGCTACTTTGGAGTAATGCTTTACGGCGCGGGGAGATTCCAACTCTGGATGTGAAGCATTTTAAGTTCGCCAGTTGCCAAATCGAGGTGAGTGGTAAGGGGCGCAATGGAGAACGGGAGTTAGTGACAATTTCAAGAAAAACTGCTTGTTCCATTTCTGATTGGTTGCAAGCATCTAATGCTGCTGACAAACCTAACGAACCAATTTTCATTTCTCTCGACCCAGTACGGTTTGGTCATAGGTTAACAGGGGAAGCGATACGTTTAATTGTTGTGAAGTATTGCAAGTTGGCGGGAATTTCTAAGCAGATGAGCCCCCACCGGGTCAGACATAGCGCTATCACCGAAGCACTAAATCAAAATAATGGTAATATTCGGGCGACTCAAAAGTTTAGCCGCCATTCCGACCCACGAACTGTCATTATTTACGATGATAACCGTATCGATTTGCAAGGTGCTTTGACCAGGCAGCTTGATGATTTAGTTTGATACAAACTGTTTAATCAGGCTGGGGGGAAAGTAGCGAGCGTGATACGAGCCGACACGCAGTGTCTGAAACTCATGCTACAAAAGGGTTTCAAAAATAAAATGGCTTATTGACACTTGAATCTCCTTTAAACCTTGTTTTTGCCTGACGGGGCAACGAAGCGCCCTGAAAAGCTTGTGAGGTAAAGTGTGTAGCAATTTATGGTAAAAAAAGTAGGCGGAAGGTGGGATCTATACCATAGAGGCGACAAAGTAAGTAAGATATCCGAGCCATTGCCAGCGCTAGTCCAGTACAAGTCTTCAATGTATCAATAAAGGCAAACGCGTAGCAGCGATAGCAACTGTTCAATATCTACAGGCTTTGTGATGTAATCTGATGCACCCGATTCGATACACTTCTCGCGATCACCCGGCATAGCTTTAGCTGTAAGCGCAATTATTGGCAGTGAGTCAAATTGTTTAATCTTGCGGATAGCTCGCATCGTCTCGTATCCATCCATTTCCGGCATCATCACATCCATTAGTACAATATCAATATTAGCGATTGTTTGTAATACATAAATACCATCTCTGCCGTTCTCAGCGTACACAACTTGCATCTGGTACCACTCCAGCATGGTAGTGAGAGCAAAAATGTTGCGTAGATCATCATCAACAATCAGCACTCTCTTACCTGCTAGCACAGGATCGGTTTGGTAGCAGGATTAATGCGAGGAGGAGCTGATGAGTTGCTGTTACTAATAGAAAAAGCAACACAGAAGTATATCAGTACTCCAAAATTACAAGCCTTACTTACTTGGGTAAACCAAGTAACAACTGGATCGGTAGGAGATATTAAACCTGTTGCTAAACGCGCCACTGCTATCTTTCTCTTTCTTACTCTTGACCTTGCCTCCTCTCTTGCCTTAGATCCTGACCAAGCTCTTGTTCTCGCTCTTGACATTGCCCTTGCTCATGATTGCGTTCTTGATGCTCGTGCTTTTGCTCTTGTTCATGCCTTCGTTCTCGCTTCTGCTTTTTCGTTTGATTTGACCCACTATTTCCTCTCCCATACCCAAGCTTTTGACCTAACTCACGGATTTGAAAAAATAAAAGTATTTAATAAAAGTGTAAATTTTAATGTACTGATTGCACGATTGGAAGTACTGAAAGCTCAACTTTCTGCCTCGCAGCAACCACTTGATCGCGCAGTTCGTAAGCGTGTTGTACAAATCTGGTTTAATACTCTTCGTTTAAATTCAGATTTAATATATTTGTCTGAAGAGGAAATAGAAGCACTAAAAAATTATTTGTACGCTAATTCACTTATAGTGCAATGTAAACAAGCAGCTGTGCGGATATCGCCAACAACTTGGGAAGCAATTGAGAAGCGAATGTTGCTAGTGCAATAATTCTGGACAAAACACAGAAGGTGGTTGTGTTCGAGGAGTCTAATTGCGATCGCATTCCCTTGCAAGAGTTATGAAAATGGCATTTTGGGAAGCGATCGCACATCGTAAACGCCCGTAAAACTGTCTTAAAAAGTTGCTGTATATTTCTAGTATCATAACTCCAGATATTGTCACCAGTGCATCATTGGAGTTGCCGGAATGATTGCAGCTAAAACGCCTACTAGAAGACATTGGGAACTGTTCGAGGTTTACAAAGCTAAGGTTGCTCAAAAGATGGAGCCCGAAGAGTTCCTAAAACATTGGAATGTCAACTATGAAGAACTGGCAGAGCTGTGCGGTCGCTCTAAAAGCACGGTCGCCCATTGGTTTTCTCAAGGCGAGCATCGCAGGGAGCAAGATTATCCACAATTTCTTTTACAGAACCATTACTGTTGCTCATGATACTGCTGAAGCGATTTCTGCTGTCTCAGTGTTTTTGCGGGTTCTGATCCAGCTAGCACTTAGTTCGATAATGTCGCTAATCAATTCGGGAGAAGCAGTCAAGATGAGGTTTCGCAAATCAGTTTCAGGAGAACCTGTGAAAAACTCCACAGGGTCTTTCCCAGCTAAAAGAAGACAAAAATACAACTTAGAACCAGGAGCGAGTTCTTCCATTGCGTCTAACATATCCTCTAGCGTTTTATGAGACACAGATCCACCTTTACCATTGCGGAACTGAGAAATGTGCGAGGTACTCACCCCCACTTTCTTAGATAACACCGCTCCGGTGATTCCATACTTTTTTAATGTCTGATCGAAACATTTACTGATGTTCATCTTGACTTTATATCGTCATTCACTAATAATAAACTACAGTTCACAAACATATAAGTCAAGACTTAGCTGTAGGAACTGACCCCAGACTTTGGGCTTGGTTTTGGGGGAAACAAACGTCTAATAGCACCCATTTAACAATTGTGGCACATTCACTCTGTTTTAGCCTATCTGTAGATGGGCGAATGAATACCATAAGGGTTTCTACTAGCCCTTTATATAAGTTAACAGTACCAGTCGCCCTGAGAGCACGCCTATGGTGTCCTAACTAAGTAACTGGTAACTGATAACTGACAAACTTTACTAACGAATAGCCCTTACTTACAGAAGCAGGTAAGGGCAAATCTTGGATTTGTTTCTTTCTTTTTTCAATTATTTCTATTATATGGCAGAACAACGGAATAAACACACGGTTTCTGCGTCTAGAGGGCGTAAGAGACACGTTTCCACAGGACTAAATCTAGTAGTCTTTGGGGTTATACACATTACCAAAGTTGGCAGAGCAAGAAGAGGCAGGCGTAAGGGTGCAGGGTACAGGGGGAAACTTCTTGGTATCCATCGCACAAGCGTTTCTAGGGCGCTTTATGAGCCTGTGCAAAAGGGGTATCTCAATCGCGCTCCACGGACAGTGATTGCCTCCAGCACGCTGCGTGTAGCTGGCTTCCACGGAGTGGTACACAACCCATTACTCATTACAAAACACAATTTTCCCCTACACCCCTACACCCTGTTGACAAGTAATGTCTACTAAATCTACTCACTATCCCTTGACAGCAGATGAATTTTTTAAGCTCAACGCCAACTTAAAAGATGCTGAACTAAGGGTTTATTTATATCTGATGGTTCTTAACCCGTTTCCAAACTCCCTTATCGAGATAGACACAGCTAAAATATCCGAGCAATTGGGGCTAACACGGCGTACAGTACAACGGGCGATTAGGCAGTTGTGTGAACTACAACTTATTGAAGTTGAAATTACCAAATTTAAATACAAAAAAGCAGTACACGGGGCTTCATCAAGGTTAGGCTCTGGCGACACACAGATCGTTTCAAACGACATACGGATCGCTTCAAACGACACACGGATCGCTTCAAACGACATACGGATCGCTTCAAGCGACACACGGATCGCTTCAAACGACACACGGATCGCCAACACCCACCTCAAACCCTTGCCAAATCAAGGTTCCAGCAGCTCTCAGATCTCTCAGACTTATTCAAACTTTATTCAAACTCTCTCAGAAGCCCAGAGAGAGAGTTTTTTAAAATTTGGGGAAGAAAAAGCCAGAAAATTACCAAAGCCGCCAGAACTTATCGAGAAATGGGTTGAAAAGCACTGGGAGGAAATATCACGAGAGTGGTACAAGTCAAATGGTAAAACTTTGTCATCAGTGCAAGCTGCCCAAAATGAAAAATGGGCAAATCATCCCAAACGAGAAGAATGGCTTGCCCAAATCCGCCAAGGAAAGCCAGCATTTATTGTCAAAGGTGGACCAAAAGAAGAAAGAAAAATCCGCGAGGAGTTCACGAAGTGGGCAGAGGTTAACAATTTAGTCTGGGGGACTGAATCATGAGACAACTCCCACCGCAAGATACCCGCCCTGAAGATGAGCCGGAGTATGAAAAAGAAACTTGGCAACCAAGTTGGCAATGTTTTTGCTGCCACGATTCGGGGCGAGTCGTACCTCACTTAGCCCGATTGGTCATTCCAGATTACAACTACACTCGCCACAAACTTAAGCGCTGCCAAAATCCAGGCTGTACCTTCGGAGAGTATTGGGACAGTGAAGGACTAGTTGAATCTGTCGATTATCGCTTCACCTCAGACCTTTGCCAGGAGCTTGACCTGTTAGAACGAGAAGACTGGAAGCAGTTTACTCCTGACAGTCAAAGCAAGGTTATAGAACGCATTATCCAAGTCGCTAAACAGAAAAATATGAGGAGGTGTGGTCGCAATCGCGATTCTACTGAAGACATGATAGCCATTCAACAACACGACATGGTGACTAATTACGATTGGGGTCTCAAAGCGGAGACCGAAGAAGATCAAGAATTTTTGAAAAAATGTAAAGTCATTTATGAAGAAAGTTAACAGTTTGGTTATTCCCCTTCCTTTAATTACTGAGCAGCAGCAAGTTATTACTCGAAGCATTGAAGATTTAGAAGCGATCGCCAATCAAGTAGCGTCTGGTGACAGGAGAAGGCGGGCGCTCCGCACCATCGCACACCTTTGGGATGAGGGGGTGAAGACATGATTGCAGTATCAGCACCCACATTTCAAGAACCGCAATGGTTTATTCTACGTGGTTGGCTAGATGAGCAAGAGTGGGGAGACGAGCCACCTGACCCAGATGATGTTTGGACAGTGGGGGATAGAGTGCGGTTAGTCGGGTCTAGCATTGAGGGAACCGTACATTTAACTGAAGAACAACAATTTTTAGGCACATATTTACCCCTTGTTTTGGTTCTATGGGATAACAAGACAATACCCATCCCAGTTGAACCAGAATTACTTATTAGACTTACCCGTTATCTTCCACCTCTTCTGACGTGGAGAGCACCTGAAAGCTTTAGCGATGAACCAAAACCAAAGGATCTGCAAAACAGCCATATAGGTTTTGCACAAGGTCAGAAGATAGAAGAGCCCACTACATTTTTTGCCAGAACTCATTGTCCTGATGACAGTGAACAGCTGCTAGACCAAAGCCATGCTTGCAGTATTTGTGAGTCATTACTGGTGGGTATTGAAAAAAGCCCTAGTAAATCTAGAGAACAATTCAATGTGAACTCTAGTGAGAATAGCCCTAGTAATGACATAACCACCAGTAATGATAGCCCTAGTAAATCTAGAGAACAACCCGGTGTGTGCAGGAGTGAGAATAACCCTAGTAACGACATAACCACCAGTAAAAGTCGTAGAAATCGTGGAGAAGGAAACGGTACCATCCATTGGCGCACCATTACCAAGAACGGTCAAGATTATCCGCAAGCTTACTATCACTGGAAGGAAAACGGTCAAAAGAGAAGCAAGTATATCCCTAAGCGCTTGCTAGAAGTGGTTCAGCTTGCAGAGGAGCAAAAACGCCCAATCATAGAGATTTTGGCAATACTTGGTGTCGTGTGTGCATCTTCATCCGGATTACTGGTGGGTACGGAAAATAGCCCTAGTAATGGGGATGAAAAGTTAATACCCACTAGTAAAGAGAGCCCTAGTACTCAATTAGAGGAATTGATACCCACCAGTAAAAACCGACAGAGTAAAACACGACGAAACAAAGGCTTTGGCACCGGCTTCCTTCAATGGAAGACAATTTCCCTCAATGGTAAGGATTATCCCCAACCTTGGTATCACTATGAGGTTTGGATTGAGGGCGCACGCGTTACCAAAAAGAGCAAGTATATTCCCAAGCGGTTGTTAGCCAAGATTCAGGAGCTAGAGGCACAAAAAGCTCCGGTGTCTGACATTCTGGAAGTTCTTGGGGTAAATATAATTCCTGGTTAAGAATTCAATTATGAACTGTGAATTACTTGACCATTACTGGTGGGTAGGGAAAATAGCCCTAGTAATGCTGATGAAGAGCTAATACCTACCAGTAATAACCGACAGAGTACTCAGTCAGAAAAGTTGATACCCACCAGTAAAATTTTTTTACGACAATTTTCTCCAATTACTGCAAAAATGCTTGACTTTTAATTGCGATCGCAGCCTGACAAGCTTCCCTTTTTAAGGTGTGCGGGTTGTACAGGGGCTCTGCAAGGAAGCTACCCATGTAGCTTGTATATCGGCTGAAGCAACTTGTGATATTTCGTTCAATTATGGGAACTCTAAGTATAGCTTCTAAATGTTGTTATTCGATTTTCCTAACTATCTATGTCTTCTGAACAATTCCAGTCAGCTCATGAAAATATCTATAACATTGGTACAAGCTTGTTGCAGTACCTTCAAGAAGTACAAGCAGAACATGAGAGTGAAGGTGATGGTACAAAAGGTTTAAAGAGCCTAGAAAACGAGATTACCAAATCTCTAAAAGCTTTGAAGGAGCAGAAGTATCAAGTAGCTGTAATTGCAGCTATGAAAGCGGGTAAGAGTACTTTCCTCAATGTCTTAATTGGAGAAGATATTTTAGCAACCGAATCAGAAGCTTGTACAGTTTGTCGTACAGATATTCGCCCAATTCATAACTGTTTTGTCCCAAGACTTTTAGAATATCGAGAAGGACAAAAAGAACCTATCGTAATAGTTCAGGGAAAAGCTGAAGAGATTCGTAATAAGTTTCTTGAACGTACTCACACAATTCGAGCTACCAAAAATTTTGATAGAACTATACGATTTGAACTAGAGCACCCTATAGAAGCTATCAGTAAACTTCCATCACTTTCTGGCTTCACACTAGTTGATACCCCTGGTCCTAATGAGTGGGAGTCGGCAGATTTTAGCACAGTTGAATTAAAAAAGACAGCTTTGGAAGCACTGCGAACTTGTGATGCAATTTTGTTCATTTTGGATTACTCATCATTTAAGGATAACACGAATTCAGAGTTACTTCAAGAATTGCTAGAACAGAGAAAAGAGGCTTTACAAGACAATACAGGAAAACTGTACTTCATTCTTAACAAGATTGATAGAAAAGCGGAAAAAGACTGTCCAATAGACGCTGTTCTTGAAGATTTAAAACAAACTTTAATTGGTTTTGGTATTCCTAACCCTATTGTTTATCCTGCTAGTGCATGGCAAGGATTATTATCTAAGCTTATACAAAGAAAAGTGGCTAATCAAGAGCATAAAGTAGATTTCAAAAAGTTCTTTCTTGCTCAATATATAGAAGAAGATGAAGACGGAGAACTTTATGTTCCAAAAATTGCTGATGCTGCCATTCAAGCTTTAATAGATAGTAATATTCCTAAAATTGAAGAATCAGTTATTCAAACAGTCGTTCAAAATTCTGGTTGGAATCTTTTGAGTAATGCTCTCAATAAACTAGATAAAGCTGCTAAAGCAATTGAAGACATACTGAATACTCGGATTAGTGGTTGGGAGATACAGTTAGAAGCATTAAAACAGAAGGTGGAAGAGTATAAGAAACGGTCTGAGTTAGCTAGAAAAAAAGTTGAGTCAGTAAAGGAATCTGTGGAAGAACAAAAGAAAATACTAATTGAAGGCTTTAGCCAAGGAATTTGGAGGTTTGCTGATAGCGCTAAGGATAAAATTGAGGAAGAAATTTTAAAAGTTTCTGAAGCCTACTGCCCTTCAAAGGTAATAAATACAAAATCTACAGCAATAGCTAAAGATAACAATATTCCTTTTCGAGAAGTTAATGTAAGGCTGAAAATACCGGATTGGATTCCTTTTATCGGTGGAATTTCATTTACTTTTGAAACAAAAACGCCTTTAGTAGAATCGTTGAAAAAATCTATCCCTATCGCTTTCTATGAGAATAAGTCTGATGAATATAAAAGCTCAGATCCTCATAAAATACGTGTGAAAACACAAGAAGAAGGAGAAGAATGAGACCAGAGACCCGAACTGTACTGTTAAGAGCTTACGCGCAACTACACCAAATCATTGAGGATTTATACAATGCTCATGATAATGCAGTTGCAAGTAATTATGATACAGACGCTAGCTTATTAGTGAGTAGAGCAGATAAACTTTATGAAGAAGCTGAAAACTTGTATCTTGTAATTTCAGAAGAGGACAGATGAAAACAGTTGAAGATTTAAGGACACGCATTAAGGAACTCAGTAAACAAGCAGTTGAATTGATGCATAAAGCAACAGAACTATGCTTGACTGACATGGAGCAAGCAAGAGTTTATAGACAACAGGCAAGAGAAGCTATCCACCGATGTGAAATTTTGAGACAAGAAATTAAACGTCAACAAGTAAGTTAAAAACTGGCAATCCAGAGAGACCACCAGCTTTTAGTCCAAAAATAGATGCCCTTCTATACGATGGGCATTTTTCATTTTACCAGTACCTACCAATAGAGGAATGTGTGAGAAAATTTAGTCGGAAAGGGTCTCCGCCGAGATACGTGCTTTTTTCCTGCAAGAGGGTCAAGTCGCTTCGCTCTTTACGAATTAACAAAGCGCCACCCGAATAGGAGAGCGCCTTTTATCTAGTCTTGATGCTTTCTAGTCGCGTACTGCTATGATTAACCGTTGATAGCAGGAGCGCTGATTGCAACAGGAGCGACTTCGTTTGCAGCTAAGTCGAGGGGGAAGTTGTGAGCGTTGCGCTCGTGCATCACTTCCATACCGAGGTTAGCGCGGTTGAGGATGTCTGCCCAAGTGCCAGTTTTCGGTGGAAGTGATCCAGTTACAGAATTGCTCCCATACGCTTGCGCTTTCGCGACGTTGTAAGGTTGCTGTCATGATTTTATAATTGCGGTTGTTTTTTATGAATGAATCAGGCTTTTCGTTTGCCTGTAACTTTAATTTACAATCATTTACTTAACTTTACAATCCCCCTAAGCTTATTAAAAGTAATAAGAAAGATTAGCTTGAGTTATGATTTATGAGTTGGCTGAGGCAGAGACCTGATTTTGACAAAATGACACTGCCTTATATTTGCCAACCTGTTGTTTATGCCCTGTCGCCCTCTGAATAGTTGACAGTCGTAACCACCCCTGCTATTTTCCTTGAATATTACACCAAGGTAATATAAAATAGCATGACGTGGAATGTAGAATATACCAACGAGTTCGGGGACTGGTGGGAAACGCTTGAAGAAGATATGCAGGATAGTATCAGCGCCGTTGTTAACCTTTTAGCTGAGAAAGGAACCGCCCTTGGGTTTCCGTATTCGTCCAGTATAGCGGATTCACGTCAAAAGCACATGCGGGAGTTACGCATACAGCACAGAGGCAACCCTATAAGGGTATTTTATGCGTTTGACCCCAGACGCAGCGCCATTCTCCTGATAGGAGGAGATAAAACGGGCAAGGACCGTTTTTATGAGGAATACATACCCATAGCCGACAGGCTTTATGACGAGTATATAGAGGAATTGAAGAAAGAGGGCTTGCTATGACAGGACATAAACCATTTTCAGAACTTACAAAAGATTTTTCGCCGGAACGAAAGGCAAAAATCGCTTCTTTAACCAACCAGTTGCACGAAGAAATGACCCTTCAGGAACTGCGCGAAGCCCTTGACCTGCACCAGACGGATTTAAGCGAGCGGCTTGGGATTAAGCAGGTTGCGGTATCCCGCATGGAAAACAGAAAGGATATTCACCTCAGCCACCTTAAGAAAGTTATAGAAGCGATGGGCGGGGAACTAGTGATTATGGCGCGTTTTCCGAATAGGTCGGTATGTATAAACTATGTCGCGTTACAGAATAACGATTCATCCCCACGTCATGCTCGCGACGGCGAAGAGTTTTGAGAGATGGTTAGCTAGTGGTGCTTACCGATGACTTGGTGTGGGTTCGAGTACGTATAAGCACATGAACCCACACGAGCAGTATTGCATACTGTTGAGATATTAGAAGGTAGCCAGCCGCTTCGCTCTAATTCGTAATTCGTAATTCGTAAGCGGCGAGAGTACGAGCATCAACTAGTAGGTATTCAGAAGCTTTCTCGTAACTCAGTCCCCATGCATCGCAGAAGATAATAGGATCTAATTCTTCAAATAATGGTAATTGACTCATCCCTCTACTTCTACAGTTGTCTGTAATTGTTCCAGAGACTTGAGTTGGTTGCTGCTCGAATTATGGAAAATGAGCGATCGCAGTTGGGTAGGTTTGCAGAGAAAGTATTGTTGGAACCACAAAGTGATAGCTTGCAAATGTGTTGACAAAATAAAGATTTTCTGTCAGATTTGATTCGCAAAGCACGCTATAGTTTACCTGAATCAGCACAACTTACAATTGAAATTTTTCTGCCGTTGTGTTTTTATCAAGAGTCTTTAGAAAGAATTTGTTTCAAATATTCAATTTTTCTTGTAGTCATTTAACTTACTATGCAATTGTACTGGCTTTTTCACCGTTCTACCACCCTAGTACCGCTTCGCGAAAGTCAAAAGTCAAAAGTCAAAAGTGTTATATATCAAGGCTTTTGGCTATTTGAAATGGTCTATTTATTTAAGCCGTGCTGTACTAGTGAGTGGTGATGAACGGTTATGACTGAGATGCGTTTGGGTAGCCCTCTTCTCTAGCATCGCTTTATGTGCGATGATGCGATTATGGTTATTTACGCAATTTGCCGGATACAAAAAATTAAGAGTTGGATAGACCTGAGAGTCGGCGCGAGGCATAATGCAAGAGAGCGCGAAACTCCTAATGCCAATCTTTGTGTCAGTAACTTGAGATTGATTGGTAGTCCAGACCAGGACTTGGAAGCAGATTTTAAAAAAATCATTGGCGACCAAAAGATTCGAGTGAACGCAGTGCTGGGAGTTGAAATGTTGCTCTCCGCCAGTCCTGAGTACTTCCGTCCCGATAATCCAGCACAGCCTGGGGTATATCTAACCGAACGCGTAGATGATTTTGCTTTCGCCTCAACAGAATGGTTGAAACAACAGTAGGGCGCACGCGCAGTCAGAGCAGAACTGCACTTGGATGAAGTCACTCCCCACATCCACGCGTATATCGTCCCACTCGACCATCGCGGTAAACTCAACTGTCGCTCGCTGTTCAGTGGTCGGCAGAAATTATCTCAATTGCAAGACAGTTTTGCAAGAGCGGTGGAACATCTTGGTATAGAGCGAGGTATTAAAGGTAGTAAGGCAACTCACACGAATATTCACAAATACTACGCTGCTGTCAATTGCAAAACACATCACATCAATCTAGAGGAGATTCTACCCCAACCATCAAACAATCAAAACGCGCTCGATTATTGGGAGTATCTCAAAGAAACTTTACAACCCACCATTGAAACTATCAATTGCCAACTGACAGAACACAAGCGATCGCTCAAAGAAAAATCCGAACTCACCAAAACATCCCATGCTTCTGAAAAGGAAAGACAGAAGTTACAGGAGCGCCTGCAAAATATTGAACTAACCTTGGATTTATGGAAAGCCCAAGCGAACCTTGTCCGCGAGTTACCTTTGGAAGATGTCGCTTACCATTTGGGACTTTACCAGGATAACAAAGCCCAGCATAAATGGAAAGGTGGCGATCGCATCATCAGTATTATTGGCTCGCAATTTTATGACTTCACCGGAAACCAACATGGCGGCGGCGGAGCCATTGATTTGGTGATGCACGTTTTGGGTTGCAGTTTCCAACAAGCCGTAGTGTGGTTGCAAGACCAATTTGGCGAATCAACAATGTTAAATATTGTCGCCCACCACGCTCGCACCCAAGCCAAAGATATTCTTCAAAAAGAACCAAAGTCCCAATTTATTCTACCAAAAGCTGATGAAAGCAAGTGGCTTGCAGTACAGGATTATCTGACAGCCACGCGAAAACTGCCACTACCTTTGATTGAAGCTTTACATTCAGAAAAATTAATTTACGCCGATGTCAAACAGAACGCTGTCTTTCTGATGCGTTCGTTAGAAGGAGAAACAAACGGCGCTTTTCTACGTGGAACCTATGGTCAGAACAATTCTTTTCTTGGATTTGTCAAAGGAACCAAACGTACCCAAGGCTGGTTTCACTTTACCACTGGCGGACTTGAAAGTGATGCAGTTTCTCGTGTTGTGTTGGTAAAATCTCCCATTGAAGTTTTATCACTCGCTGTCTTGGAACAACCCCAATCACAAAAGACATTATATTTAGCTGCTGATAGCGCTCGGTCTTTACCTTTAGAATTGTTACCCAAGATACTCAAAGTCCTAGCTGACAAATCCAAGTCTCCAATGTTGCAACCAGATACTTCTTCTCGCCGCAAAGCATTCGCCCATAATAATCTCAGTAAAGCATAATCGCGTTTGCCTTTGAGGGTTGCCCGGTCTGGTACGGCTAGCATTTTTTTAAAAGCTTCTGGAGGAATACCCGTCGTATCTCGGTAGGACTTTACTTTCTCACTTTTAATATCGCTTAAAGTCCAATCGCACTTTCCCACCTCATAAGCATAACTTACCAAGGACTTAATTGCTGCGATCGCACGATTGACCGTTGCTTCCTTCAATTCGGAGTCAATCAACTCAGCTTTATACTTCAAAACCAAAGTCGCTGCTGAGTGTCTGTCCATCTGCAAGAACTGAGTGACTAACTCAGGAGTCGGTTCGCAATTGCAAACTGCCTTCAAAAACTTTCGCCATTCCTTATTGTACTCCCGCCTCGTATTCTTGTTGCGCTTGAGTGCCAACCATTCTTCCAAGAGGTTACGATTGTTGCTGCTTATAAACGGGTTAGTTGCTGCTGCCATTTAACTATCGAAAAAGTTCATTTTCGATAGTTAATTTATCATGGAGTTGACCCAGTAAAAATGGCTTATGTTAAAAATTCTTGTCACGGGTGCAACTGGGAATGTCGGTCGAGAGGTTCTCAACCTACTGCTAAACCAAAATTGTCATGTCCGTGCTGCTGTTAGAAATCCCGACGCGGCGAGGCGAATGCTTGGTAGTCACATTGATTGTGTCCCGTTTGACTTTACTCATCCCGCCACTTTTACAACTGCTTTTCAAGGAGTTGACAAACTTTTTTTGGTACGTCCACCGGATTTAGCTAATGTTCGCCAACAAATCGTTCCAGCAATAGATGCGGCTAAACTTGCTTGTGTCGAACAAGTCGTGTTTCTTTCTATTTTAGGTGCTGAACGCAACCCAATTGTGCCGCACTCAAAAATTGAGCGTTACATTAATCAGTTGGGAATTCCTGCAACGTTTTTACGTGCCAGTTTTTTCATGCAAAATCTCAACACTGTACATCAAGAGGATATCAAAACCCGTGGTGAATTGTTCGTGCCTGCCGGGAATGGTAAAACGAGTTTTATTGATGTACGTGATATTGCTGCTGTTGCAGTTCGTACATTAATGGAAGAGGGACACTCTCATAAAGCTTACACGCTGACAGGTGGAGAAGCTTTGAGTTATGATAAAGTGGCAGATATTTTCACTGTAGTTTTAGGGAAACCAATTGGTTATACTCATCCCTCGGTGCTGAACTTCATTCGACAAATGCGTCATCGCGAACTACCGATGGACTTTGTTTTAGTTATGACTAGAATTTACACAACAGCTCGTTTGGGATTGGCGAGTCATATCACACAGTCGGTGGCGCAACTGCTTTCTCGCCCACCAATCACTATGCGGCAGTATGTTGAGGACTATCGGCAGTTTTGGTTATAGAATGTTATGGTCGCAGTGATGGGGTTCTTTGCCGACTTGAACGCGATCGCTTGAATAAAATCATACACTTCCCAAGCGTAAATATTCAACTTTGATACAAGCATCCATCACTACATTCATTCCCGCATCCAATGCTTTTTGTGCTGCTGCTTCATCCGATACCCCCAGTTGCGCCCAGATTGTTTTGGCATTTATAGCGATCGCTTCAGCTACAATCTCACTTAAGTAATCAGAGCGACGAAAGACGTTGACAATATCGATATGTGATGGCACTTCTTTCAACGAAGGATAACTAGGTTGACCATCAATTTCTTGAACTTGTGGGTTGACAGGATAAACAGTATAACCAACTTTTCTTAAAAATTGGGCAATTTGGTAACTGGTACGATTTGGTTTATCAGAGTGACCGACAACAGCAATAACTTTTGCAGTTGTTAATATGTCCCGTATCGCAGTGTCACTTGGTTTATTCAGCAGCATTGTTAAGTATCCTTTGCTTGAGACTCTTTATCTTTAAAACGCTTATACTTGTTATTATTTTTACATTTATTTAAATATTTTCAGTACAATTATCATCTAAACTCGACTTTAGACCCAGAGCAAAAGTTTTTATTTATACTTTTGGTGATAGAGCCACTCCCATAGGAGGCAACATACTTTGTTTGTGAAATAGCGATCGCGTAACCGTTACTTTTGTTCACAATCAAAACTATTAAGCACCTCATTATCTTGTTTATAACTTTTATATGCAGCTTCATATTAAATTGGTATTAAACGATTTCACCCAACTCTCTTTCCCAATCTTCTATTTTCAACCCTTCAATTCGGCTAAATTCTCTAACATTATGAGTAACTAATATTAAATCATTTGCCAAAGCAATAGAAGCAATTTGCAAATCATTTGAACTAATTGGAGTTCCTTTCTTGGCTAAATCTGCCCGAATAGTCCCATAAATTTCCGCACAACGATCATCAAATGGTAGAGATATAAACTGATTCAGGAACAATAGTTGTATATTTAAACTTTTCTGAGGATTATTGCTACGCATCGAACCGTAAAATAACTCAGCCTTAACCACAGAGCAAACAGCAATTTTATTTGATTCTATGTTATTAAAATAACGATTAATACTAGAATTTTTATTCTTTAAATACACTATACAAGCATTAGTATCGAGTAAATAAATTAGAGAAAAATTACTCATCAAAAACCCCAGTTAAATCATCATCTATTTCATCACAAACACCTAAATTATCAACTGTAAAATCTATATCCGCACAACTTCCTGCTAAATTCAATAATCCTGAATTATGAAGGGGAATATTTGCTGATAAAAAATCTTTTAAAGAAATATCATTCTCAAAACCTAAGATTTCCCTAAATTCATCAAAATTAATCAAACCCTCTAGAAAAGCTTCTAAAACTAATTTATCAAGAACTTTTTGATATAAATCACCCCATTTATCTTGAACTCTCTGTGTGAGTTTATCTGGTAAATCAATTGTAATTTGCATAATTTCAAATTTTTCAACTCTACATTTTTATTTTAGCCTTTAAACCACTTCCACCAACATAGCCATAATTTCCGTTTCTAAAGACTTGTGGGTTCGCACATAACATGAAATTTGGACAATAGAGTTACTGTAGAGTTTCTTCATACTCCTCCCTATTCTCCAGATTTCAATTTAGCAGAATATATCATTCATTGGACGCAGGGGAAGAAAAAAAGGCTTAACCGACAAGTATTGGAGCCACCCCCACAGATGGCAACATACTTTGTTTTGTGAAATAGCGATCGCCCCACCGGAGAAAATCAACAAAGAGTTTTGTAGCAAAGTTTCCGCTCTCAAGAGTTTATTAAATATTGTTAGCAAAATCGTATTGACCGCCACGCTCCAGCGCACGTTTGTAAGCGGGTCTTGCATGGATGCGCTCAAGAAATTCTTTCAGCTTTGGTCGGCTTTCAACTTCTTCGCTATGCATGGCGAGCATTTCTAACGGAAAGCTCATTTGGATATCAGCCGCGGTGAAAAAGGAGCCGACGAACCATGTAGTTTTATGAAGCTCACTTTCTATGTAATCAAAGTGAAGCTGAATCTGAGGTGCAATGAATGCACTCATAGCTTCAGTGTTTCCTAATCCAAAATTATTGAAGATGAGATTGAGGAGCAACGGCGGCATTGCAGAGCCTTCGGCGTAATGTAGCCAATAGGTATAGCGTAGGTGTTCTGGTGTATTGGGGGAAGGAACTAGCTGAGAGTTACCGTAGTGACTGACTAAGTATTCGATGATAGCACCTGACTCCGCAAGGGTAAGGTCTCCATCTGTAATCACTGGTGACTTACCCAAAGGATGGACTTGGCGTAATGACTCTGGTGCGAGCATTGTTTTTGGATCGCGTTCATAGTATTTGATTTCGTAGTTGCTACCTAATTCCTCAAGCAGCCATAGCACCCGTTGCGAACGTGAGTTGTTGAGATGATGGACAACGATCATAAAACATTCCTCTACGGGTAGTAGCTCATCATATCCAATTTCTTAGCTTAGCTTGAGACTGTCAAAAGATATTCATTAATTTGTCAAAGATAGTTCTGAGGTAAGTAATTTACACGAACCACTTCCCGAATTAAGTAGTTTGTGTTACTGTCTGGTGTACAGTATGGTAGACAACAGGAGCTTGAATGGTAGACAGTTGACCGAACAATCAAAAACCTTTACCCTACAACTGCGGTGTCACTAGAGTTGTCTCCGGACTGTACGCGATACAACAAGAGTACTTAAGGCAGACAGTTTTAGGTATATGGTAAACAAAACGCCCAAAATCGGCAGAAAGAGAAAAATTTATCAAAAATTCCTCTAGAAAAAATCTTCAAAAAAATTGCAGTTTACTGTGTTGTTTACTAGACAAGAAGGACAAAGGTGCCGAACAGTTCACTGGACAATTAAAAATCTTTACCGTACAACTGGCAATTTCGCCCCTACTGTCTACTAGACAATCTTTTTCTTGTCTCGTATAAAAATTTGAAAAATCATAATTCTCTAGAAAAAATAACCAATTTAGCTATATTATCGTCACAATTATGGGATACTCAGAAGTCAAGGAGGGTTAGCATGAAGCGTAGTCAAAAAACCATAATGGGGTTTTTCATGCTAACTTTGGGTTTAGTGTTAATAGCACCACCAGCCCAAGCCGAACCAAAAGTTACCCTAAATCCCTCTAGTTTGACGGTAGTGGGAACTCAATGTCCAGTTTTTTTACAATGCCCGCCTGTTAAGCGCAATTTACTCGTACAAACAAATGAGGCGATCGCTAATTTACAGGTCATCACCCTTGATTTAAATCGTACAGATTCATCTGCTGTTGTTCCAACTAGCGCCATCCGTCCTACCTTAGGAGCCAAATCGGTACAACCCAAACAACCTCTAACTGTCCCTGTGGAGTTTGACTTGAACAAAATTCGCAGTGGAGAGTATAGCGGTCAATTACTTGTGGTTTATAACAATGGTGAGTTATCTGTTCCAGTCATAGTGCGACTGAAAGACCATTGGTTTTTTCCTTTGCTAGTGCTTTTATTGGGTGTTGCACTAGGAATTGGAGTTACAGCTTATCGCAGCGATGGTATGCCTCGTGACGAAATTGTAGTACAGGTTGGTCGCATCCGCACTCAAATGCAAGCTGACTCTGAATTGGCACAATCATTCCAAGGAAAAATAGCCGGACATTTAATAGATGTAGAAACGACCTTGGCTTCCAAACGTTGGGATGATGCACGGCTTGCAGTAACCCAAGCACAAGCGGTTTGGGATAAATGGCGAAAAAAAAGGGAAGATTGGATAGCGCTGGTAAAATATTTATCTGAGTTATTTGATAGCCTCAAGTCTCTGGATAGTGATGCACCTTACGTGCAAGCGGTACATAGTCAGTTGGAAAATGCGAAACGACAAGCACCTGATAGAGAAAACACGCAAAAGTTCCGCGAAGAATTGGATAATTTACGACAACAGATTACTTGCTACAAGCAAGGACAAGCCAAACTCGACCAATTCAACAACCTGAGAAATGAGTTAACTCAGTTAGCACCTCAAAAGGATGATTCTTTAAGGCGCATATCGCAAGGTTTGCAGCACGAACTAGATGCTCTCCCTCCAAGCGATGAAAATGCTTTCAAGGAATGGCAAAAGAAAGTTAACAACGCAATTGACAAATTAGACACAGCTATTAAGCAACAAGCATCTGCTGAAACTGGGGGTACTCCAATTACCGCTAGGGATGCCAATTACACTACACCACCAACGCTTCCCAACCCAGTTCCTGAAGTCACTTCTGCACAACTAAGTCCAAAACAAGCCGCTCGGAATATATACTGGTTTAACTGGTTGAGTTACGCGATCGCAGTAAGCCTGTTAGCAGGGGCTGGTTTTGGACAACTTTATGCTACTCAACCCATGTTTGGGGCTAATGGCTGGAGTGATTATTTTACCTTATTAGCTTGGGGTTTTGGGGCAGAGGCGACTCGCGATGCTATTACTAAGGTCGTGCGTGATTGGAAGTTACCTGGAGTGAAGTAAAGTCAAACTTAGCTTGCAACTTAAACTGAAGTCAATAAGAACGTATGTACTGTTACAAGCTTTACTACTATTCTCCTCTTCGTTGTGCAACCCAACGACGCATTAATTCAACTGTATAAGCATACTGACCATTTTCCTGCTTGATGACATCGTGGCGCTGCAAGGTTTCTAGAGCAGCTTGAGCCTGACTAAGAGCGAGATTTGTTTGGTTGACAATATCGGTTAATGATAAACTTGTGTCACTAAGCACTTTTAAAACAGCTATTTGTTCTCTTGGTTCGCTATTTTCAGCTTGTACCCAGACGCCGTTAAAATATGCATTACCATCTCGGTAAAATTCTGGAGTATTGATAATCGCGTCAACATCCGCAACTGTAAAGCGGCGTTCTCTCTCAATACCCTCTTCAAAAGTTTGACGGTTAAAGCGGGTTACTAGGGTATGTCCAACGAGTTGTATGAGGTAAGGTTGACCGTTGGTGAGTTTGATAATTTGCTCAACTGCATCTTGATGGTAATCAATGTCAAAATCTGGTGAAGGTTGTACAATTAAATTTGTTGCTGCTTTTGGAGAGAGAAAACTAACTGGAATTGCCATTACACTACCAAAAAGTGGATTCCAATAGTTCCGTGTCATCTCCTCTAGAGTATGCAGTCCGGCAAAAGCCATGACAAACCAGCTATAGGTTTGAATCAAACCACGCCAAAAGTCTAGTAAGCGTGGCTCTAACCGATTTTCCTCAATGAGTTGCTCAATTAACTCGAACTCGTCAATCGCTACAATAAATCTTTTTTCTGCTCGTACCTCGTTAAGTTGTTTGAGAAAGCGATCAAAAGCTGTGTAAGGATTTTGTGTCAAAAAGCGACATTCCTCTGGCTCTGGTAGTTGTTCATTTACTGGTTTAGGAAGACTATCATAAAGTGACAAAGCCAAATTGTACAGAAGTTCCTCAGTATTTCTAACCAAACCAACCCGCTGCATATTGAAATCTACTATAATCGTCTGCGCTCCCAAGCGTACTGACAAATTGCGAAGAATAGATGATTTACCCATACGCCGATGACCGTATATAACAACCGAGGGACATTGTTCTCTCACCATCCAAAGTTCTTCTAAACGGCGTAGAATATCCTCACGACCAATGAAGAGGTGACCAATGACTGGGTTGCCTACTACATAAGGGTTAGCTACTGGACCAGACACATCAGCAAACCCAATTTTACCACTAGCCTCGGTAAGCAACGGACGCCATTGACGTATTATACTTTGCAGCAGTGCTTTTTCTGGGGTCACTACTTCAGCGAAAATATAATCATCAAGGTCATCAAGGATTTTAGTAGCACGAGCCAAAGCAGCGAGTTTGTTAACTCGACTGGTTGCAGCTTCGTAAGTTGCGACTTCTAAACCCACTGCCCCCATATTAGCCAATGCAGCCAGCACTGCGGGACGAACGGCAGTATCAGTTGGAGCTAGTTCGGAAACTGTATCTACTGCTTGAGCTAGGTCAGATAGCTCGTTGTAAGCCAAAAAGTCTACCAGTGCTTCAAATGACTGAGCAATTTCTTCGCCATCGGGGTAACGAGTTAGCTCTGCATAAACCCTGCGGTAACTTGATAAATCAAAGTTTTCAGCTTCAACAGTCTTTTGGTCTAACAGTTGGTAGAGCATGGCTGCGAAGCGAGTTAGTGGTGTTTGGCGATGGTTGCGTAAAAACTGAGTGAGTTTCCAAACTAAACGCTCTGCCCAACCACTGCTGCAATGTACCCACTGTCCTCCCAGTTCACCTAACAGCAATTGCCCTGTAGTTGGAAACTTTTCCCAGTCTTGCTTTTTAACAGGTGCGTAGATGTAAGTTCGCCAATCGGGATTGGTTAGTAGATTGTAAAGAAAGCGCAGTGGAGCAACTTGCTGGTGTAGGTAAGTGTGCATTGCTTGCTGGACAAAAGCTCGTTGGAAAGGGTTGCTAGCAACATCAGCCACCAAACGCAAGCCATTAAGTTCGTTTTGCTGCAACCTTTGTGTAATAATTCGTTGTGTTCCTGGCAGCGGTAAAACAACCATTTCATCCCATTCTACAGGATGCTTACCCTTGCCAAATTTGCTGCGTAACGCCAGTATATAATAAAGTGGGTGAAAAATTAACCGCGAAGCGCTTGCAATACTAACTACGCCAACCCACACTCCGCCCATTATGGCAACTACCACACTGCCGACTACACCAACTACTACCCTCTTCACCAAATCAAGATTTGTGTCAGGTATAGGCATTACGTCAGCGGATATGCTGTAAACTATCATCAATATAGTATTGAAGATTGCTACACTGCCTACTATACCAAAAGCCTTGCGGCTAGCTACACCGCCTGCCATGCCATAAGGTATCAAACCTTCCCATAGCAATATCCAAACTAGTGTATAAATCGGCTGAGGTAGCACGCCAATTAATGGAGCGAGTAGATACTGAACTGGCGAGGCATAGCCCAATATTATAATGCTAATCACACCGCCTAACACACCGCCTCCCACGCCAAAAGTAGTTACGCTGACTGCCAAAACCAGCGGCACACTTAATATACCGCTGATTACCATTATTCCAATCAAAAGGTACTCTAGCTTTACCAAGCCTAACCGACCTAACAGGTCATTCTCTCGCTTCAGTTCTACTCCCTTTTCCAAATCCCAAAACCGGGGAACAATTCCTCCAACTATAAAAGAGATAGCCCTTTTCCCATCCGAGGTCACTGCAATAACCCCGACTTCTCCGGTATGCCCTTTAAGAGAGTACAGTAATTTGTTGCTATTAAGTCCCCATACCTTTATTGTTTTATCATCTGAGGCAGAGATAGCTTTACTACTATCTAGGGCGATCACCACTGCGTTCACTGCTTCGCTATGACCTTCAAGAGTATGTAATTCTTTGCCACTGTTAATATCCCATACCTTTAGTGTTTTATCAGCAGAGGCGGAGACAGCTTTACTACCATCTGGGGCGATCACCACTGCATTCACTGCTGCGCTGTGACCTCGAAGAGTACCTAATTCTTTGCCGCTGTTAATATCCCATACCTTTAGTGTTTTATCACTAGAGGCAGAGATAAGTTTACTACCATCTGGGGTGATCACCACTGCGTTCACTGCTGCATTGTGACCTTTAAGAGTACGTAATTCTTTCCCACTGTTAATATCCCACACCTTTAGTGTTTTATCACTAGAGGCGGAGATAGCTTTACTACTATCTAGTGTTACGGCTACTGCATTAACCTTTTCTTTATGCCCTTCGAGAGTAAATACTTCTTCACCGTTTTTCAGTTTCCATACTTTTAGAGTCCCGTTTCCAACAATTTGGACTTTGTTGCTAGAATTTGACCGCCGATTTTGGATTCGCACATTGAAAACTTTCTCTAGATATGGGACGATTCCCCAAAAATCATAATCGAAAGAAGTAGTGTCAGTTAAAGCAGTAATAGCGTACTGCTTGTCAGGAGTCACAGCTACAGCAGTAACGCCTTGAGCACCACTCTGCCAGATTAACCGTTCTTGCCAAAGACTATTGTTCGGCTTTTTAGAAGTACTATCAAATGAGGCAGAGATAAACGCAGAAAAATTTTTTGGTAGGATAGACAGTGGTGGCTTACGGTCTAAGTCCCACATTCTTACAGTCCCATCCGATGAAGCGGAGACAGCCATTCGACTATTTGGGATAACCGCCACAGCATTAACTTCGCTACTATGACTGAGCAGCGTATCTGGAACGACGAGAACTACTACTAACACAGAAAACAATGCGAGCACACACATTGCCATCCAATAAAGATTTCTATATGCTGGGATGCGCCATGTACGAAAAATTTTACCGAAACCCCTGCTTTGATAAAGATCTGAATTTGCTCGGTAAAGATGGCAATTAAGTGCTGTAGGACGAAAGTATACCCAGTATGCTAGCAAAAAGTAATGGCGTACATTGAGCGGATTGAGACATTGGGGAATTTGACCGCGATAATTCGGGAAACTGCGGCTCAAGTCTTGATTACCGCTAGCTTCCATAAGCAACGAACGCCAACGATGTATAATTTGCCGCAGAAGCTTCTGTTCTGGCATCGCTACTTCGCTCATCACATACTTATCAAGTTTGTCAAGAGTATTGATATCACGGTGCAAAGCAGATATTTGTTTGACACGATCATTGCCAGTTTGGGAGATAGCGATAGCCGCCCCAACTTCTCCAAGTCGGGCTATCGCAGCAAGTACTGTAGGTCGGATTGATGTATTATTAGGGGTTAACTCCGACGCGCTCTCAACTGCTGCACGCAAGGAAAGTAGATTATCATAATTTAGAAAGACGGCAAGTGCTTCAAATGATTTGGTAATTTCCTGACCCCCAGGATAGGAAGCTACATTTTTGTAAGCCTTGCGGTAATTCGATAAACTGAAATTCTTTGCACTGACTGTCTCTTTATCCAGTAATTGGTAAAGCATACTTGCAAAGACAGTTAGCGGTGTCTGACGTTGCTTACGGAAAAACCAGGTCAAGCTCCATACAAAACGGTCGGCTAGTTGGTTTGCCCAACCTGTTCTACAGTTAACCCACTTTCCGCTAATTTCGCCCAACAAAAGGTATCTAGAAGTAGGAAGCTTCTCCCAATCTTTTTTGCTGACTGGCACAGAGATATAAGTGTTTAGTTCGGGGTTACTAAGCAAGCCATAGAGAAAGTGCAGTGGTGTTGCATGGTTGTGTAAATGAGTGTGTAGGGATCGCTGTACTATCCAGCGTTGGAAAGGGTTGCAGGCTACATCAGATGCAAAGCGCAATCCTTTGAGTTCATCTTGCTGTAACCTTCGAGCTAGCAATCGCTGCCTACCCGGTAAAGGCAAAACAATTAGTTCATCCCACTCGATAGGATGCTTTTTATTCCGATATATACTTGTTAATGCCAAACCTACCTCAAATAGGTAAAATATGACACGCAAAGTTCCAGCAACGAATCCTACACCAAATGCTACTTTATTTGAGACCCCCAGTAAGCCAATTAACATTATGAACGCCACATCAACTGCCATCAAACTCCCAACTCCACCCACCGCACTAAACGCTAAACCAAAGGTTAGACCGAAGGCTGCACTAAATAAACCTTTGTTGTCTACCGCGTCAAATAAGATGAACGCTGTACTAAATGCTAAGCTGAACACCACACTGAATGTTACGCCGCGCACTACGCCACTTGCTACACAGTACAAGCCACGCACTACGCCACCTCCCAGACTAAACACTAGAGCGAAAGTCATGCCCATTAACGATGGAGAAGCCACTTTCAACACCGATGTCAACAAGACCAACCAGTATTTCTGCGGACTCAAAACGCATTTCAAGTTATCTTGAGATTCTTGTACTTTAAAGTTATCTTGAGATTCTTGCAGTAATTCTTGTAGTTCACGTAGAGATTCTTGTAAAGATTGTCGAATTTTACATAGATTATACGAGAAGGAAATTTCATAGATGAAGTTAAAAACTGAAAATGACAACCATACCAAAACAAAAAACAAAACACTTACACCAAGTGCCATGAAGTAAAGATTCCGATAGGTAGGTATAAATAATGTTCGTAAGATGCTTAACCGCGATCCAGTGCGGTATAATTCAGGGTCAGCCTGATAGAGGTAACATTTAAGGGCTGTAGGGCGAAAGTAGATCCAATATATTAGTAGAAAATAGTGGCGCAAGTTGAGCGGGTTTAAGGTTTCTGGTATTTCGCAATCAACAGTCGGAAAGTTAGGCATCAAGTCCTCCCTCTGAAATTTCTGTGAGACGACGGTACAAAGCAGCAGCCGCACGTTGTAAATGCCCAGGGTGACCACTGCTTTCGGTTAGTAGTTGTTGAATTTGATTGTCGCTAAAACTGACACCAGTACCCTCTAACCTATGAATCAAAAACCTACGAACTTCATCTGATGCAAAAGGTTCTATATTTATTTGGTGACAAATACCTGCAAGCGGTGATGTTCTATAGGGAGAATCAGGAAATAAGTCTTTTAAAGGCTTTTGGCTGGCAGTAACTAGACTGAATGGCATATCAGCACCATCAGCTAGTCCGCATAGTTCTGTGCGTTCAACACCTGTGAAGCGTTCCTCCCTGGTCATAATATCAATTTCATCTAGGCAAAGAATATAACGTTTGTCACGCAGCGCCCGCCTCAGTTTAAAACCACGACATGGTTCAATCTGCAATTCATCACATAACGCCTCGAAAAAATCTTGCTCATTGTAAACATTTCGCATATCTATATATATAAATGCTTCTTCAGGTAACTGCAGACGTTCTGGTCCTAATTTGCAAATCATCCATAAAATAGAAGATTTGCCAACTTGGGCTTCGCCAACTAAAGAGCGGTTAGAACCTTTGCTTAAATCCTCGAATAATTGGCGTAACAACTCCTCGCGTCCAAAGAAACGCTTAGGGTCAGTGATTCTACCTGTATCACCAAAAGGGTTGGGTTGAATCACTAAGCTTGTAGTTAGTGTAGCATTCCTCCGACCCCGATAATCCGCCAGAATCATATCTCCTAAGCCTTCTGCACGAGCAGTAGGTTCCTGAATCAATCCATGATGTAATATATTCCAGCGACGTAAACTGTTCAAAACATAAGTTTGCAAGTCGTTTACCGTGACAAATCCTTTGCGATCGCTATCTGCTCTACCACTCAACCCTTCCAGCAGATAATACGTAAAAACACCATGTTCTTTTTCTTGCCATTCTTGAGCTATCTGTTGGGCAGTACTGGCAGCAATCAGGGCAAAACCTTCTGCCAACTCGTATACATTACGAATAAATTCTGGATTACCAACATCCCGTCCAATTTCAACCCCAGTATGACAAGCATCAAGCGTCAACACTAATCGACACGCCTTACTCTCGCGCATTTGCTTTTCCACCTCTGCTAGAGGGAGCGCCTTTTTCGCTAATGTTGATGCGCGGGTTTCGCGGGTGATTAACACAGGCTGATTATTTACTAACTTCCCATGGCAAGCAAAATGTACTAGCAACAAGTCATCAGCTCCTACAATCTGACACAGTTGAGCTAACTCTGCTTCAATGTTGTCACGAGTAGGAAAGCGCGGCTCATCTGTATTAAGTTCATCATGCATACACAGGACTGTATAGCCCAATCCTTGAAGCATTTGTTCCAAAGCTAATACATCCTTAACACAGAATTTTAAGGATGGAAAAGCTGGATCGATGTAACGATTAACACCTATTAACAATGCCCAGCGTTCGCGTATAGGATTGGGTGGCTCGCTGCTCATGCTCTTGCTTGCCGTAATTTTAAGCCCACAGTCTCACCGTCAGTGTTTATTAATGAACAGTTGTAATTAAATAATTAGCTTACTTTGTTTTTTATTTTACATACATATAACATTATAATTACTTAAAACATTAATTTTAGAACATAGTTTATAACCAAGTAATCAATTAACTAAATTAAGCTTCAAATAAAATCTTTGTATTTTAAGAGCATAGAGTGACATTGATAGTATAGTTCAAGTGGTAGTCCTCTTTACAAGATGTTGGTATGGCGCAAAATGTTGCAGCTAACTTTTATATGATAATTTAATGTGTTATTAGATATTTAGACGGTGGTATGGCTGGTATCCCCTCGCAACCGATCAATTGATTGCCTCAAGCCCCGTCAGAGTGCGAACAATATGAGTGGGATCTATGCTCTATGCATTAATCTTTCCACCTACGCCCGAATCGTGGTTAGCATACGTTAGCCGTGCTCTACGTCTTCTCATTAGAGAGACTTCATAGCAGATTGACGCGATCGTCCTACAATAAAAATCAAACTATGGGGATGCGGGGAGTGGGTATTGGGTTCCCAAACGAAAAATTATGGTGGCAATTGAGACAAGTCAGAGATGTGAGCGATCGCATCCAGCCCACCTTCTTCAAAAGCTGACTACAAAACTATTTGCTTTTGAGCTATTTTATCCAAAATGCGTTTTTCTGCTGCTTCTAGGTGAGCCAGGGTATCTAACGTTTTTTGTTTCTCTTGTCGAATTCTTTCTAAATTCTTGATCAGATAATCGCCACTTAAATAATAATTACCAATACGTAGTGTTTCCTCGTCTGTAACTTCTCTTCCCGCAAAAGCATTACCTTCAAGTTCTTCTACTTTTTCAATCCAAGCGATCGCTTGTTCGGGTGTCATATCCTAACTCCAACGCAACCTATATGCTTCTAAAAATTGTAGCGCTTTTTCCCTTGTTAGTATCATTTCTCTAGAACCGTCTGGGTTCTCTTCAAACCCAATGCTTCTGTAAAACTCAATGGCTGCGGGTATAGCTGCCACTTTGAGAATTCCACTCATTCTATTTGGAGGAGAAGTCATTTCATCAATGATTTCTGCTATCAACCAGGTTGCTGCACCTTTTCTTGTTTCGGATACTCTTTGGGGTAAGCAGTTCCAAGGTGCAGAGCAAACTATATCTAACAGTAGATGCGGTTGCTCACCTTCGTATAAATAAATTTCTCCAACCCTAAGTTCAATAATTGAACCAGCTTGAAGCATATTACTGCTGTTTACTCCAAGGGAATATATTAGGACTATCAGTAGCAGTCTCTAATAAAGCTAAAGATTTGTTCACACAATATCCAAATTTAGTTCTCAACGTATTCTCAGGATTGCCTCCATAAAATTCTCTAATGTATTCATCTATTTTTTCTTGCCAAAATATGAGAGATGAAATGGCTGTGCTATCAGCATAATTGATATATTCAAATATATTTCTAGTCATATTTTTTTGTTTAAAAAGTATTTTTCATACTCATTTTACTAGATTTTATTAATACTTTTTTCAAGAAAGTGTTTGAATTTTTATATTTGAAAATTTGTGGTGCTTACGGCTCCAGCTATCTAAAGTTTGATAGTCAAGAGAACAATACCGAACTGAGTTATCAATAAATGCTGCTGCGTATGATGATGGACAACGATCATAAAACATTCCTCTATGAGTAGTAGCTCATTATATCCAATTTTTTAGCTTAGCTTGAGACTGCCAAAAGATATTCATTAATTTGTCACAGATAGGAAATGCGATCGCTACCATAAAGATAATCACGAGTTGTTCGTTATCATAGCAGGAGAAGTTGAAGTAACAACCTACAACATTTTTGATAAGAAACCAACAAAAGTTATTGTTCTAGAAAAGCAAGGAAGACAAGTATTTGTAGAGTGCAATTGTGGAACTAAAAAACTTATCTATACTCATACCCTCACCAGTGGTAAATCAACAAACTGCGGTTGTGAAAGAAAAACCGAACCAATTTCAGTTGGAACCACTTTTGGTAGGTTAACTGTCATCTCTGAAATCGAAACCAAGGGGAAAAGAGGTGAAACGCTAGTTCTTACTGAATGTAGCTGCAAAGCCAAGACTCAGAAATACATCAACAAAAGTAGCCTTAAAAGAGGATTGACGCAAAGTTGTGGATGTCTGCTCAGAGAAAACGGTAAAACCGAGAAAACCATCCACGGTAAGTGCAACAGCCACGAATATTACTCCTGGCAACATATTAAACGTCTTTGTTACAACAAAAATCACTATCAGTACAAAGACTACGGTGGGTGTGGTATTGAGGTTGATGCATCCTGGCGCAATAGCTTCGCCCAGTTTCTAAAAGATATGGGTGAAGCACCTGAAGGAACAGTCATATCGCGCATAGACACTGAAGGTGATTTCGCTCCAGGTAATTGTTTGTGGATACCCAAAAAAGAACGCTACCGCCAGATACATCTTTCCAGAAGAAAAGAAAGTGTTCTTTTTCAATCTCCACACAAACTTGCTATTAAAAATAGCAAGACTGATGTCAACTTCCCACCAAATATTATTCAGGCTGTTATTCTAGCTCATGCTAGCGGCGAAGCTAATATGAGCAGGATGGTTATACAGCATAAAATTAGCACTCAAGATGCAATCAATATTATCTTGCATCATGGTTAAAAAGAATCCAGAATTCAGAATCTTCAAGCGGTGTCTTTAAAGTTAGACTTGAGCCAGTTGATTTTGTACACTCTCCGACTCGCCCCAAGTAAAGCCGCTTTACCGATGTAAAACGTCAACCCCTATTGCAGAGGTTGACATTTCACCAAAGGTATATTCAAGGTCTTTATATGAGCTGACCCCGTTTTATGAAGAAATTTAAACTTGTCTTTAGATTCTCATCTAATTAGAATTTTTCAGAAAACTTTATATTTTCTTTAGATTTATGGGTAACTTTCTCACTCCTGAGAAGGAAGTCGAAATGATTATGAGTTCAAGGAACACTGCTCGTTCAAAATTACGCAC
Organism: Scytonema sp. PMC 1070.18; assembly: GCA_035967975.1. GTDB lineage: Bacteria > Cyanobacteriota > Cyanobacteriia > Cyanobacteriales > Nostocaceae > Scytonema. The sequence goes on from JAWQFQ010000030.1 coordinate 57,436, forward strand.
CCTAAATTTTGGACGAATATCCAAGCTGCACTCCTGGGGATGGGATATTTACAAAAAAGGTCTAAGTTTGTAAGAACGAACAACTATGACTGTTACGGGAATTGTGAAACTCAAAATTTCCTATAGTATTTTCACTAGATAAACGTTGTAAACTCGCACTCGCTCCCCAACATGAACAATTCTGTACTTAGACTCAAGTCTTTACCCACGTATGAAATCTCGAATTTCATTTACGCATACATGATATATGCTCAAAGAAGGAATTTCGCTTCAAGTGATTGCTTGCCTAACAGACTTAGAAACTGAACAAATGCAACAGTTGCAGACTCTGACTCCTGAAAGTTCTGAGAAGTCATGAGGAAGTTTTAGACTTCGCTTTGTCTACCTTATAACTACGTAAATCATTTGTAGCAAAAATTAATACAATAAAAGGGGGAATTCATTATAAACTAGTAGTGACTAGTATCCTTCTTCTTTTATCAGTCTGGGAGAACCAATCGCTGAAAGGCTTTCGGAGCTTTACTTTTCACTTTTTGATTAGAAATTTTAGTTAATGTTATAAAATTAAGCCTCAAATCTTGGTGAAATTAAAGTTCCAGAATCTGGCTTCGATTATTATTTTCCGAGAATGACAAAAAAGTGTTAAGAAAGACTACTAGCTAAAGACTAATTTATTTTCTTTTTTTTATCACAATTATCTGGAAAGCAAGCTCACATAACTGAAGCTAATATTAAACCTTAGCCCTTAATAATACCTTCCCAATAATAATGGACATCAATGTAGTGATTAGCGCGATTAAACCTTTTGTGAAACCTACTGCAACCTTTGTGAAAGATCAAGCTCAGCGTAACGAAAATGTAATACAAGTTTTAAAAAATTTAAAACTTGACCCAACCCAACCGCCCAAAGATGTTGATGGTGTTTATGCTTACTCTCTAGTCGAGTATGGTGTGTTTAAGCCTGAGCCAATTCTGAAACTTTTAAGAGAAAAAGATATAAAAAATGCTTTCTGGCAAGCCTACACTTCTAACAATCCATTAGAATTCCTTAAGGAAGTAGAACAATTTCTGGATTGGAATGATTTAGGAAATGAGATACGAGCAGATGGCATTGAAGTTAGATCTGAATTAGAAAAGTTTGGGAAAGTTTTTATCAACGTTGCACAACGTGCTAAAGCCTCAATATTCCAACCATATCCGGACTGGAATATGGATGAGTATCCAGAGGAGTGTAAACCATTAATCAAAGAAAAAATTCGGGCTTTTTGTGGTCGTCACTTTATTTTTGAAAGTTTTGCACAATTCCTTAAAAATAACCCCAATGGATACTTTACTATTGTAGGAGATGCGGGAATGGGAAAAAGTGCCATTGCTGCTAAGTACGTCTTTGAACACAAATCTCCTTGTTATTTTAATGTTCGTGCTGAGGGTCGTAATCGACCTGAACAGTTTTTGGAAAGTATACGGGAACAATTGATCAAGCGTTACCAGTTACAGAATTCAGAGAAAGCTGATTTACCAACTTTATTAGAAAAAATAAGCAAAAAACTTTTGGCTAATCAACGTTTGGTAATTGTGGTTGATGCTTTAGATGAAGTAGAGCAAGAACAGAAATCAGGAGATAATCTTTTATATTTACCTACGGCACTGCCAGAACGTGTTTATTTTCTGCTTACTAGACGACCCCATACCAAAGAAACAAAACGGTTGTATGTGTCTCCAGGTGTTCCAATGAAGGAATTGGATTTAAGGGAAAGTCAGTATATCGACTTAAGTCGTGATGATGTAAAAGAGTATATCCGCTTTATTCTTAAGAACGACATAGAGCATAAATATGCTTTGCATAAGTGGATTCTAGATCACAATATTTCCACTGAAACATTTGTTGAGCAGGTAGCAGTTAAGAGTGAAAACAATTTTATGTACTTGCGCTATGTATTACCAGGAATTGCTCGCGGTTTCTATAAAGACCTGAATTTAAATCAATTGCCGGATGGTCTACAAGACTACTATCAGCAGCATTGGGGACGGATGGGGATGAATGAAAGACCTCAAGAAGCAAAGGTGATTATTCTGTTTATTCTGGTAGAAATTGGTACACCAATTACTAGTGAATTGATTGCCCAAATAGCGAAACAAGATGAATATGATGTGCATTTGGTTTTGGATGAGTGGGTTGAGTATTTGAAGCCGCAAGAAATAGATGGAGAAACTTGCTATAGCATCTATCATACTAGCTTTCTTGACTTTCTGAGAGGAAAACGGGAACTAAAGTCAACTCGTAAATTATTTGAGGATGTGAATCGGAGTATCGCTGACTCACTATATTTAGGAAATAGCTGATGGTGAAGACATTGTCTCAAAAATTAATTGCAAAAAGTCCGGCTTACCAACGTGCTCGTTTAGCTGCTTTACCTAATTTAGTTAAGTCTGATCAACCCGATCATTTAGAAAAATATTTTCAGATTTTAACTGATTTTGAATTTATTGCAGAAAAAATTCAGCATCCTAACTATGGAGTAGATGCACTAATTATAGATTATGATTTAATTAATTATACAGAGGTAGAAAATCATTCACATTACAATCGAGAAAAGGTAAAAGCGCTGAAATTGATTCAAGGAGCACTGAAACTATCAGCACATATTGTATGTAAAGATAGGACGCAACTATCAGGGCAGTTGTGGGGACGCTTACTATCTTTTCAGATACCTGAAATTCAGGCAATGCTTTTACAGATAAAGAAGAGTAAAACTGCTTGGTTGCGTTTGTTAACACCTAGCTTAACTCCTCCAGGTGGGCGTTTGTTACGTACCCTCTCTGGTCATAGCTACCTGGTTAATGCAGTTGCCGTCACCCCGGATGGTAAGCAGGTAATTTCTGGTTCTGGAGACAAGACTCTCAACCTTTGGAATCTGGAAAATGCACAAGAGGTATATACTCTCATTGGTCATAGCGGCTGGGTTAATGCAGTTACCATCACTTTAGATGGCAAGCAAGCGATTTCTGGTTCAAGGGACTACACTCTCAAAGTTTGGAATTTGGAAACAGCACAAGAAATGTGTACTCTCACCGGTCATAACGACTGGGTTAATGCAGTTGCCGTCACCCCAAATGGCAAGCAGGTAATTTCTGGTTCTGGTGACAAAACTCTCAAAGTTTGGAATCTAGAAACAGCACAGGAGATTTGTACCCTCTGTGGTCATCACAACTCGGTTAATGCAGTCGCTGTTACCCCGAATGGCAAACAAGTGATTTCTGCTTCATGGGACAAGACTCTTA
>JAWQFQ010000030.1:60817-63976 GCA_035967975.1 Scytonema sp. PMC 1070.18
AAGTTTGGAATCTAGAAACAGCACAGGAGGTTTGTACCCTCTGTGGTCATAGCGATTCGGTTAATGCAGTCGCTGTTACCCCAAATGGCAAACAAGTGATTTCTGCTTCAAGGGACTACACTCTTAAAGTTTGGAATCTAGAAACAGCACAGGAGGTTTGTACCCTCTGTGGTCATAGCGACTCGGTTTATGCAGTTGCCGTCACCCCGGATGGCAAACAAGTGATTTCTGGTTCTGGTGACAAGACTCTCAAAGTTTGGAACCTAGAAACAGCACAGGAAGTTTGTACCCTCTCTGGTCATAACAACTCGGTTAAAGCAGTCGCCGTTACCTCCATTTGTGAAGCATCTCCGAAGGAGTTTGACAAGCAGGTGATTTCTGGTTCATGGGACAAAACTCTCAAAGTCTGGAACCTGGAAAATGTACAAGAAGTATGTCCCCTCTCTGGTCATAGCTACTCAGTTAATGCAGTCGCTGTTACCCCGGATGGCAAACAAGCGATTTCTGGTTCGTTGGACAAGATTCTCAAAGTCTGGAATCTGGAAAATGCACAAGAAGTACGTACTCTCTGTAGTCATAGCTACTCAGTTAATGCAGTTGCCGTCACCCCGAATGGCAAACAAGCGATTTCCGGTTCATGGGACAAGACGCTCAAAGTTTGGAACCTGGAAAGTGGACAAGAGGTATGTACTCTCTCTGGTCATATGAACTCGGTTAATGCAGTTGCCGTCACCCCGGATGGGAAACAAGTGATTTCCGGTTCATGGGACAAGACGCTTAAAGTTTGGAATTTGGAAAGTGGGCAAGAGGTGTGTACCCTCTGTGGTCATAGCGACTCGATTTATGCAGTTGCCGTCACTCCCGATAGCAAACAAGTGGTTTCTGGTTCTGGTGACAAGACGCTCAAAGTTTGGAACCTGGAAAGTGGGCAAGAGGTATGTACTCTCTCTGGTCATAACCATTTGATTTTTGCAGTTGCCGTCACCCCGGATGGGAAGCAAGTGATTTCTGGTTCTGGTGACAAGACGCTCAAAGTCTGGAACCTGAAAAGTGGACAAGAGGTGTGTACTCTCTCTGGTCATAGCGACTCGGTTTATGCAATCGCCGTCACCCCGGATGGCAAACAAGTGGTTTCTGGGTCATTGGACAATACTCTTAAAGTCTGGAATCTAGAAACTAGAGAGGTAATTGCCACTTTCATAGGGGAGCATCCGTTAAAGTGCTGTGCTGTGGCATCTGATGGAGTCACAATTTTTACAGGTGATACTTTAGGGCAAGTGCATTTTTTGCGGATGGAAGGGATAGGGAGATAACCTTGTAAGTAAGTCAAAAGTGGAAAATTCAGTGTTAACAATAATCTTGGCTATTGACTCTATAAAAATTAAATGCTAAATAACAATGACTTTAAATCCTAAACCCCGAACTATTCGTCACCCTAGAGGACATCCGTTAGAATTTGAGCAAGTTCTTGAGGCAAAAAACCAGAATTTTGTTGGTCGTGAATTTGTCTTCACCGCAATTTCTAACTTTTCCTTGCATTATAATCGAGGTTACTTCACCATTGTTGGTGTACCCGGTAGTGGCAAAAGTGCTATCCTTGCTAATTATGTGAGAGAAAACTCTCATATTCTATATTACAATGCCCAAGTTCAGAGTAAACATCTCGCCGAGGAATTTCTTGTCACTATCTGTAGCCAATTAATTAACCAATATCCCCTTCACATCTCCCTTCCTGATAAAGCTACAGAGGGTAGTTGGTTTCTCTCACTCCTCCTGCAAAAAATCAGCGACCAACTACAATCCCATCAAAAGTTGATAATTGCTATTGATGCCTTGGATGTAGTTGATTACAAAAATCAATCTTCAGGTTCAAACATTTTTTATCTACCCAGATATTTACCAGATGGGGTCTATTTTATTCTCACTCGTCGTCCTTTTCTAAGAGAAAAATCTGGTTTGTTAATAGAAACGCCGTCGCAAACATTAAATTTATCAGAATTTTCAAAACAAAACCGAGAAGATGTGCAGAGATATATTCAACAATACCTTATCTCCAGATCTCTGCTTACCGAGAAGGGAGTAGAAAGTTGGGAGGGGTTACATATAAGTAAAGAAGAATTTATCGCACGCCTCATGACCGAAAGCGAAAGTAATTTCATGTATCTCAACCAGATATTACTTGCAATTGCTGAGGGTTTTTACTCCGAATCTTGGCAACATCATCGACTCCCACCTGGTTTAGAAGCATATTATCAGCAGCATTGGGAGAAAATGACGACAGAAGGTTTGTCTGACATTGCGTTGAAAGTGCTTCTTGTCCTAACTTCTGTAAAACAAGCAGAAGGAGTATTAGTAGATGCGATCGCTCAAATAATTAATGAAGATGAATATAATGTGGAGGAAGTCCTAGAAAATTGGTTTGAATTTTTGCAGCAGCAAGAAGTTGATGGAGAAGTCCGTTACAGCTTATATCATTCCAGCTTTCGGCTTTGGTTAGTACAACAAATTAGCAACTTGTAATGATTTCCGCATTAAAAATTGAGTATTAACCATTAACCTAAACTTCCTCTGAAGCAAAAAGAGGCAACAGCTAGTAGCAGCTATCAAAGCGTTTGACAAAAATACTATTGCGAAGCTAGTAGAAGCTCCAACTGTCTGTTCATTTGATTTGACTTAACCACTATGCTTGAATATTCATCGATTTTGAGGTTACTCGAAGCTGAGCGCTCGCGCTACCTGTTGGAAGTGGCGGAATTAGAGCGCCGTCTCCAGCACGTTCGCAACCAAATGACTTCCTTAGAAGTTCTTATCTCAGGTTACGCAAAAGAAGAGCAAATGTATCCCTCTCAACGGCGTTTTTTTGAATCTTCTAGCCAAGCACTGTTAGAAGATAGTCCCACTGATGAAGCTGATGGGGAAGAATTGGAAATTGGAATTTCGGGGCAAAAACCTCGCCTCAATCCTCCCGCCCTCCTTTCACCCGGATGGCAGAAAGTACAAATGGCTCCCCGGTTGCAGTCCATCTGAAATAAGTGTTCCCAAGATACTTGAATCTGAAATTCAGTATTTTCCACCCGGAATTTCTATCGTGTCCGGCTGGAATTTCGCATTTTCCACCCGGAATTTCTGTCCTGTCCGGTCGGAATTTCGCATTTTCCA
>JAWQFQ010000031.1:0-62651 GCA_035967975.1 Scytonema sp. PMC 1070.18
CCTTGTCCTCCAAGTCTTGCCAACACCCAAGAGTAAAAAACCTACCCTTGTGAGGCGGGGACGCCCGTACCACAAGATGGACAATTTATTTTTTGGAAGTCCCCATACCCTACACCCCACACCCTCATATTTCTTAAAACCTTAAAATTTCACGATCGCACTGCTCCGGTGTTGGCTCAATTTCCCAAACTAAACCCTCTCCGGGTTCCAATACCACATCAACATAAAGTTGTGCGATCGCCTCTTGAGCAGTATCTTCATTATTCACAAAAGGTTGCAAATCCTCCGTTAACAGCCTCAGTTTAAATCCACCCGGAATCATTTCATCTGGATTTGTACTTCGTAACTCAAACCGCCAGATATTTTCTTCCAAATGACCTCTAGGGAATACACGTAGTTCGTAGGAACAACCAATAATTGTTAACCGTCTAGATAAGCATATATCTGATTCTCTCGTTTCCCGGCTTCGTACACCGCGAGGAGCCAGTTGCATTGTCTTAAGACTCCAACCCATCTGTTGTGCTAAGTGAGACACTCCTGCTAGCAACCACTGCTGAGTTGACCACTGTTCTGATAGCCCTTGTCGTCGCTCGTACAAGTGCTGTCGCCATCCACCGTGTTCCAGTATTGCTCCCCAAAGCTCAAATGGAACAGCTAAACGAGGAAAGACAACCGCAGGATTACTTAAGCGTTCGAGTAAGTTCTTTACTTGTGTCAAAGGCAACTTCGGTAATGGAGTTACAGTCTCACGCAAAATTTCTTCCGGACAAATTTGACGCGCAATCCCCAAAACATTAATGTCGTGTATGAGGTCATTTTCATCCAAGCAGTAGGTGCGATCGCTTGCATCATACACCCCTTTTGTTCTTAATTCTTGATGAGTGGTGTATCCTGAAATTGTCACCCAACCACCATTTGGATTTACCTGTACTGCTAGGTAGTAATCAGCAACCCAATTGGGAATATCTACCCACTCCTGTGGTACGCGCAATTCTTCCAAGTCAATTGCTGTTGTTGGAATTAATATTAATCGCATCTCCTCACAAGCAATTGCAGTCCCATTCACAAATTCCCAAAAGCTAGGTAATGCTGCTCTTTGTGTCCAAACTCTTGCATTAAAAGCTAACTCCTCTCGTAACCAAGGTAAAAATGCATCCAGACACATTTGGTTAACACGAGCTCGCCAATGAGCACCTGGTGTTGAGAATTGTGATTCCTCTAGGTGAGACGATGATGAAATTTCTAGGGAGAGACAATCTGAAATTGAGTTAGGTGGGGGTAAGTGAAAAGTCATAACGGGAATTCCTCTTTTGACGACAGTGGGGAAGGGCGATAATGAGCAACTAGCCATTCCTCTAAAGCATTGCTCATACTGTCGATTACGTTGGATGTGAGAGGAGTATGCAGTATTTTTTTACTCCAGTGAGCTAACTCTAGTAGCAAAGCCCGTTTGACTTTAGTTAATAGACGGGAAACGGTGTACTGTTTGACTCCCATCTGTTGAGCAATCTGCTGCTGGGTTAACCCTTCTTTGTAGTAAGTGTGTAGCAATAATTGAGCTTCCGTATCTAATTTTGCCAGTCCATCCCTTAAAACGGTATCTATTTCAATTCTTTGCGCCGCTATAGCTTCTACTTCTTCTTGAGCAATTAGTTCATTTAAGAATGATTCCTGACAAGACGTTGTGAGGCGATCAAGCAATTCGTCCGTCTCTAGTCCGGATATAGAAGTATTAATTGAAACTGAGCTTGGATAGACAAAGGAACGTACAGCTTTAGCACAAGTCAACAACCAGGTTTCCAAACTTTCTGGAGTACACATTGAACTCGAAGCACTCAGCTGGCTTAGACGCTCGGTGTTGTAAAGTTGAGCAATTGCTTGCAGTGTCGGGTAATTTGGTTTAATAAGTTGATGAGCCGTAGCAGTATTTTTAGGCGTATAGATTTGGAGAAAACAATTCCAGGCTAGAATATAACGCGCAATAGTTTGCGAATTATACCCAACTTGACGGAGAGATTCTACCAGTCGCTTTTGACTAACTTTGTGCAGCAATCCCCAGTCATTACAGATATCAGTTTCGTGACGCTTACGTAACAGGTCTTTGATAATGTTTTTAAAGGCATATTCAGCATAAGCTTTCAAATTTGAACTGAATTGAGGGTTAAAGCCTTTGAGAACTTTGTCAATGCGGGCGATCGCAGTTTGAAAAAAATCAGTTACAGAATGTTGACCCTGTACATTCATCTTCATTTTTTTTGCAACCCAGTAGCAGACTTCCTGCAAGTAGGCTGCAATATGAGCAGCAGCAAGTGGACTTGTCTGAATTTGCCAAATCCGATGCCAGTAAATTGCCCAAAAGGCTTCAGAATCTTCAGGCGACTGCTTTATACTGTTTTGCATACTGCGCCGCAATTTAGGATCGCTAACCCAATGGCTAAAAACATCTCCCTCAAATTGTATAAATGTGGAGAAGATTTGAATTAAATTCTGACGCATTATCATGTAATTTTTTTGCTAAAGCTGACTTTTTTCAAAAGTCCAATTGCTTAACTCTGTTTTGTCCTATCCAGTTCATACAGATGTATCAAAGTATATAAGTGTTTTTTGACTTCCAAAGTTAAGTTTTATGATTAGGGCTGCATAAATAAAAAAAGAAGTCGTATAAGTTAAGTATAAGAGTAAATACACTTATAAGAAATTTAATTTTCAATACAAAAGCATTTGTTGTTAGTTAAGTTAATTATAATATACCTAAATTATTCGGAAAAAATTTTAGTTGCTCATAGCTAATTTTTTTCCATTAGCCATTAGCCATTAGCCATTAGCCGTTAGCTATTAGCAGTGAATAAGTTAGTCGTTTTAAAGTTTGGCAAAGGAAGCTTTGAAAATGGATTTCCTATTGTACTTCAGATAGGAGAGGAAAATAGTCGTCCTCACAGTGAAGTCATGGGAGATCTCCCACCAAACCCAGAATTGCCACTAAAATTCAATTATTGGCAGACAATTTACTGTAGCCTAGATTTCTCTGCTCGTCCTATTGGGATACCAAAGCCAGTATCAAAAGTTGCGAAGATTGAAGAGTGTACGCAAGCAGCGGAAGAGCTACGCGATCGCCTGAATTTTTGGCTACAATCTGAATCCTTTCGTCCTATCCGTGAGAAATGGCTGGAAAAGCTACTGCCCGGTCAAACAATTCGCGTAATATTTCAGACAGAAGACTACCAGCTTCAAAAGCTACCTTGGCATCTTTGGGATTTGATAGAGCGTTATCCCAACGCAGAAATTGCCGTAAGTGCTCCTAGCTACGATCGGGTCAACCGTTTTTCAACGCTAACCAAAACTGTAAAAATATTGGCAATTTTGGGTAATAGTGCAGGAATTGACATTGAAACAGACCGAACTATTTTGGAGCAACTGCCTGAGGCTACTGTTAACTTTCTTGTTGAGCCAGAGCGGAAAGACTTATCAGATAGTTTTTGGAAACAGAACTGGGACATTCTTTTCTTTGCAGGACATAGTTCTAGTCTAGGCGCAAATGATAACGGGAATCTTTATATTAACCAGACTGAGAGTTTGACAATCACTCAGTTAAAGTATGCCTTGAAAAATGCTGTGGCTCATGGTTTAAAATTAGCCATTTTCAACTCATGCGATGGTTTGGGACTAGCAAGGGAATTGGCTAGTTTGCATATTCCGCAGCTGATTGTCATGCGCGAGCCTGTACCAGATCGAGTAGCACAGACATTTCTCAAACATTTTTTAGAAGCGTATGCTGGAGGTAAACCGCTTTATCTAGCAGTCCGCGAAGCAAGAGAAAGACTCCAAGGCTTGGAGGGACAATTTCCCTGTGCAACTTGGTTACCTGTCATTTATCAGAATCCAGCTGAGGTACCATCTACTTGGCGAGAGTTACTGGAGCAAAATCCAGAAAATGAGTCAGCGAGTGATAATTTTCTGCACTCCCAAACCCTCAAATCCCCAAACCCGTACACCCCTCTTTTCTGGCTCGGCTGTATTAGTTTGGCGATCGCTAGTTTAGTTATGGGTGTACGCTATCTAGGAATACTTCAGCCATTAGAGTTAAGCACATTCGATCAACTCCTGCGACTGCGCCCAGATGAGAAGCCAGAGACTCGCTTGTTAGTTGTAAAAATTACCGAAGAGGATGTGCAATTACAGTCCCCAGAAGAACGGCGAGGTTCTCTTACAGATGAATCACTCTTCAAATTGCTCACTCAGCTAGAGGCGTATCAACCACGAGCAATTGGACTAGATATCTATCGGGATTATCCCGTGAGGCGAAAGTTGCCACAACTAGCAGCACTTATGCAAAAGAGCGATCGGCTAATTGCGGTTTGTCGAGTTAGCGATCCTCAGTCTGGTCGTTCCGGCATTTTACCACCTCCTGAAGTCCTTGATGAGCGCTTGGGCTTTAGTGACGTAGTTGTTGATCCCGATAGTGTTATCCGCCGCCATCTCCTGTCATTAACACCACCACCCTCTTCCCCCTGCATTGCTTCTTATGCCTTCAGTGTACAACTAGCACTGCGCTACCTAGCGGCTCAAGGTATTTCACTGAAATTTAAGTCTGATGGCGCTTGGAAACTGGGTAAAACTACATTTAAACCACTAGAAGACCATGCAAGTGGATATCAAGGCATTGACGCTTCAGGATACCAAATTTTATTGAATTACCGTTCTCATCGTTCGCTAGAAACATTTGTTCCACAAGTGACGTTGGCAGAGGTACTTGCAGGTAAAATAAACGCCAGTGCTGTTCAAGACAGAATTGTTCTAATTGGTACAACAGCTGAGAGTTTCCAAGACTCCTCATTCACACCCTACACTACAAATCAAGGTGCGACCCAAAAAATACCGGGCGTTATCCTGCAAGCGCAAATGATTAGTCAACTGCTCAGTGCAGCAATTGAAGGACGAGTGCTGCTGTGGACTTTGTCTTTATGGCAGGAAACAATGTGGATTTGGGGATGGTCGTTTATAGGTAGCATACTTGCTTATTATGCTCGCAATCTGCTCTACTTCGGAATTGCAATTGGGCTCGCCATTATTACTTTATATAATGTTTGTCTTCTCTTCTTAATTCTATGGGGTGCTTGGATACCACTTCTCCCTTCCGCAATAGCCCTAGTCAGTAGCAGTAGCATTATCATCTCCTACCTGAGAAGAGCGAGAGCTACCCATGAAAAAAGGAATTCGTAATTTTCAATTTGGAAGCTGTAATTAAATTATAGAGGTAAGCGTTCAGCCCTGAGCTATCAGGATAAGCCCTGAATTAAAATTCACCTCTTAGAGGATGTTTGAAAAGTCCTTTCATCAGTAGCAATCATATTCAATATCCACCATTATCCCCCTTACAAAGGGGGACCATTAGAATATTTTCCCCCCTTTTCAAGCTACGGTGTACACACAAGTCGAGTTGGGAATCAAATGGACGGAAAAGAACGGAAAATGATTTTTTGAAATCCTTGATTTTCCGTTCAACCTCTATCAATAAGCTGGCACTATTGAGAATCAATAGGCTCAACTCAAAACCTTACCTACTAAGGCTTTTATCTTACCAGGCAAGGATTTTAGGACTTCTGTGTACACCGTAGCCTTTTCAAGGGGGGCGAGGGGGGATCAATAAGTGCCTAAAATCACAGCCAACCACTTTTCAAACAACCTCTTAAAGCTCAAACCTGTTGAAACGGGTTAAAAACTATATACAGTCAGATAAATCTGATTTCAGCTAATAGCCTACGAAATTGATTTATTGGCTCTATCCCTTGCAGCATTGATATCAAAAATCTTATTCATTGTTAGAATCCTTTACTTCTAACTAGGTTGACGTAGATAAACCTATCTATGTGAACAAATATTAAGAGTCAGCCAAACCAACTAACCACTAACCACTAACCACCAACACTTATATTTCTCTATACCAACTTGTTTATACATGGCGTCATAAACACAAATTATTCTGGCTTTTGAATTCTTCTTAAATATGAAAACATTTCTTCAGCCACCACTCTTGATAACTGCTTTTATCCTAGCGCTAATCAGCTACCTCAGCAGCCCAATAGCGCTACAAGCAAAATCATTACCAATTCGCTTCAACCCACCTCCTCCACCAGTGGATCGTGGCGCACCTGGAAACCGAGGGGAGGGAGCTTCACGGACACCAGGAGAGTGTGTTTCCAGATACTTACCCTTAACAGCTCTAGTTCCAAGCTATGAACAAACCGTGAGCATGAACAAGGGGGAAGCTACTACGATTACCCAGGTATGGGGCTTAACCAGTGCAGAAAAACCGAGCTTTTGGTTCTATATTCCTTATAAAAAATCATTCATTCAAGCGATTGAGTTTGTTTTGCAAACTGATAACAACAAAACAGTTTACCGTACAAATGTTTCCATACCTCAAAGCCCCGGAATTGTTCACGTACCACTAAAAAACACCATAGCATCTTTAGAAGTTGGTGAACGTTATCACTGGTTTTTTAAGGTTAAGGTTGTATGTAATCCCACGCAAATCGGCACCTTAGACTATGTAGAAGGCTGGGTACAACGAGTGAATTTAGATGTCACCACACGCCAGCGGCTCAAAGGTGCTTCCCCACAAGAACAAACAGCAATTTACGCTTTAGAGGGTATTTGGTATGACAGCTTGAACAATTTAGCAGAACTCCGTCTTGCAAATCCCCACGATCTAGAGCTTACTGAAGAATGGAAGAGATTACTGAAAGCGATTGGTTTAGAAAACGTGGCTACACAACCTTTAATACCATAAATGGCTAATGGCTAATGGCTAATTGTAAAAAAGCTATTAACCATTAGCTATTAACTATTAGCAATTAGCCATTAGCCGCAAGAATTTATGTTTCATCCTCAGCTAAAGTAATTAGTGCATCGTTAAAAGAAAGGGTGAACTGCTGATTTAGACTCGGTGCAAGGTAGATACCAAAATTACTTTCTTTATCTTTTGCTTCTGTGTTAATTTTTATACCAATGCATAATTCATCACGCTCTTGTGCAGCTTTGACGCAGTCAGCAAAAGTCAACTTGCTAAACTGTTCTTTTGGGAAGTAGAGCGAGACGGGCTTAATATACAATTCGCTCCCCTCTACAGAAAATAAATCGTGGTAGATTGACATAACATCAGGCTCTTGAGAGACTTGAGCTAAAATTTTAGAGACAAATTGATTGGTAAGAAGAAAGTCTTTAACACCTGCTTTCAGCACTAAATCGGTGTCTTCTGAGTCAATAATTTCTGCAATTAATTCAGTAGTGACCTTGTTTCCAGTTGCAATAGTATAGTCGTGAAAAACTTGCCGCAGTTCTAACAATATAGTGAGTGTTTTCGCATCTATTTCTTCTGCATTTTCCCCGCTACCTGCTAAAATCGAAATACTATCATATAGATAAGGTTTGAGAGCAACAAGCTCCTCAATCGAGTCTAGATTGATTTCTAGAGCATCCATCTTTATCTCTGGATATGTTTTGGCAATTTTGCTAAATTCAGCTTGTGCTTTACTCGTTAACTCCTGTACTACCAAGTTAACCTGTGAGTTTTCAACTACATATTTAGCATATTCGTTAAGAACAATTGGAGTTTTGTTGTTCCAACCAATAACAAGATGTTTCTCTGGCTTCCGCTCTAGGGTTATGCGAGTATCACCATAACCAAAAGTCTTCGACTGCACTATAGGTTGTACATGAAACTTAATGGTGGAATCATCTTCTGCTAGAATTACGACTTCATCATTTTCAACTAACTGATAATTCTTGCTAGGTTTTATTACCAAAGTGCCATCTGCATGACGTACTCCCATAGGCATACCATTTGAGAAATGAAAAGGCAAATCACCAAAAGATATACCTCTCCAACCTTGATTTGAACGATAGAAATAAAATTCGTTACCTTCAAAACCTACTAAGTTTAAGTAAACTGTTGCTAGACCTAAACTTCTAGAAGTCTGAACTAATATTCGGGCAAGAATATCTGCTTCATTTAACGTAGTCACTGCTCCTGGCGCAATATTTTCAGCCAGTCGGCGATACTGTTGTGAGTATATTTCCACAACAATAGATGGTAAGGAATTTTCTTCATTAGCTGCTACCACTGCCAAAATAGCTTTCACAAGTCGAGCATCAGCTAAAGCCCTCACTTCTTCTGTCTCTGAAGCTTTAGCGCTATTTAGAATAATGACTGATTTAGCAGCTTTTACTCCAACTTTGTTTAAATCATTAATATTAGTAATTGAGCCATTACGAGTCACAACTCGTGTCGTTTTGAGGTCGCCAAGATTATTTCTGAGGAAGGCGTCCATCTCCTCTTTGTCCTGATGTGATAAAATAACGACAGCTGCATCTGCAACGGATTCATTTGCGACAACTAACTCTTTAATAATGTCTATGACTCTGTCGCTGAATCCGAGAATTAAGGTATGGTTTTCTTCTACAACTAAACTCTTACCCCTACGAAGTAGTTGGAGCCTTAATTCAAATTCTTGAGTAATAAAAGCTACTAAGCTAGAAAATAAGACCAAGCCAACAAAAATCGTGATAACACCAACAATCTTTGTAGCCAAATTGGCTTCGTCTCCTGTATCTCTTAGCCCGATTAGCTGTACGAATATCTCCCAGTATAAATCTGAGGATTCTCCTGTTTCATTCGGAAAGAACCATTCAGATGCATAACGGATTACTGACATTACAGCAAATGCACCAAAAAATAGCGACAACAATGCCAAGAAGACTGAAAATCCTCCTTTGGACATAAAGTTATCGAAGTTATACTGTAAGCGCTTTTGCCAAGACACTTGATTTTGAAGATTTCTTTTAATATTGCTAGTCAACGTACAACCAACCTTTATCAGAATTATTTGTAATCAGTAATAGATATAGATGAAATAGTACCTTTACTGAATTAACACGGACAGTTTTCAATTGTATCCCACCTAACGAATCTCAGCTTCCCAATTGAGTTCAGCTCTAAATTAAAACATCTTGTGGTACGGGCGTCCCCGCCCGTCCCAATGCTGCTCGGTTAGTGATACTTGAGGTTCAGTGAAACCCGGTATCTTGGAGATACCGGGTTTCTAATTGTCTCGTATCCCTTGCAGTATTGCTACCCGTCCTATGTATATTGGTAGCGCTCTAGAAGCCCGCACCACAAAAAATTGTGGGATACTTTTTTATCTAGAAATCCCTAATCCTATTGGTTTAGGACACGACACCTCGATCCCCAAGAAAAGGGGGCTGACCTTTTAGCCAAAGAATGCACGGGTTACAATACAGTATTATAATATACGTAATGCCAGAGAAATCATTGATAGGAAAGTCAAAAATCCAATCGCATCCAAGGTTGTTGTTAACAAAGGACCACTAATCAATGCTGGGTCTAAATTTAACCTCTTCAACGTCATTGGTAACACTGTCCCCAAGGTAGCAGCAACAAATACATTCACAATCATCACCGTAGCTGCAACTATAGATACCCATCTTTCTTGTGGAGGTGACCAAATTAATGAAAGTATTCCCAAAGCAATACCTAGCGCTAGGGCGGTACCCAATCCCGCGAGAATTTCCTTACGGAGAATCTTCATTGTATCTAAGGGGGTAACTTCCCCAACACCCAAACCTCGGACTGTGACTGATAAGGCTTGAATGGCAACATTACCACTCGTATTGGACAAAATTGGCATAATGACTGCGAGAACAGGTACCAGGGAAATGACACTTTGGAATGGTGCGATCGCACTTGCTGCGCCGACATACAAAGCTATATTACCCAGTAGCCAAGGTAAACGCTTACGAATGGTGACTTGAGGAGGGGACAACGCGGCTTCATCGCCACTAACACCCGCCAATTTTTGAATATCTTCTGTGGCTTCTTCTTCCAAGATATCTACCACATCATCAATAGTGACAATACCCACCAATCGGTCTTCGCGGTCTACCACTGGTACAGCAATCAGGTCGTACCGCTTCATGACTTGGGCGACTTCTTCTTGGGGAGTCTCTGTTATAACTTTTACTACACGTGTACTGGCAATATCTCGAATCAAAGCTTCGGGAAAGGTAAACAACAACTGTCGTAGGGAGACAACTCTAACAAGCTTGCGGTTATCATCTGTGACGTAAGCATAATAAATTGTCTCTTTATCCTCATCCTGAAGACGAATTTTACTCAATGCCTCTCCTACGGTTAATCCCTCCCGTAACCGGACATATTCCGTAGTCATCACCCTTCCAGCAGTTCCTTCTGGGTATCCAAGAATCGTGGCTGTGGCTTGACGTTGTTCTGGGCTGAGTGTTTGCAACAGCTTTTTAACAACTTTTGCTGGTAATTCGTCAAATAATTCTGCCCGTTCATCCGGACTCATTGTCTCAATGATTTGTGCCACTTGGATATCGTGCAGGGAATTGAGCAGTTCCTCTTGCACTGGTGAAGGTAGGTATTCAAACACATCTGTGGCTTGATGTTTGTTGAGGACGCGAAAAGCGATCGCCCGTTGTTGTTCGGATAATTGCGAGATATACTCTCCTGCATCAATCGGTTGCAAATCATTTAAATCCGACTTGAGCTTGTTGAGATCGGTAATACTAACAACTGAATTGCGAAATTCTTCTGCGAGCATGGTAAACCTCCTATAGTCTCCCCCGTGCTGGGAGACTAACTCGCCAGCTTAGAGGAGGTTGGTACTGCCATCTGGTGGACTTCGATCCATAAAATCTTAGAAGCTCGATGTTGAAATTAGTTGACACGCCTGAATATTGCTACCTAAATATCTGTAAGGCAAAGGAAATCATCGATAGGAAAGTGAAAAAGCCCAGCGCATCTAAAGTTGTAGTCATCAGAGGACCACTAATTAAAGCTGGGTCCAGGTTTAAGCGCGTCAAACCTATTGGTAATAAGGTTCCTAAAGTAGCAGCTAACAGCACATTTACAATCATCACCATTCCAGCAATAACTGATACCCAACGGTCTTGGGGCGGTGACCAAATCAGTGATAGTGTACCCAGAGCTAGACCTAACGCTATTGCTGTTCCTACACCCGCCAATATCTCTTTTCGCAGAAGTGGTAGGGTATCTTTTGGTGTGACTTGTCCCACTCCCAGACCTCGTACTGTTACTGATATCACCTGGAAGGCGACATTGCCACTACTATTCGCCAAAATCGGCATGATGATTGCCAAAACTGGTACCTGAGCAATCACTGCTTGAAAAGGGGAGATGGCACTTGCTGCACCGATGTATAGAAGAATATTCCCTAATAGCCAAGGTAAGCGCTTGCGAATCGTCTGTTGAGGAGGAGACATAATCTCTTCATCACCGCCACTAACACCCGCCAATTTTTGAATATCTTCTGTGGCTTCTTCTTCCAAGATATCTACCACATCATCAATAGTGACAATACCCACCAATCGGTCTTCGCGGTCTACCACTGGTACAGCAATCAGGTCGTACCGCTTCATGACTTGGGCGACTTCTCCTTGAGAGGTTTCTGTTCTCACTTTGATGACGCGATCGCTAGCAATATCTCGAATCAACACATCGGGAAAAGTAAACAGCAGCTGTCGCAGGGAGACAACACTCACTAGCTTGCGATTATCGTCTGTGACGTAAGCGTAGTAAATTGTTTCTTTATCTTTGTCTTGATTGCGTATCTTATTTAGAGCTTCTCCTACGGTTAATCCCTCCCGTAACCGGACATATTCCGTAGTCATTACCCTTCCTGCAGTTCCTTCTGGGTATCCAAGAATCGTGGCTGTGGCTTGACGTTGTTCTGGGCTGAGTGTTTGCAACAGCTTTTTAACAACTTTTGCTGGTAATTCGTCAAATAATTCTGCCCGTTCATCCGGACTCATTGTCTCAATGATTTGTGCCACTTGGATATCGTGCAGGGAATTGAGCAGTTCCTCTTGCACTGGTGAAGGTAGGTATTCAAACACATCTGTGGCTTGATGTTTGTTGAGGACGCGAAAAGCGATCGCCCGTTGTTGTTCGGATAATTGCGAGATATACTCTCCTGCATCAATCGGTTGCAAATCATTTAAATCCGACTTGAGCTTGTTGAGATCGGTAATACTAACAACTGAATTGCGAAATTCTTCTGCGAGCATGGTAAACCTCCTATAGTCTCCCCCGTGCTGGGAGACTAACTCGCCAGCTTAGAGGAGGTTGGTACTGCCATCTGGTGGACTTCGGTCCATAAAATCTCAGAAACTCTACATCAATGCCCAAATCAATATTATTTGGGCATCGCTAACTTTAATACTACCTTGAAACTTGGTCATGGGGTAGATGCTGAAAGTTCAGTGTCGGAAATTCGTCATATTCAGCACTCCCGAAGACTGTTATCCGAGAAGCTGCAATGCAAAGGAAATCATTGATAGGAAAGTGAAAAAGCCCAGCGCATCTAAAGTTGTAGTCATCAGAGGACCACTAATTAAAGCTGGGTCCAGGTTTAAGCGCGTCAAACCTATTGGTAATAAGGTTCCTAAAGTAGCAGCTAACAGCACATTTACAATCATCACCATTCCAGCAATAACTGATACCCAACGGTCTTGGGGCGGTGACCAAATCAGTGATAGTGTACCCAGAGCTAGACCTAACGCTATTGCTGTTCCTACACCCGCCAATATCTCTTTTCGCAGAAGTGGTAGGGTATCTTTTGGTGTGACTTGTCCCACTCCCAGACCTCGTACTGTTACTGATATCACCTGGAAGGCGACATTGCCACTACTATTCGCCAAAATCGGCATGATGATTGCCAAAACTGGTACCTGAGCAATCACTGCTTGAAAAGGGGAGATGGCACTTGCTGCACCGATGTATAGAAGAATATTCCCTAATAGCCAAGGTAAGCGCTTGCGAATCGTCTGTTGAGGAGGAGACATAATCTCTTCATCACCACCACTGACACCCGCCAGTTTATGAATGTCTTCTGTGGCTTCTTCTTCCAAGATGTCTACCACATCATCAATAGTGACAATACCGACTAGTCTCTCTTCACGGTCAACAACGGGTAAAGCGATGAGGTCGTACCGCTTCATCATCCGGGCGACTTCTCCTTGAGAGGTTTCTGTTCTCACTTTGATTGCGCGATCGCTAGCAATATCTCGAATCAACACATCGGGAAAAGTAAACAGCAGCTGTCGCAGGGAGACAACACTCACTAGCTTGCGATTATCGTCTGTGACGTAAGCGTAGTAAATTGTTTCTTTATCTTTGTCTTGATTGCGTATCTTATTTAGAGCTTCTCCTACGGTTAATCCCTCCCGTAACCGGACATATTCCGTAGTCATTACCCTTCCTGCAGTTCCTTCTGGGTATCCAAGAATCGTGGCTGTGGCTTGACGTTGTTCTGGGCTGAGTGTTTGCAACAGCTTTTTAACAACTTTTGCTGGTAATTCGTCAAATAATTCTGCTCGTTCATCCGGACTCATCGCCTCAATGAGTTGTGCCACTTGGACATCATGTAGGGAATTGAGAAGTTCCTCCTGCACTTGTTGAGGCAAATATTCAAACACGTGGATTGCTTGATGTTTGTTGAGGAGTCGGAATGCGATCGCCCTTTGTTTTTTGGGTAATCGTGCAATGTACTCTCCGACATCAACTGGTTGCAAACCATTCAAATCCAACTTCAACTGGTTCAGATTGGCAATGCCAACGGCTAAATTGCGAATATCCTGCATGAGCATGATAAAACCTCCTAATGCCTCCCCCGCGCTGGGAGACTAACTCGCCAGCTTAGAGGAGGTTGGTACTGCCATAAGGTGGACTTTGGTCCATAAAATCGTTAGAAACTCAACATCGATTACCATTTCCCTGGCATCGCTAAGTCATAGTCCTAACCCGGAACTATGCGATCGGGTAGATGCAGAGAATCAGTGTAAAGAACCATAGTAGCTCCACGCACCTAAAACTCTGAGTGCCCTGATGCCGGTTGATTTGAGTAGATTCTACTACTGTTAATGTCTGTGTCAAGCCTATCAAATAATTTACTTGGAAAATTTACAATGTTAAAGATTTGACATTGCACTGAGTAGCTTTTGTTTAGTTTTAAAAATGAAGCTTGTGTAATCATACTGAACCTCATCACTTTCATGACACTAGAACGGAAAAAGTTGGCTCCACAGCTTGGTTTGGAGACAAGCCTTAATGCTGACCAGACGCGAACAAGAAGGTCAGCGTTCAGCTATTAGCACCTCAGCCATCAGCTTTAAAGCATATTTTGCTCTGCTGTATGGACTAAATGAGCGAAGCCATAACACCTTTAAAGCGGATAGATGATAGCTGATGGCTAATAACTAATAGCTGATCTACGCAAGACAAGAAGCACCATCAGCAAATAAAAGGCGCTAAGAGAATTAAATCTCGATCCCTTAAAACCGCCATCTGATATTAGTGAGGTTTATACCTACGCCGTAATAAGTAGAGAGTCAACATTGTCTTTCAATCCTTCAACTTTTTCTGTTTGACAAAACACTCAGCAGGCTTTGAGCAAACCGATCTGACTGCGACAACCCTGTCATTCTCCCTAAAGAATATCCGGAACAGGGAATTTGAAGAGTTTTTAAAGATGCGCTTTTTCTGCTGAATTCCAAGCTTACCAAAAAACACTCACATATGCTACTGTTTGATTAGCATTAGAGTGCCATTACCTCCACCATCGGCAGCAAGTATACTTTTAGCTAAGCATTCCCTTAAATAGAAATAAAACCTGCTTCAAAGCGCAGGGCTTGTTATTGACGCGAATCTCCTAAAGCAGGGTTGCTAATCTAACGACTAAGACATCTAGATTTGCTGCACTTTAAGCTCAAAATAATTATAATGGCATCTGCATTGAGACGCAATTGTTTGTAGAAATTTCCTGGACAATAGCGGTGGGGTGCGCGAAGAAATCATTAACCGCAAAGTTGGCGTTAGCCTTAACCCAGGCTATGCAGATAAATTTATACCTGAACAAACTAATACCAACCACATTAATTTCGACGGCGTTGCATAAAATGGGGATGAATTATTGAACCGCCTTCCCTTACCTCTGGGACGCTAGAGCATCGGTACAGTATTCACTGGGGCTAAAAAACCCGGTTTCTTTCGCCCTTAAAGACTAATTTTTCGTTAAGCCGACTTGAAGAAACCGGGTTTTTGGGATTTCTGTACCGATGCTATAGGAAATTCTATCGCTAATTAAAGAACCCCCTATCTTATGAATAGGGGGATAAGCGAGGAGGAAAACTCAATTTTAGGGATGAGTCACAAGTCACTCATAAAACTTCAAAGTGCGCTACGCTTGAAAGAACCATCAGCATATAATTCTAGAAAAACAAGTTAGGTTTTACTGTTAACTTTTGATTTATTGGCTTTTTGACAATTAGCTATTAGCTATTAGCTATTAGCATTCCTCATAAAAATCTAACTTATAAATTGATATGTTTATGCTGCACTTCGCTTGAGAGAACCGTCAGCGTATAGTTCTAGAGGGACAAGTTCAGTTTTGCCGTTAACTGTAACTTGGGTATAAACAACTTTGATTAACGGAGAATGGTTTTGGTTATAGCGTCGAGACATTTTTGACTCCTTCTTCTTCAATGGGAAAAGCTTTTTTTAGATAACTAGCTTTTCCGACTACAGATTCGCCAATATAGTTCCAAACTATGATTACTATTGGTCTGAATCTGTTCATTGCTGATAGCTAAAAAGTTAATGACTTTTTTACAATTAGCTATTAACTATTAGCAGCCTTAACGAGAATTTTATATTTCATCTCGAACTACTGCATCTTTCAGACCATGTTTTGGCTTTACTGATATTATTGACTTCACAGCCATCAGGTTGCATTCCGCAAAAACTTTCTAAAAATGACGTATGAGAACAGCTCCTCAAAATCAAGTTCGTCTTGATTACCACTACCAGCAGATAAAAACAATCATCCTGAACCGTCAGAACCCAATTACTGGTTTGTTACCAGCGAGTACAGCAGTCAACGCCCACGGGGACTATACAGATGCTTGGGTGCGTGATAATGTTTACAGCATTCTAGCAGTTTGGGGATTAGGACTGGCGTATCGCAAGGTTGATGAAGACAAGGGACGAACCTACGAGCTAGAACACAGCGTTGTCAAACTGATGCGGGGATTGCTATTTGCAATGATGCGACAGAGTTCTAAAGTAGAAAAATTCAAGCATACGCAATCTCCATTAGACGCTTTACACGCCAAGTACAATACAGCTACTGGTGACATCGTTGTTGGTGATGGCGAATGGGGACATTTGCAACTGGATGCGACATCAATATTTTTGCTGATGTTAGCGCAAATGACCGCTTCTGGTTTACAGATTATTTACAATTTTGATGAAGTAAATTTCGTCCAAAATTTGGTCTACTACATTGGACGAGCCTATCGCACTCCCGATTATGGTATTTGGGAACGAGGCAATAAAATTAATCATGGGAATGCAGAACTAAATGCTAGTTCCATAGGTATGGCAAAAGCTGCGTTGGAAGCTATTAATGGCTTGGATTTATTTGGTGTTCATGGTTGTCAAGCTTCAGTGATTCATGCTTTGCCAGATGAAATCGCTCGTGCTAGAATTACACTAGAATCTATATTGCCAAGAGAATCTGCTTCCAAAGAAATCGATGCAGCGCTCTTAAGCGTCATTAGTTTTCCGGCGTTTGCAGTAGAAGACGTAGAGTTACGGGAACGTACCTGTCAGGAAATCATTAATAAACTGGAAGGAAAATACGGTTGCAAACGCTTCCTGCGTGATGGACATCAAACAATTTTAGAAGACACGCACCGTTTGCACTACGAACCATTTGAACTCAAACAATTTGAAAATATTGAGTGCGAATGGCCTTTGTTTTTCACCTATTTATTTCTAGATGGATTGTTTAGGGGGGAAGAAGAGAAAGTTCAACAATATCAAGAATGTCTGGAGTCTTTGTTAATCGAACGTGATGGCTTGCACTTGTTGCCAGAATTGTATTACGTACCAGAAAAATATGTAGAAGCGGAAAAGTTAGCACCCCACAGTCAACGGCGTTTACCTAATGAGAATATTCCCTTAGTTTGGGCGCAGAGTTTGTACTTTCTCGGTCAAATGCTGAGCGAAGGGTTGATTGCTGTTGGTGATATCGATTCCTTAGGACGACATCTATATATTGGCAAAAATCAGAAACCTATAGTTCAAATCGCTTTGCTTGCGGAAGATGAGGATTTACAAGCAAAACTAGCAATTCACGGGATTGAAACCCAAACACCCAAGCAAGTAGAGCCAATCCAGGTTAGACAAGCTAGCGATCTTTCTACAATCTATACCCAAATTGGGCGTAATGACAAACTAGGTTTAACCGGACGTCCGGTAAGGCGACTGCGAAGTTTGACAACGTCTAAAATTTTTCGGATTTGTGGCGAAACGGTTGTCTTTCTTCCCTCGTTTTTGGATTCTCAGGTGTTTTACTTAACTCTCGATTACCATTTTCTTGTGGATCAGATGAGAAGTGAACTGGGATATATTCAAAAGTACGGGATCGATTTAGGGCGTCCTACCCTGACTTTCATGTTGACACACACAATGTTAGAAACGGGTAGTGAGGCGTTACTCGCACTGATGCAAGAATTAAAGGATGGTGTTTGTAACGGTGTACAAGTGAAGTTGGGGCGGCTTAATCAACTGATGCTCACTGCAACAACACAAAGAATAGATGTTATCCAAGATTTTGAGTTTTTGAAGTCTTTAGTCAAAGATGCAAAACCCCGTTGCTCCTACTTAATGTACAATCTGGAAAAAAACTGGCAATTGGAACACACTCAAGAATTCCAGATGGAGTGCGAAACGAATTTAGGGTTGTTGCTTTCTTCTTTACGTTCATCGGAAAATCTCTATGAGCAAATCGAGTTGTTGCAAACTTTGACTCGTTTGCAAGGGCTAGAGTTTGATACGGGTTTTGGTGGACCGGGACGTCCTGTAACGGTAGGAGATTTACTGGATGAGGTATACTCAAAAGCAGGGGAGGCTAGCCTTTGGGCAGTTGTTCGTCGTGCTGCGGGTTTGCGACAAATGAGTGATATTAGCTTATCGGACATAGTGACGAGTATTTTAGTGCGCGGTAAGCAAATTGCAGTGGGTAGAGCGTATAGCGAGGATTCTCTCATCTCTCTTCCTCTGTCGCACAATGAAATTGTTGAGAAAATTAATCATTTTTGTCGCGAGGATATTCGCGATCGCGTTTTAACTCAAGAAGTTCTGATTTATCTCAGTGCTCTGATTAAGACAGAACCAGAACTATTTAAAGGACTGCTGACACTCAGAGTCGGCTACGTTATATTATTGATTACTAGCGAACTTGCCCAAGAATTAAATGTTACCCAAGACGTTGCTTATGAGCGATTGATGCAGCTATCACCGTTTGAAGTGAAAAAACGGGTGCGTCAAGTCTTATTTGGATATTCTAGTACGAGCCAGTTATTACGCCAGCAAGAATCTCTCCACGTGAAACTGAAAGAAAGTGATATTGACTGGGTGGTGTCACCAACGGTCGGTGATGATATTGATGTGCCATTAGGAGGTTGGCGGCGGTTCCGTCAAGCCGAAGGAACAACCGGACGAGTGCCAAAGGACTTTTTCAAGCAGGTTTGGCTATTGATGCAACACTGTAAAGGCTTGGTCATCGGTGATAAGCTAGAACGGCGCAATCGTTTGGATAGCGAAGAAATTTTGTCGGAAATGACTCCGGGGGAAAAGAATTTTGCTTTAAAAGTCGAGCATCTGTTAAATAAAATTGAGGCTCCTGAGTACCGCCAAGTTTGTATTGAAACTTTGATGGAATTGGCGGCGATCGCATCAAACAATCCCAATTTGCAAATTGAAGAATACATAGTATTAGATGTGTTAATCGGACATGCTGTACGCGTTGGTTGGTTAGACAATAATCCGGAAAGACGCGATCGCTATGATGAAGATAAAGGTAGTGCGTGGCGATCGTTTTACAATACCTCTCCTAGAGATTGCGCTAGTTATGTTGTGAAAGCATTCCGCTTCTTGAGTCAATTTAGGCAAGATATGGCAGCTTAATTTATTAGGGGTGTAAGGGTAATATTGCCAGGGAAGCGCGAAAATTAGAAACCCGGTTTCTCCAAGAAACCAGGTTTCTGAAGTTCCGTAGAATTGCCATATCACTGTTTAGAAATGTTGGAAATTTTTTTAACAAAATTTTGATATTCTAAACAAGTTAATCCTTGCTGTAAAACTTCTAATACTTTAGCTAAATTTCCTGTGAGTAAAGCCTCTCTATCTAACCATAAACCGGGGAAAATTTCACTACAAATAATTCCTTGTTTATTAAGTTGAAGTTTTGTATATTTTCCTTTTCTTAACCGAAACCAATCAAATTCTCCATCATACACTCGCCAAACGAGATATTCCTGTACTTGATTGCGTCGATAAGCCTTAAGTTTATCGTGTAAATCAATAGACGTAGTGCTAGCAGCAATTTCCACGATTAATTCTGGCGCACCTTCTACATACCCATCTTCCCCAATCTTTGATTGTCCTCCCTCTTCAATTCTTATTAAAGCATCAGGCTGAGGTTCATTTTCTGCATCTAGGCGGACTGTAGCATTATCTCCCACTTCAATCCCCGGTGTGACTGACCAATACGTTCCTATCCAAGTCATAATGCGAGCATGAGGATTACCATGTTGTTTAATTCTCAATGGTGAAGCCATGTATACAATTCCTTCTATTAATTCTGCTTTTTTCAGATATGGCATTGCCTCATAACGCTGTTCAAATTCAGCGAGAGTTAGTCGATCGCCGTTTTCAAGTGGTGGAATTGTGTGTGTAAACGTTAGTATGCTTTGAGACATAGCAATTACCTTGGAAGTTGGAAGAGTTTAACTCAGTAATATGGTTCAATCTTACCTTTTGCAAACTCTCATATAATAATTCTCGGCAGAGTCGTAAAAATTGCAAACCCCTAGAAACCCGGTATCTCAAAGATATCGGGTTTCTTAGTTTTTACCAATGATTTAGGATTGCTATATCTTGTACCATTAAGTACTTATGTCAAAATAAATCTTTCTCACCAACTTTGGCAGCAAATTGCCTTACAGCTCTTACTAAATCGTCTGGTGTACCAATATCCAAATATGTTCCATCGGGAAATGGTTGGGCTTCTACATGAAAACCTTTCTCAATAGCAGTTTGAATAATATCGCCAATGGGTATTTCCGGTAGCTGTGATAGTAAATTACTTTTCGCTTTCAGACGTGTCAGATACTCGTGCAAAAATAGTGTAAAGGCAGGCGTCCAAACTGCAATACCCCACATATAGCGCAATTGTGACTGGCGGGGTTTTTCAGTAATCAGGCGGACTCGACCTGTATCGTCAAAGTCAACCATACCCGCTTTTTGAGGTTTATTGGTAGGGAATAATCCTAAGACAACATCAGCATCGCTTTTTTCTAGACGTGCGAGTATTTGTGTGTAAGCATCCTCAGGTTGAAATAAAATATCTGGAAAACCCAAAGCTACCACCGCATCTTGAACAAAAGGATATGCCTGATCCAGGGTAAAAGGTACGCCATAGGGTAAACCCATAATGAGATAACCCAAACTCATAGAAAGCATGGAGCCATCTCCAAAATATGCTGGTATGTCCCACTTACCCGAACGGAGTATAAAATATGCTTTATCAATACCTGCTAGTTGCATTTTTTCTAGCAAATAGTGAGAAACGACTTTTGGTCGCCAGTTACACTCAATGCCAAAGTCTTGAAAACCAACAGGATATAATTCTTTACTAACTGGTAGGGGAGAAATCCGCTTTGCCTGTCCACCGGCAGGTAGCAGTCCGATGATTTGGCGCTTAGTCATAGGTAATCGTCGTTCAATGGAATACACTCTTGCATCATTGTAGGTGGACGATGCTCCACATACAGTCGCTATGTATTCTACTCCCTTTCCGCGCCCAAGATTACCGATGTTTTCTCAGTCTCTTTCCTCTGTGTCCTCTGTGTCCTCTGTGCCTGGAGCGGTTTTTTATTTCAGTAATTTTACCCTAACAACGGAGAAATTCACAAAAAACAGTATTGTATTATTTTTAACAGATGATTTTCTTCTCAAAAAATATTCCTCCTTCTGAAAAACACTGTAGACAAGCCCACATCAAAAGGAGGATATGATTAAATAGATATTTAGTTATAAATAGCTACTTGACAGAAACAGCATCGACATCGATAGTACTTGCTGTAGCAGCGGTAGGATCTTCAACAGAGTTGGTGGCAGTTGTGTCATTAATATTGTTATTCTGACGCGATTTAAATCCTTCAATCACTATCTGAGATACCTCGGAGACGAGTAGTGTTAAAAGCATAACATCGTCGAGTTCACCCAAAAATGGAATGAAGTCTGGGGCTATGTCGATGGGACTAATAAGATAAACGAATGTTCCTATAACTACCCACCAGCGGTACTTAGGATTACGAAGTACATTGCGGTACCAGGTATAAAGTGACTGAATTGAAAATTTCATGTTTTTATCCTCTATTTATCTTTAATTTTGCCAGGAGATGCCCTAAACTTCCTGTGGGAATAACCGCCCTAATTGGTCTGGTAGGCGCTACCCACAGGCGATCGCCATCCAAGTTTCGTACATAAAACCACTATAGAATTTGTGCATTAATCTCTAAAATTAAATGGACTTATATATTACGTGATTGGAGGAACCGACAACAGTGGATATTGTAGATTTATTTCAAAAGGGCGGACCTGCAATGTGGCCCTTGCTTGCCCTGTCAATTCTATCTATAAGTGTCATTTTCGAGCGTTTTTGGTTTTGGTTGCGAATTTTTACCCAGGAAAGACAAATCGTTGATCGGGTTTTGGATGCTGCTCGCGTGGATTGGGTGACAGCGGGCGACATCGCCAGAAAGGCAACAGATCAGCCAATCGGACGTTTTCTCTATGCCCCACTTCGGTTGCCAAAATCCGATCCAGAAACTTTTCGTTTGGCACTAGAAGCCACAGCGGAAGACGAATTGGCAGGAATGCGGCGGGGTGAAAAACTCTTAGAAGCGGTCATTGCTCTTGCTCCCTTGTTAGGGTTGTTAGGTACAGTTTTGGGTTTGATTCAGTCTTTGAGATCAATTCGTATTGGTGATTTGGGCACAGAATCTACAGCTGGGGTCACGACTGGTATTGGTGAATCCCTAATTAGTACAGCAGCAGGACTCATTGTTGCCATTACTAGTTTGGTGTTCTATCGTATATTCCAAAGTTTTGTTGTCAACCAAGTTAAAGTTTTCCGTAAAGCAGGAAATGAATTGGAGTTATTGTATCGACAGTCTCCACCGACTCACACAGGTCTTGCACTAGACACAATTCCACCACCTCCGACAATTATCGGAGAATCCTCGCGGGATAGCTTAAATTCACCTCGGAAAAAAGGTAGAAATAAGTTTTCTGATACCCCTGAACCACCAGAGTCAGATCTACCAGAACCAAGAGACAGTTAAAACAGCCCCAACACTATCCGTGAGCGTGAAAAAATGAAAATTAATTTGCATTCTCCTGTAGAAGAAGCCCAGATTCAAATCATTCCTTTAATAGATGTCGTTTTTTGTATTTTGACATTTTTCCTTTTGGCTGCTTTACAATTTACCCGACAACAGGCGATTAATGTTGATTTACCCAAAGCCAGTACAGGTACATCTGCTAATATCAGTTCACAGACAGGAAGAGAAATACTACCTGTAACTATTGATGCTATTGGACAGACTTACGTAGAAAAGGAACCTATCAGGCGGGAACAATTAAAAGCAATATTAGAGGATTATGTTAAAAAGAATCCTAATGGTGTTTTAGTGCTGAATGCCTCTCGCTCAGCAACTTACAGCGATGTAATTGAGATGTTGGATTTACTGCGACAGGTCGGGGGCGATCGCGTTTCGTTGGGAATCATTCCCAGTTCTTCGGAAACACCCGCAAATTTTCCCCAGCCTACATCTCCTAACTTTCCGCTCAATCCCACTACACCAGGAACAGCACCCCCAACCAATACCTTACCTATAGCCCCCGTAAATCCGGGTAACCCACCAAACCCACCAACAAATTCATCAGGTACTGCTCCCGTTTTACCTCAAGCCCCCACAGGCGGACAACCGAATTCAACTCCCAGTAGATAAGGAAGTTGGGTGTTGGGGAGATTGAACACAAACGTTCTCCCCATCCCTCTTCTTGTCAAATCCTAAAAATATTTATTTAAAATAAATAATCTCTGTAAAAACATCTGCTAATTTACAGATAACTATTTCAAATTCAACTATCATTATCTTCCATCAGGAAATAACTTGATGTTTTGGTTTAGTCACGAGCACTTCTGCCATGAGTTCTTGGCTGATAGCTATTAGCTTAAATTATAACCAACCGAGTTGTTTCTTGGTAATCACCATTTATACATTGGGGTTGTCGCAAATGAATCTTGGGACACTTTTGCTTGTTTGGATTGTTACATCTGTTAGCTTGTTTGTGATTAGCAAGTTACCCTTAGGCGTGGAAATTGACTCTCCTAGTAAAGCTTTCATCTCCGCAGCGGTTCTTGGAATAGTGACAGCGATCGTTAGACCAATTCTACGCCTCGTATTTGCCATCCCAAATTTCGTCACCTTTGAGTTACTATCCGGTTTTTTCACATTCATTATTGCTGCTATCTGTTTTGGAATTGCCGCTCGCCTAGTAGAAGGTTTTCGCCTGCGTTTCGGTGTATGGAGCGCAATTATAGGAGCCTTTACGCTCTCAATTATCAGTAGCTTAATTTACAAGTTATTAGGAGTTTAGAATTATGAATTATGAATGATGAATTATGAAATTTATTGCATTCATAATTCATCATTCATCATTCATCATTCATCATTCAACTGTATTGCTACTACTAGATTTCTGATTTCGTTGTTCCCTTCTTTTACGTTCTGCTGAAAGCAAATCTGACATAACTATCAGGGCTTGCTCCATCTTGTTTATATTAGAACGATACAGTTCCAAATCTTTTTCAAGTTTGTCATCCGATAAATGCAAGCCATTAGCTATCTTTTTGAGTGCTTCAACGCGTTTCTTTTCGTCTTTTACTAATTCTGGGTCTGATAGTTCCAAGAGGGAATATAAACCAATTGCAAACAAACGGTTGTATTTAAATTTAGGATTGTTGGCAATTGCTTGTAGTGATGAATGCAAATCAGCATCTCGATCTAAATGCGATTCTTGGCTTAACCACGCAATTAATTCTGTCGTGGAAGAGCTTTTTGCTAAATTTTGTAACCGTTGAGCATCCTGTTTGTAGCGTTCTGGGTTTTCCTCTAAAGCCTGAAGCAGGGCGTCAAAAATCGAATCCTTATCGCGTTCTGGCTGGTAGCCTTGCATAAAACGGTCAAAGGTCGTGACGACGCCCAAGCCATAGACTGGATCGTATTTAAAATCAACATTTACTGACAGCAGGTGCATTTCCACCATCAGTTCTTCCACGACCCGTCGGTAAATGGTGTTGATTGGACGGGTGTGAAGGTTGTAGAAAGTTCGCTTAGTATCAGATACAGTACGGACGTTATTCACAAAACATATTTTAAGGGCGACGTATTCTTATTTTCTCCCTTTCGGGCAACTTTGCCAAGTTCGGGTTTTTAATTGAGTTCCATTAATATACAATCTGGGATCGTAGGTGTTCCCTGGCAACAATTGATAATTCTTTACAGTTGGTGACCACGAAAAATTGGCTAGAGCTATCCATTTTACTGAAAAAAAGTATACCCATGACCTTGTCACCCCAATTACTGACCCTAGCTAGATATCTTTCTGGTGAATTTGATAATCAAGAACAAGCTCTTGGCGAACCTGCTTGGTACGTTCACGTGCGTCTATGGCACAGACCAGTCTGTTTATTTACAGAAGATAGCTTTACTCTCTTTGCTGAACAAGCCAGTGTTGTCAATCCCGATAAACCTTACCGCCAGCGAATTTTGCGGTTGACCGCAGGAATGGCACCAGATGCACCCATAAAGGGACAATATTATATGCCTAAGAATCCAAGTGCTTTGCTTGGTGCTGGTCGCAACCCTGGTATACTTGACACGCTAACACCTGACCAATTGGAATTGCTACCAAGTTGCGTTCTTAACATTTCCCAGGAAATTCTAGCTCCCAATTCTTATAAATTTGCCGCTACTCCACCGACTGATACTCATTGTAGCTTTTCCTACAATAGCAATACAGTACAAGTTTCTTTGGGCTTTGAAGCCACTCAAGATAAGTTCATGAGCTACGACAAAGGCATTGACCCAATAACTGGAAAAGCGACTTGGGGCGCAATTCTAGGACCTTACCGCTACATAAAACGACTTCAGTATTGAATGATGATTTATGAGCACCACTTTACTCCTAGCTCCTCACTCCTAACTGACTTTTTTGCTAGCTAGCAATGCTGCGAGGTACACCTTCGAGGGCTTCTTCCTCAGTTTCAAAGATTTCAAAAACGGTATCCATCATTGTGACTTCAAACACCAATTTTGCTTCCGGATGTACGTTACAAATACGGAAAGTGCCTTTAACTTTATCCGCATCTCGCATTCCCGCAACCAATGATGTTAAACCAGAACTATCAATGAAATTGACTTGACCGAGATTAACTACGACATGGCGACTGAGTTTGGAAATACACTCCTGCAACTTGAGGCGAAATTGCCAAGCTGTAGTAATGTCTAAGCGTCCTGCGGGTGTCAAGACGATCACTGCATTGCCATCTTGGGTTGTATAAGTTGTTTGCTCGATTTGAATCACTGAGACTCCCCTTTGCACTCCTTTAAAATCCTCAACGAATTTAATACACAACTTTACTAATCTTTAAACACGTAAAAACCGTAAGGTTTGATTGTGTCAGCAATCTTTTATATTGCTGTGACTAGCATAGTTTCCAGTCTCTAATGTGTGAGAGTTAGTCCACTTAGCTGGATAGTTGGCTACTGTAACCTGTGATTTAAAAGTTACAGCCTATGCTGTTACTATTTTTGCTAAGTGCTTCTCTTTAGTAGTTTAACTCACCAAAAACTGTGTAGGGGTACAAAGAAAATCCGTAATCCTTAATTGTCATTTAATTAAGAATTAAGAATTACGAATTATGAATTATGACTTGTGGAAGTTGACCCAATCTTGTGGCTTGAGGAAGGTGTTATACAGTTCGGCTTCATGAGTATTTGGTTCGGGTTGGTAGCCGTACTCCCAGCGCACCAAGGGTGGTAACGACATTAATATTGATTCCGTACGTCCATTGGTTTGCAGTCCGAAGATTGTCCCTCTGTCATATACCAAATTGAATTCAACGTATCTTCCCCGACGGTACAATTGGAAATTCCGTTGGCGATCGCCATACTCTGTCTGATGTCGCCGTTCTACAATAGGTACGTAGGCTGGTAAAAAAGCGTTACCACAGTCTTGTACAAAAGCAAACAACTGTTCCCAAGTCCGTGATGCTGGTATTCCTACTTGGTGACTATAGATAGCCGCCTCACTCTCTTGATACGGTCCTCGATACAAAGCACCTTGACCATCTTGGTAATCAAAAAACAATCCGCCAACACCCCGCATCTCCTGACGGTGTTTCAGGTAGAAATATTCATCACACCAGCGCTTAAACACTGGATAATACTCTGAATGATGAGCATCACAAGCTTGCTTAAAAGTTTTATGAAAATGGGTAGCATCTTCAGCAAAGGGATAGTAGGGGGTTAAATCCGCACCACCACCAAACCACCAGACAGGTCCAGCTTCAAAGTAGCGATAATTTAAGTGGACTGTCGGGACATAGGGATTGCGAGGATGTAACACCATTGAAGTACCCGTGGCATAAAAGTCATGCCCCGCTGCCTCTGGGCGTTGCGCTAAAATGCTGGGAGGTAATTGGGAACCCCAAACTTCCGAAAAGTTTACACCAGCTTGTTCAAATACTACACCATCACGCAAAACGCGAGACCGCCCGCCACCTCCTTCTGGGCGATCCCATGCATCTTCATGAAAATTTGCTACACCATCTAGGTTTGCCAACGCTTGAGTAATTTGGTCTTGCAACTGTTTCATAAACTGACTAACTCTGGTTTTGGCGTCAGCTGGTGGTAGAGACTGTGATGACTCTGCTGAGAAAGTAGGGGTTTGGGCGTTGGTCAACATAAACTCACGAACCTAAATAAAAATTTTCAGAAAGCAACAAATTTTTGCTTCAAATTGAACTTTGCAGGCAATAGGTAGCTGAGAACAGCTATACTTCGCACTTTTATATGCCGAGTTTTTGATTTAAATGTGCTCTTTTGTACAGTCAGGTATCTAAGTAGACTTGCCTGACTACAGTTTGTTATTTTCGCCTAAAGATGTACGTGCTTGTATATTTGTTTATTTTTCTCAACTTATTTAGAACGTTCGCTTAAAAACGCTAACATCTCCTCGTAGAATCCACCTGGTGAAACTTATCTGAAAGGCTCACATTTGGCAAAACCGACAATCGACTTTGAATCTCTTGTGCTACATTATATCGACGAAGTTCTCTCAGTGTTTGAATAAAGGCATCGTAGCATTGACCTACAATTTCAGGAGAAGAGTTTAGGGATGATACTTGATTTACACTCATAAAAGTAAGATAATGAAATATTTCCCTCGCCCACTCTCTGTCCTCCCCTGCTCTCCTAATAAACTAGCATCTGTATCTTGCGATGACTTGCTATGTGGGGGGGAATTTTGAGAAAGTTAACTATGGGGTACAAATGCTAACCATACCGGAGTTACCAAAAAGCGTGTCGCGAGGAGGAGGAATCGGAAAATGCTAGGTTGGTTATCCAAATTCATCCACCGCAAACGTCGTCGGTTTTGCGTTTCTCTGGTGCGAACGTATCGAGAGATTTCTTCTGCTTCTGTAGATGAGTTGTGGCAAAAAGTTGTTGATCTAGCAGATGTTTCATGGCATCCACTGCTAAAAAGTACAAATGTACCATATGGGTTGGTGCCCAAACCTGGATTGATTTATCAAGCAGTAACACGCCTGTCACCAATTCCCATTCGCATTTTTGTAGAACGCGTTAATCCCAGAGAATTGTTAAGCGTACGAGTACTAGCGTTACCTGGTGTAGAGGAACGACTCACTTACAAAATCGAGTCTACAGTTTGTGGGACTTGTGTATCATATTCGGTAAAACTACGCGGTTGGCTGTCACCGCTGATTTGGTCGCTATCTCGTCCTTACGCCGATCGCGTTGCGCGAGCTTTGATTGAGTCAGTCGAAGGAGCAACAATCAAAGCCGTATCAGCTAAGAATAAACATCTTAAAGATAGCTGTTTTGATTTTTAGTACTGTGTTAGTGGATAGTTGATAGTTGATAGTGGATAGTTGATAAGTATTCCTATTAACTACTAACCACTAACTACTAACCACTAACCACTAACCACTAACCACTAACCACTACTCTGTAAAAACACCATGTATGATGTGCTTGATTCTCGTTCAGTTTTAGAAGTGTTGCGACCAGTTCAAGACCCAGAACTTCGCAAAAGTCTGGTAGAACTAAATATGATTCGCAACGTCAAAATTGACGACGGCAAAGTCAGCTTCACTTTGGTATTGACAACACCCGCCTGTCCTTTACGTGAATTTATAGTGGAAGATTGTCAAAAAGCTGTTAAGCAACTTCCAGGAGTTATAGATGTAACCGTGAATGTGACAGCAGAAACCCCACAGCAAAAAAGTTTGCCAGATCGCACTGATGTTAAAGGTGTCAAAAATATTATCGCGATTTCTAGTGGGAAAGGAGGCGTCGGCAAAAGTACTGTTGCTGTTAATGTCGCAGTGGGTTTAGCTCAAACAGGAGCGAAAGTAGGTTTGCTTGATGCTGATATCTACGGTCCTAATGACCCGACAATGCTGGGGCTTGGTGATGCTGAATTGATTGTCAGGTCAACAGAGAAAGGCGAAGTTCTCGAACCTGCCTTTAACCACGGTGTTAAATTGGTTTCAATGGGTTTTTTAATTGACCGAGACCAGCCAGTGATTTGGCGCGGACCAATGCTGAATGGTGTCATTCGTCAATTTCTTTACCAAGTAGAATGGGGAGAATTAGATTATTTAATTGTAGATATGCCCCCCGGAACAGGAGATGCTCAGTTAACATTGACACAAGCAGTACCAATGGCAGGGGCTGTAATTGTGACTACACCTCAGACGGTAGCACTTTTAGATTCTCGTAAGGGCTTACGGATGTTCCAGCAAATGAATGTCCCGATTTTGGGAATAGTAGAAAATATGAGCTACTTTATTCCTCCAGATATGCCTGATAAGCACTATGACATTTTTGGTTCTGGCGGTGGTTCTAAAACAGCAGCTGAGTTGGGAGTTCCTTTACTGGGTTGCGTCCCAATCGAGATTGCTACCAGAGTAGGTGGTGATAACGGAGTCCCTATAGTGGTGGCTGAACCAGATTCAGCTAGCGCAAAAGCGTTGAAGGCGATCGCACAAACAATAGCCGCCAAGGTATCAATTGCAGCTTTAACCTAAAAAGTTGAATTTCTGTACCGATTGAATTTGACAAGCCCAGAATACAGATTTTGAGTCACTGCTAAATTTAATATTTAACCGTTAAAGTCTAAAAACAAACAATGCTATTACGACGTTCGCTTCCTAAAGTCCGGTGGAAGTCTTGGATGAAACCCTGGCAGCAAGTAGACTTATTGTTATTTGCTTTGCCAGTTGCTCTAACCATCTTTGGCGGGATCATGATCCGCAGTACGGAGTTAAATCAAGGACTCACGGACTGGTGGTGGCACTGGCTGGTGGGAGGGATTGGTTTTGCGATTGCTCTGTTTATTGCTAGAAGCCGCTATGAATTTATCATAGAATGGCACTGGGTCACATACGCCCTGACTTGCTTTAGCTTAGTTGCTGTTATGATTATCGGTCAGAGCGCTAAAGGGGCTCAACGGTGGATTAACATCGCTGGCTTTAACGTACAACCATCAGAATTTGCCAAACTGGGACTGATTATTACTCTGGCGGTTTTGTTGCACAAGCGCACAGCATCTAGTCTTGATAATGTTATTCGAGCTTTAGCAATCACTGCTGTTCCTTGGATATTGGTCTTTTTACAACCAGACTTAGCAACATCACTGGTATTTGGTGCGATCGTTTTAGGAATGTTGTATTGGGCAAATGCCAATCCAGGGTGGTTGGTCTTGCTCGTTTCTCCTATTGTGGCAGCAATTCTATTCAGTATACCTTGGCCTTTTTCGATAACTCTGCTGAATGCAATATCCTTAACACCCCTAGGTTTGCTGTGGTCTGTCGCAATGGGTTTGATAGGTTGGTTGACTCTTCCCGGACGACGATTTGGTCTGAGTGGGATGGGTGCATTAACGCTCAATCTCTTGGGCGGAGAGTTAGGAGTATTTGCTTGGAATCATATATTAAAAGATTATCAAAAAAACCGTATTACTAGTTTTATAGCTCCCGAACAAGACCCACTCGGTGCTGGATATCACCTTATCCAATCTCGGATTGCTATAGGTGCTGGTGAATGGTGGGGATGGGGTCTTTTCAAAGGTCCAATGACCCAATTAAACTTTGTCCCAGAACAACATACAGACTTCATTTTCTCTGCAGTCGGTGAAGAATTTGGTTTTCTTGGTTGTGTAATAGTACTATTTGTCTTTTGCTTAATTTGTCAGCGACTGTTATATGTTGCCCAAACTGCTAAAGATAATTTGGGCTCATTGTTGGCGATAGGTGTTTTGTCCATGATTGTATTCCAGATGGTTGTTAATGTGGGTATGACTGTTGGTTTAGCACCAGTAGCAGGAATTCCCCTCCCATGGATGAGTTATGGTCGTTCCGCTATGCTGACAAATTTTATTGCATTAGGAATCGTAGAGTCGGTCGCAAATTTTCGCCAAAGACAGAAATATTAGGATAAGCCCTTTGCTATCACCCATTAGCCATTAGCCATTAGCCATTAGCCATTAGCTGATAGCTTATGACTAGTAGTAAGCTAGAAACAAGAACCAACAAAGGATTGGAATTGAGATGATTCTACCTGGAGCAACAGTTCGGATTAACAACCCCGCAGATACCTACTATCGCTATGAAGGACTTGTACAACGTGTAACCGATGGTAAGGTCGCTGTCCTTTTTGAAGGCGGTAATTGGGACAAATTAGTTACTTTTCGCCTCTCAGAATTGGATCTTGTTGAAACTACAGCAGGACGGAAAAAGGCAAAATAGAAAAAAAGGATGAAGTGGTCAGGGCGAACAACCGTTCGCCCCTACTGACACACCTGATTTACCAAAGAAATGCTGTAAATTATTTTACCCTTTATCCTTCATCCTTTATCCTTTGATCATGCGCCTTCCCCTACCACAGTTCAATAACAGTAATCGTTCTCCTAACCACATTGCAGAAGTGATAGAAACGACAAGCTGCGAATTTTTAGCCCAGTGTTTAGAACCTGAAGATTTAAGTTTTCCTTCAATGCCTCCCTTTGGTAGTTGGGTTTCTGCTGTAGATGAAGAGTCGGGGAATCGAATTTATGCTGTGGTTTACTATGCTACCACGATGCCAGTAGATTCTGTACATCGTGCAGTAGCTTTGGGATTGTCATTACGAGACTTGCGAGAAGAACAACCCCAGATATTTGCTATGCTCAAAACTGAGTTTCGTGCCGCTATTGTGGGATTTGAGCAACCTGGGGAAGCTCAGCTTTCTAGTGGTAGAATATATCAGTATCTACCTCCCCGTCCTCCGCAAATTCATCAAGCCGTTCACCGATGTCAACCAGAAGAAATTATCAACTTTACTGAACAACTGGATTTTTTGCGGACTCTGCTTTGTGTTAGTGGTGCGCCCGTAGAATCTCTAACCGCAGCTGCGATTCGCGAAGTTTACCAGTTACGCAAAGCTGACCGACACTGGCTTGTAAAAACCGGACGAACCTTGAGCGTATTGCTCAAAGACGATTACGATCGCTTAAAGTTCATATTGAGCCAAATCCACCCATAGGTGGTTTGTTTTTAGATAATCGTTGAGGTAGTCCAAACAAAGCTTTTTAGATTAGGGTGACTTTTGCAATTGAATAGTTTCTGCGATTACTCTTAATGTAATCGAAGCCTCTCTATCACCACTTCTGCGTCCTACCTATGGAACTCATATCTCAAGTTCTTGCTCAAGAACCGACTTCCCAAGTTCTCGGCAAGGAACCTATTGTTCCCCTAGCTATTCTATTGGTAGTCATTTTATTTGTACCCATCCTGTTTGAGCGTCTGCGATTACCAGGACTAGTAGGTTTGCTTGCAGCAGGGGTAGTGCTGGGACCTCATGGCTGGAACATCCTGCGTACTAATTCTAACTGGATGAATCTGCTGTCAGATATCGGATTAGTCTATTTAATGTTTGTAGCAGGTTTAGAAATAGACATTCAAAAGTTTCGCTACACAAGAACGCGATCGCTAGGATTTGGTAGCTTCACCTTCTTTGTTCCTTTTGTTATAGGAACTTTTATAGGTCGAATTTTCAGTTTTGACTGGAATTCTTCTATTTTAATTGGCTCTTTGTTCGCTTCCCACACTCTTTTGGCGTATCCCATCATCAACCGCTTGGGAGCAGTTAACAATGAAGCCGTTTCTGTGACTATTGGAGCTACTATTGTTACCGATATTGGCTCTCTACTGGTATTGGCGGTTTGTTTAGCTATTCATACAGGTCAATCTAGTTATAGTTCGTTAGTTGGATTTATAAGTTCATTAATTATCTACTCAATCGTAGTTTTGGTAGGTTTTGATTGGGTAGGTAAAGAATTTTTTAGAAGGTCTGGTGATGACGAAGGAAACCAGTTTTTATTTGTGCTTCTAGCTGTGTTTATTGCTGGTGTGGGAGCCCAAATAATTGGGTTAGAAAAAATTGTTGGAGCATTTTTAGCAGGGTTGGCTGTTAATGAAACGGTGGGAGATGGTCCCGTAAAAGAAAAGGTGGTTTTTGCAGGGAGCGTTCTGTTCATACCAATTTTCTTTGTGGACTTAGGTACACTCATAAATTGGCCAGCCTTTATTAACAATATAAGTAATTTAAAACTAGCACTTTGTGTTGTAGTGGGTTTAATAACGAGTAAATTTATTGCAGCTGCTCTGGTCAAAGTAATTTACCACTACAACTGGCAAGAAATTATAACAATGTGGTCACTGTCAATGCCTCAGGTGGGTACAACATTAGCAGCGACTTTAGTTGGATATCGGGCTGGATTGCTTGATATGGAAGTGTTAAACAGCATGATCGCTCTGATGCTTGTGACTTCAACTTTGGGACCGTTGATTACCAGCCGAGTCTCTGTGGGTTTGACTTCTTCAACTGTTAAGGAGCATAAATTTATTAATGTTCCTTATCAAAAACCAGAGGAAAGAGAAAATCCATACACTATTGTAGTACCTGTATACAATCCCCAAACACAGCAACATTTAATTGAAATGGCGGCGCTATTAGCACGTCAGGCAAAAGGTAAAATCATACCACTAGCGATCGCAACTGCTTTTGCTCATATGGACGCGCCTCAGTTGGATTCTGTTATGCAACGGAGTCAGCGATTACTAGCAAAAGCTACAGCACTTAGTGAAATACTCGGAGTAGAAGCCCAACCATTGCTGCGAATTGATGATGCTTTTGCTGATGGAATTAGCAGGGCGTCGCGAGAGCAAAAAGCAAGTTTGATAGTAATGGGTTGGGGAAAACGTACTGGGTTCAGAGCGCGTTTATTTGGTAACGTTATTGATAAAGTTCTCTGGGCTTCCCATTGTCCAGTAGCGGTAACTCGTCTGGTAGATTCCCCAAGGAAAATTCAGCGGATCTTGGTACCATTAGAAAATTTAGCACTACCCTCATTGCAGCCTGTGCAGTTTGCTCAAATGCTAGCAGAAGCAAATCAGGCACAAGTGACTGTGCTAAATGTCTGTGAGCGTCGAACGAGTTCAAGTAAAATAGCTTGGAGGCGATCGCAGCTTTCACTCATACTAGCTAAATTAGCACTGCCCAATCCACCGGAGATACAAATCATCGCTCATGAAAATACTGCCCAAGCTATTTTACAGGCAGCAAGATTATACGATTTAGTTGTATTACCTTTCATGAGAAATCGCACTATTCCTGGTGGATTAGCGATTAGTGATGTGACAACCCAACTTGCAAACCAACTGACCTGCTCGATAGTTATGCTTGGAGAACCTCAAAGTCCTATGACAGAAGAAATTGTTCCGGAAGGGGTCACTAACACTACTGCGGCTATGTCACAGGGAATGGTGTGAATAAAGGGGTGTAGGGGTATGAGGGTGTCAGGGTGTAAGAGTTTTTAATTTTCGCAAATCCTACCTAGTCTCAATACGGTTCGGTTAACGGTAATAGCGACTAGAGAAACCCGGTATCTCAAAGATACCGGGTTTCTGACATGCGTGCTGATTTGAACCATATTGCGAGTAGTATTGTCTACGTCCTCACACTCTAATTCTTCACAAAACTTCATATTCTTAAAGATTTAGTAAAATATCGTATAAAAATCAACGTTTAGCTGATATTGTTTGTTATTTTGCTAAGTAACTTGTGGCAAAAGCGTATACGGGGATAAAACAACTACCATTCAGGTATAGCGTTATGAAGTTAGCTATACCTAGGTTAAGGGATATTCAGAAAATAAATTGTCCATCTTGTGGGGTGGAGAGTGGTGCAGTGCTTTGAAAACCAAAGTTGAAGCAACTTCAGGGTAACCTTGCCC
Source organism: Scytonema sp. PMC 1070.18 (assembly GCA_035967975.1). GTDB lineage: Bacteria > Cyanobacteriota > Cyanobacteriia > Cyanobacteriales > Nostocaceae > Scytonema. The sequence continues at coordinate 34,844 of JAWQFQ010000031.1, forward strand.
CGATACTGAGGTAGAGGTAAGATACCCACTTCCACAAAGGTAAATTGGAGATTTGTTAATTTGGAAGTCCCTAAGCCAAAAGTTTTTTGTTTTTCGCTGTCTTTTTCTCTCAAATCTGGGTAATCTAAGTACAATCGCTAACACTACTGCAAACATCTGTTAGTAACTTATAGTAACTTATGAGAATTTTGGTAACGGGCGGTGCTGGGTTTATTGGTTCCCATCTGATCGACCGACTAATAGCTGGTGGACATGAAGTGCTGTGCCTGGATAATTTTTATACAGGTTCTAAACGCAACATCCTGAAATGGTTGGATCATCCCTATTTTGAATTGATTCGTCATGATATCACAGAACCAATTCGGTTAGAAGTCGAGCAAATTTATCACCTAGCTTGTCCAGCTTCCCCAGTGCATTACCAATACAACCCCGTGAAAACTGTAAAAACTAATGTCATGGGTACGTTAAATATGTTGGGGTTAGCTAAACGCGTGAAGGCACGGTTTTTGTTGGCGTCCACAAGCGAAGTGTATGGAGACCCTGAGGTTCATCCCCAAAGTGAAGAATATAGGGGAAACGTTAATCCGATTGGGATTCGCTCTTGTTATGACGAAGGAAAGCGTATTGCTGAAACCTTGGCTTTTGACTACTACCGACAAAATAAGGTTGATATTCGGGTTGCAAGAATATTTAACACTTATGGACCTCGGATGTTAGAAAACGATGGTCGGGTTGTAAGCAACTTTGTTGTCCAAGCGTTGCGCGGTACTCCTTTAACTGTATACGGGGATGGTTCCCAAACCCGTAGTTTTTGCTATGTATCGGACTTGGTAGAAGGGTTAATGCGTCTGATGAATAACGACTACATCGGTCCGGTGAATTTGGGGAACCCCGATGAATACACAATTCTACAGCTAGCGGAAAACGTGCAAAAACTGATAAACCCTGATGCAGAAATTAAGTTTGAGCCGCTTCCCTCAGACGACCCACGCCGTCGTCGTCCGGATATCACAAGGGCAAAAACTTGGTTAAATTGGGAACCTACCGTTCCTTTGCAAGAAGGGTTAAAACTGACAATAGAAGATTTTCGAGAGCGGATTAAAAGTAGTTGACAGTTAGTTGTTAGTTGCGAATCATTTTTCAACTAACCACTAACCCCTAACCACCAACAAAAGATTGTCTTCTGTGAAAACTTCTTTGAAGAATAACCCCAAGAGAACGAGGAATTGAAAAAAATGCGTGTTTGCGTTATCGGTACTGGTTACGTTGGTTTAGTGACAGGTGCTTGTTTGGCTCACATCGGGCATGAAGTCATTTGTGTGGACAATAACGAAGAAAAAGTAAAAATCATGAAGTCCGGGCAGTCACCAATTTTTGAGCCGGGACTGTCGGACATTATGCAAGCTGCCATTAGTGCAGGTAAAATTCAGTTTACTACAGATTTGGCTGCAGGAGTTGCCCATGGGGAAATCCTATTTATTGCTGTAGGGACACCACCTTTACCCACCGGTGAAAGTGATACCCGCTACGTTGAAGCTGTCGCCCGTGGTATTGGTGCTCATTTAAATGGTGGTTACAAGGTAATTGTCAATAAGTCTACAGTACCCATCGGTTCGGGAGACTGGGTGCGGATGATTGTTTTAGATGGTATCGCCGAACGTCAGAAAACACTGGTACCTGCAGGTGGGGTGTCAGAGTTGGAAAAGTTGCCTGAGATTATGGCTGAGTTTGATGTCGTCAGCAACCCAGAATTTCTACGGGAAGGTTCGGCAGTGTACGATACCTTTAACCCCGATCGCATCGTGCTAGGAGGCAATAGTCCAAGAGCGATCGCGATGATGCAAGAGCTGTACTCTCCTATTGTTAAGCGTCAGTTTGCTGAAGATAAATCCTTACCTCCCGTGTCAGTTTTGGTCACAGACCTGAGTTCAGCAGAAATGATTAAATATGCTGCTAACGCCTTTCTCGCAACCAAGATTAGTTTTATTAACGAAGTGGCTAACATTTGCGATCGCGTTGGTGCTGACGTAACTCAAGTTGCCAAAGGTATCGGTTTAGACTCTCGCATTGGGAACAAATTTTTAAATGCTGGTATTGGTTGGGGTGGTTCTTGCTTTCCTAAAGACGTTGCGGCGCTTATTCATACCGCTGATGACTATGGTTATGAAGCCCAGCTACTCAAAGCTGCTGTTAGCGTTAACGAACGCCAGCGAGTGATTGCTATTGAAAAACTCCAGCAAGCCCTGAAAATTCTCAAAGGTAAAACTGTAGGACTTTTAGGTCTAACCTTTAAGCCCGATACCGATGATATGCGTGATGCTCCCGCTCTTAACATCATTGAACAGTTAAACCGATTAGGCGCAAGAGTTAAAGCATATGACCCCATTGTTTCCCAAACAGGTATGCGCCACGGTCTTACTGGCGTGCTGGTAGAAACTGATGCGGAGAGACTTGCTGATGGTTGTGATGCTTTAGTACTCGTGACTGAATGGCAGCAGTTCAACAATCTTGACTATGGTAAAATGGCTCAGCTGATGATTCACCCGGTGATGATTGACGGTCGTAACTTCCTCGACCCAGAAATGATGATACGAGCTGGCTTCCAATACATAGGTGTTGGTCGGTGATCAGTCAATAGTGAGCAGTTATCAGTTATCAATAGAGAATTGTTCACTCAACACTACAAGAAATAGTGCAAATTAGAAATTAGAAACCTGGTATCTTGAAGATACCGGGTTTCTGGTCAGTTATGGCTCAAGATTGTACAGAGCTTTAAGGACTACGGGGAATGCGCTCAATTTCTGCATAACCGCTAAAAACAAGCCGCTGCCCCTCTGTTTCTAGACGATTCAGCCGCATTTTCACGCCATCTAAGTCAAAACGATCTAAATCTACCATGTTATCTAGTATTTCTACCAAAACCAAACTCAAGGTTTGCGAAATTTCCCTTTGAGCTTCTGGTACTTCCTGCAGTTCAATATTAGGGTCTTTAAAAGAAATACGTCGCCGCCGTTCTATCCCTATAGTGACAATCATGTTTAGTGGTACAAGTTCTCCACTGTTTAAATCCGCTTTCGCCAAAATACGCAAGCGATTCTTTGGTAACAGTTGTACTTGAATTTCGGTAAAAGAGACAGGTTTACCACCAGATAGTGCTGTTAATGCTGGGAGGGTGAGATTGACTAAACGCTTTTTTACCAATTCTGCTTTGAAAGCTTTGTTAATACCTGCTTCTGACAATACGACTTGAGCAACGGCTTGGGTGGGTTGCTTGAGACGAAGTTTGCCGCTTAAAACAGAGCTAAAGTCAATAGCCACAGCATCTGTTTCAAAAGACATTTCCTCAACGGCAAAATCTTTGCGAATCACCAAGCCACGACCACTCATTGTGAAGCTGTCGATGCTACCTTGTAACAATTTGCTAGAGGGATAGCAGCGGACAAGAACTTCCACTGACTCGCTCGTGGTGAACAAGTGGCGAATCGTTTGGCTAGCGACGGTGTTGAGCATCCGCTCTCCCCAGTCGCCGCCTTTAGGATCTGTTAAACCAGTAAGTCCGCCTAACATCTTAAGTGAGTTTGGGTGAGTATGGTCACGAGAAGGTCTTTGTCCTTTTGTAACAAATTGTGAAGAAAGCGGCAAGTCTTTAACGATTTATTGTTCTGATATGAATATCTAACGTCACTGATGTTCTTTTGTAAAGAACAAACGTTCTCCTTCAACATTTCTTGTGGTACGGGCGTCCTCGCCCGTCAAAGAAGAGGCAGGGAGCAGGGAGCAGGGGGCAGGGGGAAGACCCCATCCATCAAGGAGGGGCTTGATGGGAGATGAGGAGGAAAGGGGGCAGTTCCACGAATAAATTCGGGGGCTTCATACCTTATTGCAGGGGCGAACAACCGTACCCTGCGGGAAGGCTCCGCCAACGCCCCTACACCCTTACACCCGTAGACCTCTTACATACTCGCCCAACGTTTGAACTCCCTCTTCCGAGAAGAGCTTCAGAACACTTGTACCAATAATGGCAATATCGGCTCGTCCCTTCAGGTGCTCGATATCCTCTTTAGTTTGAATACCAAAACCAACACCTATTGGTAAATCAGTCACGGAGCGAGCACGTTTTGTATAACTATCGAAATTTTCTGTAAATTCGGTTTGAGAGCCTGTCACACCCGGACGAGCTATACAATAAACCATTCCGCTTGCTATTTGTGCTATTTGGCGTAATCGAGAATAACTATTTTTGGGCGAAAGTAGAAAAATGGCTGCAATATCATAGCCTTTACATAAACTTATATACTCATCAGCTTCCTCAGGAGGAAGATCGGGAATGATTATTCCAGCAATCCCAATTTTGGCAGCTGATTTGATAAACTTCTTGACCCCATACTTAAATAAAACATTGTAGTAAGTTGTAATAACAAAGAGAGTAGAAGGGTATTTTTTGATGCTTTCTCTAGCAAAAGTAAAACAATCATCTATAGTTGTGCCATAGCAGATTGATTCCTGATTTGCTCTCATCAAAATCGAGCCATATGCTATGGGTTCTGAAAATGGAAACTGTAACTCTATTAATTCAACGCCTGCATTAACAAGACTATTAAGTAAAGCTTTATTATTTTCAAACGAAGGGTAACCTAGTACAGTATGGCACATTAATAATATGTCTTTTTGTTGACGAAGCTCAATAATACGTTTCTCTAAGAAAGTTGTGCAAAGTGATAATGTTTTCATTGGTATTTTCCTCTTGATGCGTGTGGGGGGAAGCAGCGCCGCGTTCTGATTTCCAAAGTTATTTCCTGAGGAACGCTTGCGTAAATGTACAGCGTCTCTAGCTTGAGAGGCGACTATTGTTGTGGGTTGTAGAGTGTGAAGTCTAAAGATATTTATGTTTGACTTTTCCGCAATTATAGGTGACGCTTTGGAAGAAATAGAGTTTCTGACAAAGATGTAAAATTTTGAATTAGAGTTTTGTTTTTTTACTAACTCATTTGCTCGACTCTTTCTCTCAAGAACTCTCGCCAAGCGCCATCGCCAAATGCATTGGCAATTGTAAAAATGTCTTTGTCTCCTCGTCCTGATTGATTAATTACAATACAATCTTGTTGGGAGTATTGCGGTGCATCCTTAAATGCTTGGACAAAAGCGTGAGTTGATTCTAACGCCGGGATAAGTCCTTCTTTGTTAATACAAATTTTAAGTGCTTCTATCACTTCTCCATCTGTTGCTGCACTGACTTGAATACGTCCCATTTCTAATAGATGGGCTAGTATGGGTGATACACCAACATAATCTAACCCAGCTGCAATTGAATGGGTTTCCCGCATCTGACCATCTTCATTTTGTAAAAAATAGGTTTTATACCCCTGTGCTATACCAACTGAAGAATCTTTTGATGCTAAACGTGCTGCGTGTTTTTGTGAGTCAACACCACAACCTCCTGCTTCTACACCGATAAGTTGAACCTGGCGATCGCTAATAAATCCACTAAAAATTCCCAAAGCATTGGAACCACCACCGATACAAGCATAAACTGCAAAAGGAAGTTGTTGTGCTTGTTGTAATATCTGTTGACGTGCTTCCATCCCTATAATTGATTGGAACCAAGACACTAATTCGGGAAAGGGATGGGGACCACAAGCTGTTCCAAATATGTAATAAGTGGAATCTGTGTTACCACACCAATCTCTCAACGCTTCATTCATAGCATCTTTGAGTGTTTGTGCTCCTGTAGAGACTGGGATAACTTCTGCTCCTAGTTTTTGCATCCAAAAAACATTGGGATATTGACGTTTAATATCAACGACTCCCATGTAAATTGTGCATTTTAGACCAAATTTGGCAGCAATAGTCGCTGTTGCGACTCCATGCTGACCCGACCCTGTTTCTGCTATAACTCTTGTCTTACCCATTCTTTTTGCAAGGAGCGCCTGTCCCACAACGTTATTTAAGTTGTGGGCTCCTGTATGATTTAAATCTTCACGCTTAATAAAAATTTTTGCTCCACCAAAATAATTTGTTAAATTTTCTGCATAAGTTAACGGTGTAGGACGACACGAGTAGTTAGATAACAAGAAGGTAAATTCTTCCCAGAAATTTTTATCTAAGCGAGCCTCTTTATAGACTTGAATGAGTTCTTCAAAGGTTTCATGTAAAATTTCCGGAATAAATCGACCTCCAAATTCCCCATAGTAACCATTATGGCTGAGTAGGTAAGAAGATTCTTCTGAAGAAAAACACACCATTTTTATCCACCTGACTTTATTTATACTTTAAGAGAAATTCATAAGAGTTTATAAATAGTCATTCGCACTACGTGATAATTCATCAGGTAATTACAAATTCCGAATGACAAATTCCGAATTATTTGCTTATATCTCTCTGTTATTTAGAATAAGAAAAAAAATAACTATATGTCCAATATTTTATAAATAGTTAAACTATATTTAAAAAATATAGTTAGCCAGTAGGTTATGGAACTTCGGCACTTAAGGTATTTCCTCACTGTCGCAGAAGAGCTCAATTTTACCCGCGCAGCCGATCGCTTGCATATTGCTCAACCACCTCTAAGCCAGCAAATTAGTGATTTGGAAGCAGAATTAGAGGTGAAACTGTTTGACCGTAGTAAGCGTCCACTTCAGTTAACCAAAGCAGGACAAGAGTTTTTGAAAGAAACTCGTTCAATCTTATCTCAAGTTGAACAGGCGACTCGGTTAGTACAACGTGCAAACCGTGGTGAAATTGGACGTTTAGTGGTAGGGTTCAATAGCGCTGCGACTCAAAGTGTTTTACCGGACATTCTTGCTCGCTTTCGCGATCGCTACCCAAATGTCGAAATCGTTTTGCGTGAAATGGATTCTTTCCATCAAATCCAAAGCCTTCACAATCATCAAATTGATTGCGGTTTTCTTCACGCACAAAATTTAAATAGTCACAATCTGAGTTCTCTGTCTGTTTTCACTGAACCAGTAGTTGTTGCCTTACCGATGAGTCATCATTTAGCCAAAAATCTCCTCATTCCGCTGCGAGAACTTGCTGAAGAATCGTTTATTTTGCCTCCAGACCATATGGGACAAGGTTTTTACGGTCAAATTGTCGCCCTTTGTCAGCTTGCTGGTTTTACTCCCAAGGTTGTACAGGAAGCTGTTTGGTTACAAACGGTTTTAGGCTTAGTAGCTGGTGGCGTGGGTGTTGCTATTGTTCCCGCATCTATGCAGAATCTTCAGCGAAAAGGAGTTGTTTACAAAGATTTACAAGACGAAACATTTGAGATAGAAACGGCTTTAGTTTGGCGACACGATGATACATCTCCAGTTTTACAAAGTTTCGTTAAAGTAGCAGACAACCAAGAATAATCAACAGCATAAATTAGTTTCAGGACAACTATAATCTTTACTTAATTGTAAATTCGATTCTGATAGTACAATGTAACTAAGACTACAAAAAATTTTCGTAAGCTTTCTGCGATTATTTTCGTGAGATTCGACACTTCCACTGCCACCAGCACAGAACCACTTCTGACTATAATTTAAGTAACCAAGAAATTCATTAAAAACAATGATAGATACCCCATTTGAACCCAACCGTTCTGTAGCAAATTTAACATTAGGAGAATTGGAAAACTTTATCAAAAAAACCATCAATAAATATAATCAACACAACGTGACGACTCCACACACTTGTTGCAAAGCGGTAAGTGTGGGCTGTCTTCGAAATTAGAGGTTCGTCCGACGCCTCAGTAGCTCGTCATGCAAGAGTTACTACGTTTACTCAGAATATATAGGCACCCCAAAATACAGGGAGTAGCGTCCCGTTTCCTAGTTTTGGGTAGAACTGCGACAACTAAACCAGAATGTCATCTTGTCCCAATACTGCTATGTTAACAACAGTCGAGGCTCCAGAAACCCGGTATCTTGGAGATACCGGGTTTTTAATTTCTCTTTAACCGACAAGTATTGAGAGCGCTACTACGAATTATAACGCCACGAACTTATGCAATTCTGCACTAAGACATAGACCAGAAGGTATGATTCTGATGATTGATTACAGGAACCGATAATATAAGCATTATAGAAACAAAATGAATTGAATTGCCTGGAGTAAAAATAATGAAGCCTTTAGAATGGAAAAGTTTGAGACAACAAAACACAATCCTTGCTGCAAAAAACTTTGTGCTAGAAATGGACAATGGTGCGACAATGGAGAAATTAAATTTTATTGCCAGTGGCGCAGATGACCTCGCACTCTTCTGGCATCTGATTAGTAATCCTGAGGAAATACCCTTGCAGGAAATGCAGGGATATTAAGAATGTTAGAGCAAAACTCTCTCACTTTTGGAAATGATAAATACTTCCAAGAAAAAGCTCCCTTATCATAAATCGACAAGAGAGCTACGGTGTGGTGTGAGGAGCAAACTAAATGTTTGCTATCACCAGTCTAGCAATTAAAAATAAAGATGTGGTGATAGGAATCGAAAAATATGCAAAAAATATTTCCCTGGGTTTAGGGGTGGAGTGATTAAGAATAAGGAATTTAGTCAAAATAAGTTTCAAACTATAAGATTAAAGCATTTTTTCGAGAAACTGCTTGGCGCGATCGCACTGAGGACTTCTGAAAAATTTACTTGGCTTCGTATCCTCTGCCAAGCGTCCCTGGTCGAGAAACATAATTCGACTGGCGACTTCTCGAGCGAATCCCATTTCATGAGTCACTATCGCCATTGTTATACCTGTTTGAGCCAAAGCCTTTATCACTTCTAGCACATCTTTGACCATTTCTGGATCGAGAGATGAAGTTGGTTCATCAAACAAAATCATTTCTGGTTCCATCGCCAAAGCACGGGCGATCGCCACCCGTTGTTTCTGTCCCCCCGATAATTTTGCCGGATAAACATCTGCTTTTTCTACCAAGCCCACTTTGCTGAGCAATTCTAACCCCATTTTCTTTGCTTCCTCCTTGTTCATCCCTTTTACCTTAATAGGTGCATAGGTAACATTTTGCAACGTTGTCATGTGAGGAAACAAATTAAAGTGTTGAAATACCATCACCAAGTGTTGACGAATTTTGGCAATATTTGCCTGAGGGTGGGTAATTTCATGTTCTTTGAAATAAACTCTTCCTTTAGTAGGTCGTTCTAATAAATTCATGCACCGCAGAAAAGTTGATTTTCCCGAACCAGAAGGACCCAAAATCGCTACAATTTCTCCTTGGTAAATCTCTGTAGAGATATCTTTCAGTACGTTGAGTCTACCAAAAGATTTACATAAAGATTCAGTGCGAATAACAGCTTCATTCACTGCGCCTTAGCCTCCTTTCAAGTGCATTTGCGCCAAAGGTTAGAATCATCACTAAAACATAGTAAATTAAACCAGCAAATAGCAAGGGTTCAAAATAAATATATTTATTTGCTCCTACAATTTGAGCACTGCGTAAAATTTCCACCACACCAATAGTAGATACCAATGCCGAATCCTTAAGAAGCGCGATCGTCTCGTTTACCAAAGCAGGAAGAATATTCTTCAATGCTTGAGGTAAAATTATATCCCACATCATTAACCAGTAAGAAACTCCCATCGACATCGCCGCTTCCCGTTGTCCTTTATCGACTGCTTGAATCCCACCTCGGATGGTTTCCGACATATAAGCCCCTGAATTGAGAGTAAAAGTGAACACCCCTGCTTGAAGTGCGGAGATGTCGTAGCCTGTTAATTGGGGTGTTGCGTAGTAAACTAACGCCAACTGTAAGAGCAATGGTGTCCCTCGGAAGACAGAAGTATAAGCATTAGCGAACCAACCCAGTAGTTCGACACCAGAGATTTTGAATAGAGAGAGTATTGTTCCCCAAATTAAGCCCAACAATACTGATAACCCAGTAAACAATAAAGTTAAGGGTATTCCCTGAAGAATAAAAGGAATATCTGGAATGATTCTGCTAAAGTCAAAATTCAATCTTGCTTTAGAAGGAGGTGCAACGGTGTCTAATGTGGGAGGAAGCGAGAACCACTTGGTTGCTAGTTTTTCCAATTCTCCCGTTTCCTTCATATTTTGAAGGACTTTGTTAAAAGATTCTACCAGAGGAGAACCTTTGGGAAAAGCAATTGCCGAACCACTCGCTTCTTGTATAGAAGGAATAACATGAAATTCTAAATCTGGGTTAGTTTGAACAAATCCTTTAGCCACTGTATCTTCGACAATAGCAGCATCAATACGCCCAGTTTTGATTTCTTGAATAACCTCAGGAACTTTATTTAACTTCTTTATCTGAATATTTGGAACTTTTTGAGCTATGTTCTTTGCATTTTGCTCTTGAATTGTCCCTAGGGAAACGCCAACTTTTTTACCTAATAAATCTTCTGGTTTTTTGAGTTTACTCCCTTTAGGTGCGATGATGGTATCTTTAGCTTTGTAATAAATAATAGAGAAATCAACGCTTTTCCGCCGTTGTGCAGTAGGCGACATCCCAGACATGACAAAATCAGCCCGATTTGCTTGCAGTGCAGGAATCAAGCCGTTAAAATCTGACTCCATCACCTTAAGTTTGAATCCCAATTCCTTGGCGATCGCATTGGCTATATCAATATCAAAGCCGACAATCTTCCTTTCACCGTCTTTAGTATCGTAGTACTCATAAGGGGGATAATCAGGGGAAGTCAACATCGTCAGTGTATCTTTGGTAACTGACGGAGCTGCTTGTACGGGATTGCTATGACCGATTATGCTAATGAGTGCTAACGTTACTACAAATAGCAATGTCAACAAAAATACTTTGTATTTCTTCATCTGAATTTCAAAGGCGCAATGATTGTCAAGCAGTTTAAAGCGTCGTCGATCACTAAATCTCTTAATTTTCTGACAGTTGAGTTGTACCTGCTGACAGTTTTGTTGGATCTATTGGTTGTTCTTCATTCAGCGAAGTTTGATGGACAGTGCTGTTTGCTTCAGCCAACAATTTCGGACGTAGATAAAGATTTTCCAGTAGTACAGCTACGCCTGCTACCCAAGGTGGAACTATTAAAGCACCAACAATACCCAGAACTTGTGTCCCACCCAAAACAGCTAACAGTTGATACAACGGATGAACTTTCACTGATGAACCTACCAATAAAGGGTCTAGTACATAAGTTTCCAGATTTTGAATAATCACAAACAACAAAAGTACCCATAGGAAAGTTAAACCAGATTGGGGAATAGCAACAATCAATGCTGGAATAGCTCCCAAAACTGGTCCGATAAACGGAATCAAATTTGTAAAACCAGCAATGACACCTAAAGCTAAAGCAAACTCTGATAACCCTAAAATACTTAGACCGAGGGTAATAGCACAACCTAAGATAGCTGAAACCAAAACTCGTCCTTGAATGTAACCTCCCATCCGACGGGAAATAGGCAAAAATTGGTCAGCAAGACGTTTGTTCCACGGAGGAGGAAACAAACTGACTAGACCTTGTATTAAATTATTACTACCCGCAACCATGTAGCCGGAAATAACTAGAGCCAAAATAATATTGATTGCGCCCCCAAGAATACCACGAGTAAAGCCAAAAGAACGTATCAAGAATTGTTGACTAGAACGAATTAACCAATTAGTCAGCGCCTGAATATCAAAAAATTGTTCAATTGACTCTATCTGATAAATTCCCATTCGCGCAGCTAAATTTTCAGATGCGACTCGGAAATTATCTAAGTAAACGGGAAGTTTACTGCTGAGTTGCTGGATTTGTTCGGACACTGCTGGACCTATAATTAAGCCTGCTCCAATCAATCCAGCAATTAGGCTAGCATAAACTACAATTACACCTAACCAACGCGGAAGACGCAAACGTTCGACGCTATCAACAATAGGCGCGATCGCAGATGCCAATACAACCGCAATCATCAATGTTACTAATAAGCTCCGTAATTGCCACAGTAACACTACCAGAAATATCACAGTGACAATTAGCAGAATATCAGTTAAGGTCAAAGCCCTACGCTTTTGAGACATACTTCAATATCTTTTGTACATAAAAACCTTTGTATCATTCATAATTCATAATTCATAATTCATAATTCATCAACTGCGGTGCCATCGAGTGCCATCACGGCTATCAATAAGGGTAATACCTTGGGCTTGCAGTTCGTTGCGAATACGGTCCGCCTCAGCAAAATTCTTGGTTTTTCGTGCTTCTTGCCTTTTTTGAATTAAAACTTCAATTTCTGCATCACTTACACCTTCAATTAAACTGTCCGTTGAGACTGACTTACCCTCTTCGTGAGTTTCAAAACCCAAAACCTCAGCTAAAGTGACAAGAGTTTGCCATTGTTGCTTTAACTCATCAGGGGAAGTCTCTATTTTCCCCTCATGCACTAAGATGTGACCCTCCCGTTGTAACTCCTTAGCAAGTTCAAACAGCACAACCAAACCAGCAGCGAAATTAAAGTCATCATTCACAGCTTCGGTAAAACGCTCTATATAGGGTGTGGGGTCTGAGGGGTGGGGTGTAGTGTTTTGTTCGTCTCCATTCCCTACATTCCAGCCAAGTTGTTGACCGTATTTAGAGCTAAAAAGTAGACCTTCTTTGAGTGTTTGCCAACCTTTAGTAGCAGAGGCGATCGCTTCTTCCGTAAAATCAATAGGCTTGCGGTAGTGCGCTTGCAACACAAACAACCGCAATGCCATAGGGTCAACTCCTTTATCTAACAACTCCCGAATTGTGATAAAGTTGCCCAAAGATTTCGACATTTTCTCCCCATCTACTTTTACCATGCCGTTATGCAGCCAGTAACTTGCTAGTGGTTTTCCCGTAACTGCTTCTGACTGAGCAATTTCATTTTCATGATGGGGAAACTTTAAGTCATCACCACCTGTGTGAATGTCGATCGTTTCACCCAAGCGATCGCGTACCATTGCTGAACATTCAATGTGCCAACCAGGACGACCCTTACCCCAAGGTGAATCCCAAGCAGGTTCCTCTGGTTTAGCTGCTTTCCACAATGCAAAATCAAACGGGTCTTGCTTCTTCTGATATTCTGGATCTTCCAGATTTACCCGTTCGCTGGCTCCTGCTTGCATATCTTCCAATTTACGTCCTGAAAGCTTGCCATAATCAGTGAATTTACGCACTGCATAATACACATCCCCTTGGGAGGCGTAAGCATAGCCTTTGTTCTCCAACTCATGAATCAGCCGTTGGATGCCATTCATTGTATGAGTTGCACGGGGGTACTCATCAGCATCCTTGATTCCCAAGCGCCTCATATCTTCAAAATATGCCTCAATAAAGCGCTCTGCGACAGCTTCCATAGAAGAATGTTCTAGCCGCGCTTTATTAAGTATTTTGTCGTCAACATCAGTAAAATTCTGAACGTAGCATACCTCATAGCCAACAAATTGGAGGTACCGACGCACCACGTCCCAAACAATGCAAGCTCTAGCATGACCCAAGTGGCAGTAATCGTACACTGTCACGCCGCAGTAATACATCTTAACTTTTCCTGGTTCTACAGTTTCAAAGGGCTCCTGACGACGGGAAAGGGTATTGTAAATGGATAGGGACATGGTCAAGTAATACAAAGTATAGATTAGGTAATAATAGGGTAGGGTCGCTGGGATGAAATACCAGCAACCCTATGCTAGTGTTTTCTTGACTCTTTGCGCTACATCATTATTATTAATTAGATTTTCATCTTTCACAGCAGTGCCATGCAAGCAGTTACTTCCGAATCCCAATCAATCGATGCACCGAAACAAGGACTACCAGTAACAATTATTACTGGCTTTCTCGGTAGCGGTAAGACAACTTTACTCAATCATATCCTTACCAATCAGCAGGGTTTAAAAACTGCTGTATTAGTCAATGAATTTGGTGAAATTGGCATTGATAACGAGTTAATTATCCCCACTGAAGACAGTGATAACATGGTGGAGTTAAGTAACGGTTGTATCTGCTGTACCATCAATAATGACTTGGTAGATGCCGTTTACAAAGTTCTGGAACGCCAAGACAACATAGATTATCTGGTTGTAGAAACAACCGGACTCGCAGATCCGTTACCAGTAGCTCTCACATTTCTTGGTACGGAATTACGTGATTTAACCCGTCTTGATTCGATTATCACCGTAGTAGATGCTGCAAATTACAGCTTGGATTTATTCAATTCTCAAGCAGCTTACAGTCAAATCGCTTATGGTGATGTTATTCTGCTGAATAAAACAGATTTAGTTTCTGAAGCAGAATTAGAAACTCTAGAAGCAAAAATTCGGGAAGTGAAAGACGGTGCAAGAATTCTCCGCACCAACCACTCACAAATTCCACTCCCCCTAATTCTTAGTGTTGGTCTGTTTGAAACAGACAAATACTTCGACACAGCAAAAGAGTCTGGTCACGACCATCACCATCATGACCATCACGACCACGAACACGACCACTCAGAATGCGGTCATGACCATCACGACCACGAACACGACCACTCAGAATGCGGTCACGACCATCACCATCACGACCATGAACATCACCATCATCATTCCGACCATTTAGAAAACGATGGTTTTACCTCAATATCATTCCTGAGCGATAAGCCTTTCTCGATCAGAAAATTCCAATATTTTTTGGATAACCAATTACCCGAAAATATCTTCCGAGCAAAGGGGATTATGTGGTTTGAAGAAAGCCCCAAACGTCATATTTTCCACTTGTGTGGCAAACGTTTCACTTTGGATGATGATGAATGGAAAGGCGAAAAGAAAACCCAGTTGGTGCTCATTGGTCAAAACTTGGATCGTGACACTCTGCTCAAGCAACTGGAGAATTGTCTGTGTCTACCTTCTACTTCTCGCGGTAAGGGTTTTGGGAAATAGATTCTATCTCTAAAAATATCTGGATGCGGGCGAACAACCGTTCGCCCCTACAATTTCAAATATCCTGGGTGCGAGCGAACAATCGTTCGTCCCATTCATAATTCATAATTCATAACTCATAATTCCCTATGCGTGTTATCGTCCAACGAGTGAAATCATCGCAAGTGACTGTCAACGGTGAAATTGTTGGCAAAATTGGGCGTGGTTTAAACTTGCTTGTAGGTATTGCTGATACAGATACTGATGCGGAGCTTGACTGGATGGTACGTAAATGTTTGGAATTGCGGCTGTTTCCTGATGAAGAAGAAGGTAACGACCGTTGGCAAAAATCTGTCCAAGAGATTGGCGGTGAGTTATTGGTTGTGAGTCAGTTTACACTGTATGGTGATTGCCGCAAAGGTCGTCGTCCTTCTTTTGACCGTTCAGCTGCTCCCCAAATAGCAGAAGAATTGTATAACCGTTTTATCTCTAAATTACAGCAAAGCGGTTTGTGGGTAGAAACAGGGACATTTGGAGCAATGATGCAAGTCACGATAGAAAATGATGGACCTGTAACTTTATTACTGGAAAGAGAAGCTTTATAAGTGTTTATACGTAAAAATAAATATTGGCAGTAGCTAGACCACTAAGTGCTAAATGATGAGAGAATATTAAATTAACCATAACAAAACTTTAAAGTCACGCATCATGGCTCAGATACAGTTTTCCAAAGGCACAAGCGAAGAAATCATTCCAGAAGTACGTCTAACGCGATCGCGTGATGGTAGCAATGGTACAGCAACGTTTATTTTCCAAAATCCCAAGGCTCTAGAAAGTGGGAGTACTGAAGAAATCACAGGGATGTACATGATTGATGAAGAAGGAGAAATCGTTACTCGCGAAGTTAAGGGGAAATTTATCAACGGTAAGCCAGAAGCCCTAGAAGCGGTTTACTTAATGAAATCTCAAGAACAATGGGATCGCTTTATGCGCTTTATGGAGCGATATGCTCAAGAGCACGGTTTGGAATTTAATAAATCCTAGGCAGTTAGTGGTTAGTGGTTAGTTGTTAGTTGTTAGTTGTTAGTATTAACCAACAATATAATGTTAATGTAGAGACTCGTCATGGCACGTCTTTACAACTAACAAATGACAAACAACCAATGACACACACACCCCATCCAAATCTCACGGAAATGACGGTAACGTGTGCTGTGGTTACCGTCAGTGATACACGCACAAAAGAAACAGATAAGAGTGGTCAACTTATTCAAGAATTACTTTGTAATGCCAATCACACTATCGGAGCTTATACAATTGTTAAAGACGAACCAACGCAAATTCGTCAGCAGATAGAACAGCTAGTTAAACATCCAAATATAGATGTTCTGATTTTTAATGGTGGTACAGGTATCGCACCACGAGATACTACCTACGACGCTATTGAAATATTGTTAGAAAAAACTCTCCCAGGATTTGGAGAAATTTTTCGTTATTTAAGTTATCAAGAAATCGGCTCAAGAGCGATCGCATCTCGTGCTGTTGCTGGTGTCTATCAACAAAAACTGCTTTTTTCCCTTCCTGGTTCCAGTAATGCGGTCCGTTTAGCAATGGAGAAGCTAATAATACCAGAACTAGTGCATTTAGTCAATCAAGTGAAGAAAGTTGCTAATGGCTAATGGTAAAAAAGCAATTAGCCATTAGCAATTAGCAATTGAAAAAACAACCCCCTCAATATAGAGGAGGCTATATATTTTTTTGTCTAAATTTTTCTTAAAATCCACGACATTACACTTGACTGATAGTCAAAGTAATCACTGCTAAAATTGTACTAATGATATAAAACACACCGACGACTTGTAATTCTGACCAACCAGAAAGTTCAAGATGATGGTGTAAGGGTGCCATTTTCAGCAACCTCTTACCTTTACCATCGGGACCTTTCGTAGCTTTGTAGTAGCTAACTTGAGCCATGACTGAAAGAGTCTCTACAAAGAAGATACCACTGAGAATAAACAGTGCTACCAAGCTATTTGTTAGCAAACCCACGGATGCTAAAGCCCCTCCTAAAGCTAAGGAACCAGTATCACCCATGAAAACACGGGCTGGGTTACGGTTATGCGCTAAGAAGCCTAAACAACCACCACTCAAACAAGCACAAAAAACCATCAGTCCCGGTGAAGTCGGTGCAATTGTAGCGCCTAATGTCAACAATGCGATCGCTACCGTTCCTGCTGCCAAACCATCAATACCATCAGTCAGATTGGTTGCATTACTCTCTGCTACCAGTACAAAGCCCGCTAGAGGCCAAAAAAGTAAGCCTAAGGGTATAGAAAAACCTATGGGCAAAGCAATATTTGTAATTTGAGCAGGTTGAGAGTACATTAACCAGATACAAAACAGCACTGCAAAAGCAACTTGCAGAGCCAGTTTCATCCGTGGCGATATGCCTTTATTTGATTTACGGAGCAGAATTTGCCAATCATCTATCCAGCCAATTAAGCCGTAGCCTAGAGTCAGAGCAGAAACGGCAAGCACCTCAGTTGCAAAGTTAGACCAGACACAAGCAGCAATAACTGCTACAGGGACAAAAAATATACCTCCCATAGTGGGAGTACCTGCTTTTTTCAAATGAGCTTGGGGACCATCCTCGCGGATGATTTGCCCAGTTTTGAGTGCTTGCAGTAGTGGGACTGCCCAGAAGCCAACTGCGGCTGATATCAACGCGCAGAATAAAAAAGGCATGGTTAACGACATCCCTTGCCAAGGTAATCGATTCGCCATCCCATCTAGAATCAGCGCTGATACACCCAACCCCACACCAAGTAGGGAAACTAAAGTTATGCCATTAATGATACTGAACCCTTGATTAGGAGATAGTTTAGCGTCCACGGATATTTTCCTTCACTCCACACTTGCAAAACTTAAACAAATAAGGCTCGCGATGCCTATATACCTTTAGCATGAATTAGCTACTCTTCATCTGGAGCGCTATCATCATCATCGAAGTCATACTCACTAATTCCGTCTTCCGTGCTCAGAAATTCTGATATCTCTTCTTCTTCATCAACAAACTCTTGTTCATGAACATCACGAGAGATCAGACGATGGTTAGCGTGCAACCAGTCTAATAAAGAAGACTCTTGCTTTAATGGAATTACAGGTGCCCGTTTACTACGGGGTTCTTCACGCAAAGGAGAATTTAACATAACAGCGAAGACACTATAACGATAAGGTAGCTAGACAATAAGAGTCTATCACTTGACAATGCACAATTTACTTGTTCCTTCAACCCTTTTGCTTCAAAATCCGACAAAAATTTTTTATTCAGTATTTACAGAGCAAAGGATAACAGCAGAGCAGTCTTTTGGTAAGCATTCAGCTACTAGCCATCAGCAGTCAGAGCCATATATTATGGGCGTTCTCTAGTCGCATAGGAAAGACTAATTAAACACCGATAGCGCTATCTATAGCTAAAGTGTTGATAGCTGAGGGCTGAATGCTTACCTTTTTTGTAGGGCTCTATACATCATTCATCAATTGTTTTTTAAAAATGACGTTTTTTAAGTGAGGTAACAATGCTAGGAAAAGCAAATCTATTAGAAGCAATCGCTGGTACAAATCGCGGTTTGCTTGCAACTGAGCAAGACCAACAAGCCATTTTAGCGGCAATTGCTCATTTGGAAGATGTCAATCCTACACCACGTCCGGTTGAAGCTGCAACTTTGCTTGATGGTGATTGGCGGCTGCTGTATACAACCAGTAAAGCCCTATTAAACCTTGATAAGCTCCCGCTCTACAAACTCGGTCAAATTTACCAGTGTATCCGTGTAGAAACTAACAGTGTTTATAACATAGCTGAGATTTATGGATTGCCTTTCTTTGAAGGCATTATCAGTGTTGCTGCAAAATTTGAGCCAGTTTCAACTCGGAGAGTCAACGTAAAATTTGAGCGGTCAATTCTTGGATTACAACGTTTTATAGATTACAAATCGCCAGATAATTTTATCCAACAAATAAACGTTGGTAAGAAATTTCCTGCGATTGATTTTCCTCTCAATAGTAGTACACAACAAGGTTGGTTAGATATTACTTATCTAGACAACAATTTGCGAATTGGCAGGGGAAATGAGGGAAGTGTGTTTGTCTTGACTAGAGCATAGGATGTGCTGAAAAAATAAGTATTTGCAGCAATCGACGATAAACGATCCTGAAGTCTTTGTCAAGGAGGGTCTTGCCCATTCTCTATTAAGGAAATAGGCCGGTGGGTCGTAGAATCACAGATTTCTTCACTTTATCGAAGTTCTGGGCTGTTCGCGTAACGTCTCCGGTAGGAGAGCCCCTAGATTTAACCTAGGGGTTGCTTACATACCTTCGAGCCCCTAGCTTTGTTTTTCGTCATCGCCCAAATTTTTCTCAAACAATGCGCTACGCAAAACCCAGGCATATGCAGAGTCGGTTCACACGCTAGAGCGTCGAATCCACCAAACAATATCTTCTGACGCTCACTTCAGCATATAAGTTTCCTTCCTGAACTCCTTAATCCTAATCATTGCTGACAAATAACTTAACAAAACATCTGCACGAGCCCTTAAACCTGTACATTGAAATCAATTAGCCTAATAGATTGGCGATTGATAATTAAAAGGGAAGAAACTTATGGTTCAACGTGGATCTAAAGTACGTATTCTACGCCCCGAGTCCTACTGGTATCAGGATGTAGGAACTGTTGCGTCCATCGAGCAAAACAGCACCAGCAGATACCCAGTCATTGTCCGCTTTGAAAGAGTCAACTACGCTGGCGTTAACACCAACAACTTTACCCAAACCGAGTTGATAGAGGTTGAACCTCCGAAGGCAAAGGCGAAAAAGTAACAGGTTGGTGTTAGGTATGATGGAGTAAAGGGGAAAATGAGGAAGATAAGGACATTATCCTCCTTATCTCCCTCATCCTCCTCATCTCCTCTATCTCTCACCTAAGTGCCTGAACTCCCAGAAGTTGAAACAGTCCGACGGGGTCTCAATCAATTGACCCTCAACCAAAAAATTATAGGTGGCGATGTATTGCTTCATCGCACAATTGCTCACCCTGTTGCTTTAAAAGAGTTTTTAAACGGAGTCAGTGGAAGTACCATCTTAACTTGGCATCGTCGTGGGAAATATCTTCTAGCTGAACTCACTCCCCACTCCCCATTACCCCTTATCCCTAGAGAAGACTCCAATTACCCTACTCCCTCAAATGGCTGGTTGGGAGTTCATTTGCGGATGACCGGTCAACTCCTGTGGCTGCATCAAGAGGAACCATTACACAAGCATACGCGAGTAAGATTATTCATGGAAAATGACCGAGAATTGCGCTTTGTAGACCAGCGTACTTTTGGTCAAATGTGGTGGGTTCCTCCAAGCATTGCACCAGAAACGATAATCACTGGTTTGGCAAAGCTAGCAGTAGACCCCTTCTCAAAAGAGTTTACTGTTGACTATTTAGCAAATAAGTTAAGAAATAGCAGGCGTCCGGTAAAAACAGCATTGCTAGATCAGTCAGTAGTAGCTGGATTGGGTAATATATATGCCGATGAAGCATTATTCCTAAGTGAAATTCTGCCAGAAGCCCCATGTACAGATTTGCAGCGAGAGCAAATCGAACGCCTGCGATCGCGCATTATTCAAGTCTTAGAAACAAGTATTGAAGCTGGCGGTACCACCTTTAGTAACTTCTTAAATGTCAAAGGAATCAACGGTAACTACGGCGGGGTTGCTTGGGTTTATAACCGCACTGGAGAACCCTGTCGAGTTTGCGGAACAGCCATTCAGCGGACTAGACTCGCCGGTCGTTCAAGCCACTACTGTATTCAGTGCCAGCAGTAAAAAAATCTTTCAAAGTTTCTTGCCGCCACATATAAGTAATTCAAAATTGCAATTTTAAATATGTTAGTGCAAAATGGTAACCAACTTAATGTATAAAAATTAAGGGTGCCTCTAGCCGAGATGTAGGGTTTCAAAGCAGCAAACTCTCACCAGATAATAAACAGCGCAGATAATTCCTAAAAATATCTGCGTAAATCTGCATTCATCTGCGGTTTTAATTTTTAATCAGCAGCAAGTGACTCTTCAGTAAGATCCTCTCACAATACCACAGAGAGGGAAACGGTATTTATTTACAAATTCTGCAAGAAGGCAAGCTAAAATCCATGATAAAACGATTTACAAGTTGAAGAGGATTTGTGATGGCTGTCAAAAAAGGGGCTATGGTTCGTGCGATTCGCGAAAAGTTAGAAAACAGTATAGAAGCACAAGCTAGCGACTCTCGCTTTCCTTCATATCTGTTTGAAACCAAGGGCGAAATTGTCGATATGAGAGGTGACTATGCCCTCGTGAAGTTTGGGAAAGTACCAACACCAAATATGTGGTTACGTGTAGATCAACTAGAGGAGTTTGAATAATACAGCGATTTGGTCAAAAGCTGATAGCCATTAGCACCAAAGCTACCATCAACTAACAGCAAAACTAGCAAAATTATGAGCAAGTTCCCTCCCTCTCAAACAATGCATCATTCCCCCCGTGTTACCGTAATCGGTGCTGGTAAGGTGGGTACAACCTTAGCCCAACGCATTGCTGAAAAAAACTTGGCAGATGTCGTGTTGCTAGATATTATTCCAGGAATGCCCCAAGGACTGGCATTAGATTTGATGGAGGCGAGGGGACTTGAACTGCACAATCGTCACATTATCGGTACCAATGATTATAAAGAAACGTCTGGTTCTGATATTGTTGTAATTACAGCAGGTTCTCCCCGCAAACCTGGTATGAGTCGAGATGATTTGCTGCTAAAAAATGCCAAGATTGTGGTAGAGGCAGCAAACAAAGCAATTGCTCATTCTCCAAATGCCATATATATAGTTGTCACTAATCCTTTGGATGTGATGACTTATTTAGTATGGCAGGCAACAAAATTACCACGCGATCGCATCATAGGTATGGCTGGTGTGCTAGATTCTGCACGCTTTGAAACCTTTATTGCAATGGAATTAGGAGTCTCTCCTCACGATATCAAAGCGATGGTATTGGGCAGTCATGGAGATTTAATGGTACCCCTACCGCGTTACTCTACAGTGAACGGTGTTCCAATTACAGATTTACTTGATACAGCTACAATCAAGCGCTTAGCAGAGCGAACCCGTAATGGAGGTGCAGAAATAGTAGAACTCATGCAAACGGGCAGTGCTTTCTTTGCACCTGCTTCTTCCGTATACGTGATGGTAGAGTCGATACTACTGAATCATTCACGCCTACTACCAGCGGCAGCCCATCTTCAAGGAGAATACGGTTTGAAGGACATTTTTATTGGTGTTCCCTGCCGTTTGGGACGTAGTGGGCTTGAAAGTGTGGTAGAACTGAACCTCACTGACGAAGAAATGGATGCTTTGTATACCTCTGCCCAAGCTGTACGGAAACAAATTGAGAAAGCCCAAGGAATTTTTGCCGGCATTGGCGTCTCTACAGTGTAATTGCCCCTACACTCTTGTAGAACTAGTAAACACCCATTCACGAATGCCTCGATCGCGCAAGATTGATTCTGCTCGACTAATTTCTTGTTCGTCACCTTCAACCATTACGAGATAATTCCCTCCAGAGACTTGTTCTGCGTATTCTTGAGCACGCTCTTCAGGGATACCAAGTTTAGAAACGGCTCCAGACATTTCACCGACAAAAGAACCGATTCCACCACCAGCTAGAGTTGTAACCACAACAGTTCCCAAAGCTCCGCCTGCAAGCACAGGTCCGACTCCAGGAATTGCTACCATACTCAGTCCTGCAAGTAATCCTCCCAATCCTCCGAGAGCACCACCAGCTACTGCACCTTTTGCGCCCCCTTTCTGGATGTTAAACTCCGGGGAATCACTGAAATATGAAGTGCGTTGTTGATTAGAATCAATGGATGTATCTTTAGCAATCAGAGATACATTCTGCATTGAAAAACCAGCATCTCGCAACGTATGTAGGGCTGATTCAGCTGCTTGACGGTTAAAAAACACACCTGCAGCACGCTTAGATTGACCAGTAATCATATTCCCTCCTTGTTTGCTAAAGCTCCACTCTAGACAATATTGCTTCTGCTAACTTCCTTCGGAGGGATAAAAAAATGCTTTCAAGAGAAGGCTCCTCACCTGTAACGTCTGAGACAGACGTACCACAAGAAATTTTTGAGTATTTTTTTATTTGGAAGTTCCTTACCCAATAACATAACTACAAGGTATAGTAAATATTTACTCCTTTTCGAGTCAGTTTCACTTTAGAATATGTTGTCTGAACTCTCAAAAGCTATTGCTCAAATCAACATTCCCGCTGAATGGGTGGGAATTCGCGTTTTAAAAGATACAACCTCTAATCATCATTTCCGTGATGGTATCCCCCAAAGTAACGGCAAGTTGTCCACAACTGGAGCGATGCTCGAAGTTATAGTGGATGGATGTATCGGTTATGCAGCTACCAATTCTTTACAGCTGCAAGATTTACAAGCCGCTGCCAATAAAGCGTATAAACAAGCACTTGTAGCAAGAGAATGGTGGATCTATCCATTTAATGCGGAGAGCGAACGCCCTAAAGTGGTTGGTCAATATAGCTCACCTTTTCTCAAACCTTTAGATGCTCTCAGTCCAGGAGAAATTAACGATTTACTTGTTCGTATCTGCCAAACTCTAAAAGTCTCTGACCAGATTGTGCAAACTACAGCCATAGCCTCTACCAGCGAAAAGGAGAGTTGGTTTGTCAGTAGCAATGGCTCGGAAGTGTATCAAAAATTCATGTTTTTCAGCACCCATTATGGAGCCACAGCTCAAGATGGGACAATTGTTCAACAACGCACTAGTAACGGATGGCAAGCACGTTGTTATCAAGGTGGATTGGAATTTCTTCAAGAAGTAGACTTGTGGTCTCAGATAGAGGAAATTGGCAAACAATCAGTAGAATTACTGGCAGCAGAAGAATGTCCAGATACTCGTACTCATCTTGTGTTAGCCCCTGACCAAATGATGCTGCAAATTCATGAAAGTGTCGGACATCCTTTGGAAATTGACCGGATTTTGGGAGATGAGCGTAACTATGCTGGTGGCAGCTTTGTCAACAAAAGTGATTTTGGAAACCTAGTGTATGGCTCTCCCCTCATGAATATTACCTTTGACCCTAGCGTACCTAGCGAATTTGCTAGCTATGGCTTCGATGATACAGGTAATAGGGCAACACGGGAATATTTGATTAAAGAAGGTGTTTTACTGAGGGGTTTAGGGAGTTTGGAAAGCCAAGCACGAGCTGGTATTCCGGGGGTAGCTTGTGCTCGTGCTTCCTCATGGAACCGACCAGCAATTGACCGCATGGCAAATTTGAATTTGGAGCCAGGGGAAGGCTCGTTTCAAGACATCATTTCTGATACAGAGTATGGTGTCTATATGGAATCCAATCGCTCTTGGTCAATTGACGATCGCCGCTATAAATTTCAGTTTGGTTGCGAGTACGCTCGATTGATTGAAAACGGTAAACTCACCAAAATCCTCCGCAATCCTAACTACAGAGCCACAACTCCAGAGTTTTGGCAGAGTTTGGTAAAAGTAGGAGACTCCTCCACATGGGAAATGTACGGTACTGCTTATTGCGGTAAAGGAGAACCAAACCAAGCAATTTGGGTAGGACATGGTTCACCTGTTTGTGTATTTGCTAACATAGAAGTTTTTGGTGGAGGTTTATGAATTATGAATTATGAAGTATGAAGTATGAATTATAAATTATGGATTGTAAGTTTATGAAAGAGGAAGATATTACTGCTTTGGAAGTCAGTTTTAATCAACTGATTGAATCGCTTTTGGAAAAAATAGAAGCAAGCGAACAATTCACTGTAAAGTTGAACAGTGAACGTAGTCAATTTACTCGTTTCAATCATGCTAAAGTCCGACAAACAGGTTGTGTAGCAGATGGTTGGGTAGAACTGACTTTGATGCAAAATCAACGTAGCAGCTTTCGACAGTTTCCCTTTACTGGAAATTGGCAAGATGATTGGTTTTTAGCATATGAAGCTTTACAAGAGTTACGCGCTGAACTTCCCCAGTTACCTGTAGATCCTTATTTAGTATTACCATCAGGAAGCAATATTAGTCGGGAAGTTCATACCGGAAATTTATTGGCTGAAGAAGCAGTGGTACCAACGGTATTGGAGCAAGTCGCCAAACTGGATTTTGCAGGTATATATGCTGGTGGTGTCATTGTTAGAGCATATGGTGATTCTAGTGGTCAAAAACACTGGTTTAGCACTGATACTTTTTCGTTGGATTATTCCATATTCACTGACCAAGGACAAGCTGTGAAAGGCACTTTTGCTGGTAGTGATTGGAATCAGGAAGCTTACGCTGCCAAAATTAATGATGCAAAAGTAAAACTAGAATTACTTTCTCGTCCTATTAGAGAATTACCCCGAGGACAGTACAAAACTTATTTTGCACCTACAGCCGTTGCTGATTTAGTCGCTATGCTTTCTTGGGGAGGTGTCAGTGAAGCGGATTTACAACAAGGGGGTAGTGCTTTAGCTTTACTTTGGCGCAATGAAAAACAGTTATCTCCTGTATTTAATGTGAAAGAAAATTTTCAACGAGGACTGATCCCACGATTTAATGAATGGGGAGAAATGTCATTACCAGAATTACCTGTTATATCTCAGGGCCGTTTGGTGAATACGATGGTAAATTCCCGCACAGCTAAAGAATATCAAAAAACGGCTAATGGTGCAAATAGTTATGAAGCTTTGCGTGCGCCAGAAGTGAGTCCTGGAAATTTAAAAGTTGAAGAGATTATTTCGCAATTAAATACGGGATTGTATGTCTCGAATTTGCATTATTTAAATTGGAGCGATCGCCCCACAGGAAGAATTACAGGTATGACAAGATATGCCTGTTTTTGGATAGAAAAAGGTGAAATTATCGCCCCAATTGAAAATTTGCGTTTTGATGAAAGTCTCTACCGTTTCTGGGGAGAGAATTTAGTAGCCTTGACAAATTTTCAGGAATTCATCCCTGAAGTTGGAACTTATGATGCTCGTCAACTTGGAGGGATTATGGTTCCCGGTATGCTGGTAGAAGATTTTACATACACGCTTTAAGTCAGTTAACATTTCATACAATCGGTTATTCAATGCCCAATACTACTCGGTTAACAATAATCGAGGTACCAGAAACCTGGTTTTTTGAGAAACCGAGTTTCTAATTTTCGTTATCCCTTGCAGTATTGATACAATGCCTTTGATGGACGTGAAACGTATTTCTCTTTGATTATGGTGAATCAAACTCCTATCCCAGTTGTTGTTATTGGTGCTGCTGGAAAAATGGGTCGTGAAGTCGTCAAAGCCGTGGCGCAAGCCCCAGATATGAATCTTGTGGGTGCGATTGATACCAGCCCCGACCATCAAGGGAAAGACGCAGGCGAACTAGCGGGTTTAAGCGAACCTTTGGAAATTCCCATCACTAACCAATTAGAACCGATGTTAGCTTTTGCTTCTCAGGAAAGACAGCTAGGGGTGATGGTAGACTTTACTCACCCACGGTCGGTGTATGACAATGTTCGCAGTGCTATTGCCTACGGTATCCGTCCTGTTATTGGTACCACAGGTTTGAGCCAAGAACAAATTCAAGATATAGCAGATTTTGCCGACAAAGCTAGTACGGGATGCTTAATTATTCCTAACTTCTCTATTGGTATGGTATTGCTACAACAAGCCGCCGTTGCTGCATCGCAATATTTTGACCACGTTGAAATTATAGAACTGCATCATAACCAAAAAGCAGATGCTCCTAGTGGTACAGCGATTCAAACTGCTCAGATACTCGCAGAAATGGGTAAAACTTTTAACCAACCCATTGTAGAAGAAACAGAGAAACTTACAGGGGCGAGGGGTAGTCAAGCAGGTGAGGGAATCAGGATTCACAGCGTCCGACTACCTGGTTTGATTGCTCATCAGGAAGTCATTTTTGGCGCGGCTGGTCAAATTTATACTCTTAGGCATGATACAAGCGATCGCGCCTGCTATATGCCAGGAGTCTTACTGGCAATTCGTAAAGTCCTTCAGTTAAAGTCGTTAGTATACGGATTAGAAAAAATCCTCTAGCTGTTAGCATTCAGCGAACAGCAAACAGCAAACAGCTATTATACTAGATGGCTATAAAGCTGATAGCTGATAGCTGATAGCTGATAGCTAATAGCTTAATTATCCAAAAAATACTCATCTCTCATGATAGTCCCTCTGACTCGCCAGAAATTTGAACAAATCCTCCCGTTGATTGCCACTGGTCCACAATACAAGTACTATTGGGGAAAGTTTCCAGACTTTTTGCAGCGGCTTCTCATTTCAGTTGTTGCTGCTGCTGTTGTTCTACTTATAAAAGTCGTGTTTGGGCTAGATTTTGGTCCAATTCTATTTGTGACAGGGCTAATTGGTGCGCTTTACTGGTTGTGGGGACCAGTGTTTTGGGCAAGTATGCGGAATGCAAAATGTCGCCGTTATCGGTACAGTGGCTTTTTACGAGGTCGAGTGCTGGATTACTGGATTACAGATGAAGTTCTTGGTAAGCAGGAAACTGTAGATAGTAAGGGCGACTTGGTCATTGTTGAAAACCGGGAAAAACGACTTAACTTAGAAATCGGTGATGATACAGGATTTACCGCTGAGTATCAAGCCCCGTTGCGAGTTGCTTACAAAGTTATAGCTCGTGGTCAGAGAGCAGAAATGCTGGTTATGTCCAACAGCCCAGACTTAATCAGAATTGAACAAATCTCCGATATTTATATTCCTAGTCGCGATCTGTGGGTTAGTGATTATCCTTATGTCCGAAGGGATTTCTTTACTGAAGTCAGTCGTCGCCTACGCGAACAACCAACAGAGAGACCACGTCGGCGACGTTCAAGGAATTATGAATTATGAATTATGAATTATGAATTATGAATTATGAATTATGAATT
>JAWQFQ010000032.1:0-26091 GCA_035967975.1 Scytonema sp. PMC 1070.18
ATTATATGGGCATTCCGGAAGATTTGCCAAGATATGCCCAGATATTTTTATTCAGCTACCAGCCCTTAGTGCTGTCCCATAAAAAGGCGCGATCGCCATTTGGGGTAGATGAGTAACCAACTACTTGACTGTGATTGTTGATGTCATTCGCGTAGCTTGAGCTCGTACTGAAACTGCTATCTAACACACCTATGTCTATAACTGTGTAAGTTGTTGTGCCTTTAGCACTCATTGTGCTTGCCAAAATTAACATGATAGCAGAACCATGCCAAAAACTCCACTCCCAACAAGAAAGGAACCAACCAATCGCCCCAGCGCACGTATAATGTTTGAGTTTGGCGTCGGTAAATAGTTTCTGCGTGAATTTCATAGGTATTATGCCCAGATATCCACAAAGTTTTGCCGTGGGGATTGACAAAAGCAGAATATCCTGTATTGGTAGCTCTGACTGCCCATCTGTCTGTTTCAATTGCTCGCATGATATCTTGAGCATGGTGCTGGGCTGGCATAGCGGGACTGTAATGAGCGTCATTAGAAGGACTCAGGATAAATTGCCCACCCGCAGCAGCTTGACGGCGGAATTGTTCAGAAAAAGCCGATTCGTAACAAATACCGACAATAGCGCGACCAAAGGGGGTGTCAAAAATTTGGTTTGGTGAACCGGGAATTTGATGTTCGTCCAAGGGGGACAAGCGATTAATAATCCCACCTAATATGTTTTCAAAGGGAATATATTCCCCAATTGGTACCATCTTGACTTTGCCGTAGCGACTGAAAATCTCACCATTACCAGTTATGGTATATAAACTATTTGTGTAGCTGTGTTTTTGGGTGTCTTTGTGTTGATAAAAACCTCCAATCCATGCAACAGTACCTTTTTCCTCAATGGCTGTAACTAAAGAGCTCGTTAAAATGCGATCCTGGAAAAAAGGTAAGGCACCTTCGGGGGTTAGGACTGCATCCACTCCCTGGTTTGCTAGGGTTAAGTACCCAGTGGTATAACCTTCAATGGCACGACGAAAGCCTTCTGAATAAAGTTTTATTTCATTGGGGACGTTACCTTGAACAATTCCTACTTTTAGTGCTGTTTCTGGTGCTTGTGTTAAGGGGCGGGTGTATAAAGCAAATCCGATGAGGTGGAGGGTGATGAATAGTGTGGCGGCGGTGGTTAAATATATGAACCGCAAAGGCGCGAAGGACGCTAAGAAATTCTTCGTGTCCTTCGCGTCTTTGCGGTTTTTTATCCATGCTTGAGCTAATAAGCCATTTACTGCAACAATTGCTGCTGTTACTGCACTAGGTCCGGAAAGTTGTCCAAGGTGAAGAATTACGAGGTTATGTGGTGATTGAGTGTATGAAAGGGAACTCCAACACAGAGGTCCTGCACTCCAAAGTGACTCTAGGGCGCACCACAGGACTGTGCCAATGAGAACGCGGGAGAAGATAGAGTGTGGGGAATCTTTAAAGTTCAGAATCCAGGAGAAGATAATTGCCCAAATGGTGACTAATGCAGCGCCCCAGAGGGTGATGAATACCCAGCAGAAAAGAGCGATCGCCAAACTTGCCAACCAAGGAACCCCCATCCATGTCATGGGGTGAATTCCGGTTATCCAGAATAGGGCTATTCCGTGATAACCGATACCCCAAGCCAGGGCGGGAAGGAAAGGTGGGGCGGTAGGGGAGGTAACTAATATCCACAAGGGAGCGAGGGCTATCCATGCTAGGAACCACGCACCGAAGGGGGCTACGGTTAGCCCCATTAAAATACCACTTGATAAAGCAATGAGTAGGGGGAGTAAAAAAGTCGATTTCTTCCCCTGCATCCTTTGCTCTATTTGCTGTTTACTCTGTTTCTGTTGCATCACTAGTAGTTGCATCACCAGTATCAGGGGGTATTATAGCGACTCCCGTGATGACATCATCTTCATCGAGGCGTTGGACTCGGACTCCGGTTGCCGATCGCGATTGAATGGAAATCGCTTTCACTGCCTGACGAATAATGATACCGCGACTGGTAACCATCATAATTTCATCATCGCTGTTAACGATGTGTAATGTTGCCAGTTGGTCTTTGATTTTACGGCTTTTGAATTTTGTTGCCATCAAACCTTGACCGGCACGATTTTGTAGGCGGAACTGGGACACTGGTACGCGTTTGCCGTATCCTCCTGTTGTAATCACTAATACCCAAGGTCCAATACTACCATTCCCATTTACTTCTGTCGCTTCTTCATTTTCGCTATCTTCTATTGCTTCTACGATTTCTTCAATCTCAGTATCTTCCTCAGTGTTTAAAGTTTCAAGAACAGCAGCGGGAAGTATATCCATACCCACTAGTAAATCTTTATCGCGCAGTTTCATAGATTTCACCCCACGAGTTGCACGTCCGAGAGGGCGCAATTGTTCGTGGTTGCATCTAAAGTGAATTGCCATACCCTGACGCGAACCAATGAGAACGCTGTCTTCCACTTTTGCACGGCGTACCCATCGGAGTTGATCGCCGTCTTCTAAGGAAATGGCAATTAAACCGTTAGCACGAATGTTGCTAAATGCTGCCAATTCTGTTTTCTTGATATTGCCGCCTTTGGTGAGCATAACCAAGTACTCCTCAGAGGTAAACTCACTCACAGGGACGATGGAAGTGATTTTCTCCTCTTTAGGAATCGGCAACATTTGTACAATTGGTGTACCGCGACTGGTACGAGAACCAACGGGAATTTGATAAGCTTTCAAGCAGTAGACCACACCACGTTCGCTAAAGAATAAAACGCTGTCATGGTCGCAGCACGTTAAGAAATGC
Source organism: Scytonema sp. PMC 1070.18 (assembly GCA_035967975.1). Lineage (GTDB taxonomy): Bacteria > Cyanobacteriota > Cyanobacteriia > Cyanobacteriales > Nostocaceae > Scytonema. Next base: position 2,801 of record JAWQFQ010000032.1, read on the forward strand.
TCTACACCATCATCCTCTTTGACTTTTGCTCCTGCTTTCCCTCTAGTAGCACGGCTTTGTGCTTCAAAGGAATTGATGGGCATCCGTTTGATGTAACCTTGTTCTGTCAACAGGATAACCGCTTTCTCGTTGGCGATGAGGTCGCGGTCATCTATTTCCCCTTCTACAGATAAAATGACCGTACGGCGAGGTGTTGCAAATTTTTCTCTGATTTGCTTGATTTCGTTTTCAATAATTTCTAGGATTCTCTCCCGCCGTGCCAGAATATCACGTAAGTCAGTAATCAGGGCTTGTAATTCTTCGTGTTCTAGACGAATTTTATCGGCTTCTAAGGCTGTTAACCGCCGTAGTTGCATCTGTAAAATCGCATCTGCTTGCGCTTCTGACAGCCCGTAAGTTGTGATTAACTCTCCTTTAGCACTGGGGGCATCAGGTGCATTGCGAATTAAGCTGATAATTTCATCCAAATGCGCCAAAGCAATCAATAAGCCTTGCAGGATGTGATCTCGTTCCTCGGCTTTCCGCAATTCGTACTGTGTGCGTCTGGTAATAGATTGGATGCGGAAATCCAAGAAAACTTCTAAAAACTTCTTGACGTTGAGGATTTGCGGTTCGCCATCCACCAGCGCCAGCATATTTGCCCCAAAGTTGGCTTGAACTGGCGTTTGCTTGTAGAGGTTATTTAGGACTACTCTAGGATAAGCATCGCGCTTGAGTTCGATAACGATTCGCATTCCATCGCGATCGCTCTCATCCCGAATATCTGCAATTCCATCTATCCTCTTGTCATTAACCAACTCAGCTATTTTTTCAATCAATGCTGCTTTGTTGGTTTGGTAGGGTAATTCCGTGACAATAATTGCTTCTCTATCGGGACGTCCCCTTTGTTCTACAGTTTCAATTGCAGCTACACCCCGCATGGTGATGGAACCGCGCCCAGTAGTGTAAGCTTCCTTAATTGCTCCTGTCCCTAAAATTTGACCGCCTGTGGGAAAGTCCGGACCAGGAATATACTGCATCAACTGAATATCTGTGATATCCGGATTATGGATCAGGGCAATTAATCCATCAATCACTTCCCCTAAGTTGTGTGGGGGAATATTGGTCGCCATACCAACAGCAATCCCAGAAGAGCCATTAACTAGCAGTTGAGGGATACGTGATGGCAACACGACCGGTTCTTGTTGGGAACCGTCAAAGTTATCAATAAAATCTACGGTTTCCGACTCAATATCTTGCAGTAGGGCGTCACTGGTTAAAGCTTGCAAGCGACACTCTGTGTATCGCATTGCTGCTGGTGGATCGTTGTCTATCGAACCGAAGTTTCCATGCCCTTGGATTAAGGGCGATCTCATGGAAAAATCCTGCGCCATTCGCACCAAAGCGTCATATACAGCTGTGTCGCCGTGGGGGTGATATTTACCCAAGACTTCCCCTACTACACGGGCGCATTTACGGAAGGGACGATCTGCCGTCAATCCCAGTTCATGCATTGCGTAGAGAATGCGACGATGCACAGGTTTCAGACCATCCCTGGCATCTGGCAGCGCCCGACCTACAATTACGCTCATGGCGTATTCCAAATAAGACCGGGACATTTCGTTCCCCAGATCGGTCGGGATAATCCTCTCCTGAGAGGTTGTCATAACCTAAAAAACTCCAAAAATCGCAGATTTTAGCCGTGAATTTGAAAAAAAAGCAAAATTATTCCTGATTCAGGTTAAATAATCGCCAGAATTTGATACAATTCTAGCATATTTTGCCGTTTTCTGGGTGGAAGTACGGGCTAAAGATTCCTAATAATCGAGCGTATTTTGGTCGTAATCTGTAATGGAATTCTTAACCGCGGGTTAAGAATTATAAATGATAAGTTGGTTGAGATTTCAGTTGAGATGAAATTAGGGGCGATTGTTTGGTAGCACTGCTATTTTTCCCGTGTAAATGCAACGAAAGTTACAAAAGCTTTACAATTACTATAGTAAGGCTTATATGGGTAAAGAAAAAAATATAGTAGGGGCGAACGGTTGAGAGCCCTCCAACGTGTATAACACCCAACCGAGAACCGCTACAATCCTTTCCATCGCCTTGTTCTCTTTGACAACTTTAATTTAAGCCCCAAGGTAGTGTATGCCTTGCAACCAGAGCGTCTAAGCTGGGCGTGTAAGGTTGGAGAAACATTCATGTCTAACGATGAAACCACCCCGAATCAAGCAGAAAAGAACAACCCACAAACAGATGAAACGCAGTTAAGCCCGGAAATGCGTGATAGAATTAAGCATCCTCCAAAGATAGACGATGTATTGCGGGATTTATCACCAGATGAAATTCGCTCAAATCAAGCAGTCGTACCGGAAATGCTGGATGAACCTACTGATGAAATCATTGGATTTACTAATGGCTAATGGTTAAGGGCTAATGGAGAATGGAGAATGGAGAATGGAGAATAACAATTAGCAATTAGCAATTAGCAATTAACAATTAGCAATTAGCAATTAGCAATTAACAATTCGCCCCTATGCTTCCAGTCATCTATTCCGACGAGTTTTTAGAGCACAAAACAGGGTCTTTTCATCCAGAAAAACCAGGACGGTTGACGGCGATCGCTACCGCCTTGAAAAAAGCGCCATTTGCAGAACAAATTGAATGGCGATCGCCCACCCCACCAGACAAACAGACTCATCTGCTCTCTGTTTTACAACAAGCCCATACCCAACGATATATTAATCAAGTTAAAGAAATTGCTCTTGCTGGTGGCGGTTCTTTAGATGGAGATACACCCGTGTCCCCCCGTAGTTATGATGTTGCTTTGCTAGCGGTAAGTGCTTGGTTAGATGGTGTAGATGTTGTCTTAGAGACTGGGAAACCAGCTTTTGTGTTAGCCCGTCCACCAGGACATCATGCTGTCGGTGATAGGGGAATGGGGTTTTGCTTATTTTCCAACGCGGCTATTGCTGCTTTCTATGCTCTACGTCAACCAGGAATTAACCGAGTTGCTATTCTTGACTGGGACGTGCATCACGGTAATGGTACCCAAGCCATTGTTGAAGAACACCCACAAATTATCTACTGTTCCTTGCACCAGTATCCCTGTTATCCGGGGACTGGACTAGCTAAAGAATCTGGCTTCCACAATAATGTGCTCAACTTACCTATACCTCCCGGTAGTGATATGGAAATTTATCAACCAGTGTTTGAAAAAAAAGTTGTGCCTTTTTTATCTAACTTTCACCCCGATTTACTGATTGTGAGCGCTGGTTACGACGCAAATGCTGACGATCCGCTTGCGAGTATTAATCTATTACCTAAAGATTACGGTTTGTTTACTCAATATTGCTTGGAAATCACTCGGAAAATTCTCTTTGGCTTAGAAGGTGGTTACGATTTTGAATCACTTTCTCAATCTGTTGTGGCAACAATTGAAAGTTGTTTGTGAAAACGGGGTGTGGGGTGTAGGGTGTAGGGTATAGGGTGAGAATCTTTCATTTAGAAATTCTATATTCTAAATATATTCAGTTGAGTAAATATTTTTACCGATAATAGCTTCATAATCTGTAACTTCTGTGATACTAGTAATATATTTGACTAGACAAAACCTTTGAGAAAATTTATCAGAGCTTTAAAAAGAAAAAATCAAACTTCTGTCGAGAAAGAGCTAAAGTTTTGTTAAGATGCATATGCTAGTATTTCATGAGCGAAAAATGCCGCTCCCCAGATGAAGAAACATATGAGTACTAGCACCACTGAGTTCAGAAGATCGGACAATGACAAGCTACATTTTCTTTGACGAAGCCCAACGGATATTTGTAAATGCCTTTTTGACCTCGGTTTTATTGCTGCTTGCTTTTTCTAGCATAGGTCTAGCAGTGATCGAGACCATTGAAAAAACTGGTATTCGTCTGGACGCGAAGCGTCTTCAATAAGGAAGCGTCCCGTAGACGCTTTATTCAGAGGGGCATAGGGGCTTCCCATCCCATAGTTTTGAGAAGTTACGCTCATCTTCAGCCGAAAGTAAACTGTTTGTCGAGAACTGTTGAGTTCAGGTGTTCGTTTGTAAAAAATCTTGGGAACACTAGAGCTTATAGTCTCATAGCGTTGCATAATTATCTGTGAGTGAATAGAGCACGGGTTAATAATGTGCCGCTATCGAGACGCCAACGAGGGAGTTAACGACAATGGGTCTATTCGATAAAGTTTTCGGCGCACAAAGCCAAGTTCAAGAACATCTGACGCCAGCAGAAGCTTTTACTGCGATCGCCTTGGCTGCAACTGCTTCAGATGGATATCTTTCTGATGAAGAAGCGCGTGGAATTTCGTCTACCCTATCTCGCATGAAACTCTTCAGGAGTTACTCCAATGATGTTATCAACAGGATGTTTGACAAACTCCTAAGTATTTTGAGACGGGAAGGGATCGATACTTTGTTTAATTTGGCGAAGGAATCCTTACCCTATGACCTGCGGGAAGCAGCTTTTGCGGTAGCTACAGATTTGGTGTTAGCTGATGGGATTGTGACACGTGAAGAACAAGGCTTTTTGAACGATTTGTATCAAGCTTTAGGCATCTCAGGGGACACGGCTACACAAATTGTAGAAGTGATGTTAATAAAAAACCGGGGGTAGGTGAGCACCGGGTAGGGGGAGCTAAATATAATGTATTGGGATTTCCTTAATATGTTATTATTACCTATTACCTCTCCCAAGTAATAATTTATTATGCACGACTACATAGTACTACATTTCATAAATTCATATCGTCATCAAGGCTTGTAGTTGCGATCCATGAGATCGAAAGCGCAACTACGAACAATTCTGTACTTAGTGGAGTCTTTTAAAAAGATTTTAGATGTAGAAAAGTTGACCATGCCTTGTTCTGCTACGATAAATCAACTCGTTGAAGTTCTTTCTGCCCAGCCTATCTATCTTTCGGATACGGCTTTAGCACAATTAAGTACTGGTGTACAAACAGATAGCCGTATAATTAAACCGGGTGAAGTGTTTGTGGCTTTGCGGGGTGAGACGTTTGATGGACATGATTTTGTCCAAATGGCTGTAGACAAAGGTGCTTTGGCTGCGATAGTGGATTTTGAATATGAAAATTCAGAATTTCCTGTACTGAAAGTAAAAAATACTTTAGAGGCTTATCAACAAATTGGAAGATGGTGGCGCGACCAGTTTCCAATTCCAGTCATTGGGGTCACGGGTTCGGTGGGTAAAACCACAACGAAGGAACTGATAGCCGCCGTTTTGGAAACGCAGGGGCGGGTCCTTAAGACTTATGGAAATTACAATAACGAAATTGGTGTCCCAAAAACTTTGTTGCAGCTTGGGGAGGAGCACGATTTCGCTGTGATTGAAATGGCGATGCGGGGAAAGGGTCAAATTGCTGAACTGACTCACATTGCGCGTCCAACTATTGGTGTCATTACTAATGTGGGAACGGCTCATATTGAATTGTTGGGTTCACAAGAGGCGATCGCTCAGGCAAAATGTGAGTTATTGGCGGAAATGCCAAAGGATAGTGTTGCTATTCTCAATCATGACAATCCCCTATTGCTTGCAACAGCTGAGAAAGTTTGGCAAGGAAAGGTGTTAACCTACGGTTTGTCAGGTGGTGATGTCCACGGACGCATGATTGATAGCGAAACTATAGAAGTTGCAGGAGTGCAGGTGAGTTTACCTTTACCGGGACGTCACAACGCAACTAACTTTTTGGCAGCATTAACAGTAGCACAGGTTTTGGGTATTGATTGGGCGAGCCTAACTACAGGTGTGACAGTAGAGATGCCCGCAGGACGTTCCCAACGTTTTTCTTTACCTAACGATGTCGTTATCTTAGATGAGACTTACAATGCTGCACCAGAAGCTATGCAGGCGGCTTTGAATTTACTCGCGGAAACTCCGGGGAAACGTCGGATTGCTGTGTTGGGTGCTATGAAGGAATTGGGAGAGCGATCGCATCAACTCCATCAGCAGGTAGGTGAAACGGTACGAAAATTAAATTTGGATGCATTGCTGGTTTTGGTGGACGGAGAAGACGCGGAAGCGATCGCCAAGAGTTGCAACGGAATCCCTTCTGAGTGCTTTGCAACCCATGCGGAATTAGCCGCAAGGCTGAAGACTTTTGTGCAAGAGGGCGATCGTATTCTTTTTAAAGCAGCCCATTCCGTAGGATTAGATAAAGTTGTTAGTCAATTGCGTTCAGAATTGAGCAACTGATGATGGTATAAATTATGAATGATGAATGGTAAAAATTTCATACTTCATAATTCATCATTCATAATTCCTTGTAATGACTATTAAGCTACCAATCGAGACACAACGTCTTATACTCCGCGATTTTACAGAATCAGATTGGCAAGGGGTGCATTTATATGCTTCTGACCCAGAGGTTGTTCGCTACTTGCCTTTTGGGCCTAACACTGAAGAAGAGACGAAGAATTTTTTGCAAACAGAGATTAAAGCACACCGAAAAAGACACCGCCAGCATTTTGCTTTAGCAGTGACTTTAAAAGAAAATAAGCAAGTCATCGGGGCATGTCGGCTATCTATCAGCAATCCTAATAAGCGAGAAAGTTCGATAGGTTTCGCTTTAGCTAGGCAATTCTGGGGTCAAGGATATGCTACTGAAACAGCAGCAAAACTATTAGAGTTTGGTTTCCAGCAATTGAATTTACATCGAATTTTTGCGTTATCTGACCCGCAAAATCATCACTCCATGCGAGTGTTGGTAAAAATTGGTATGCGACAGGAGGGGTATTTACGTGAATATGAGTGGATTCGCGGTGAATGGCGAGACGTATTGCTCTATGCAATTGTCGATAGGGAGTGGATACAGATGCAAATTCGCAATCTTGAGTGAGGGAGGGAGTGAGGGAGGGAGGTGGGGGTTGATGTCGCTGAAGTAGTGATAGCTAAATGCTTACTAAATATTATTCCTAAAAATAAATTTAGTTGACCTTTTTTTTTAATAAAACTAGTTCCTGAGATAGTGTCGGTACTATATAGTTCATAGGTTAAGAAAAGTAATGACTATTATTAACTCAGCAACATTCACCAAGAGTAACCTTTGTGAACAACTATCTACCGCATTTGGGGTCGTGGCAACCAAACCTATCTCAGCCTTTTGTGTTTGCACCTGTCGTAGCACAGCTATTCAAACCCATCAACGACCCAGTTGCAATATTCCTGATTATTCTAGCGATTATGCTAATAGCACCGCTGTTATTTGAGCGGTTTAGACTTCCTGGAATTATCGGTTTAATTTTAGCAGGAGTGATTGTCGGACCTTATGGTTTGGGTTTGCTAGAACGAGACAAAACAATTGAGTTGCTTGGCACAGTCGGTTTGCTGTTTTTGATGTTTTTGGGTGGATTGGAAACCAGTTTGGACGACCTCAAACGTAACGCCAATAAAGCTCTGACCTTTGGACTAGCAACGTTTGCAATTCCAATGGTTTTGGGAACTGTAGCCATGCTCCCCCTAGGATACAGCTTTTTGGCATCGATCTTGGTGGCATCTTGCTTTGCTTCCCATACTCTTTTGGCTTTACCCGTTCTGACTAAGTTGGGAATTATGCGAACTCCGGTTGTCACAGCAACGCTCGGAGGAACTTTGATTACCAATGTTTTAGCTCTACTGGTACTAGCAGTTGTGGTCAAAGCAAACCAAGGTAATCTCACAATCAGCTTTTGGCTGTTTTTGATTCCATCCCTAGCGATTTACACCTTTGCAACTCTTTGGGGAGTACCAAATCTAGGGCGCTGGTTTTTTCGGCGTTTTGGACACGATGAAGGGGCAGAGTTTTTGTTTGTCTTGGCGGCTTTGTTTATCGTCTCATATATTGCTGGCTTAATTGAAATTGAGCCAATTGTAGGTGCATTTTTGGCAGGAGTTGCTGTTACTCAACTCATTCCCCCGTTGAGTCCGTTGATGAATCGGATTCAATTTATTGGTAACACATTGTTTGTGCCGTTTTTCTTGATTTCTGTGGGAATGTTAGTAAATCCGATGATTTTGGTAAAAGATCCCCGTGGTCTTGTTGTCGCTGCTGTGATGATTGTGGCAGAATTCGCCAGCAAGTTCTTAGCCGCTTGGGGGACAGCAAGGGTATTTAGTTGGAAACTTCCCAGCACAATGGTGATGTTTGGGCTGTCTGTTGCTCAAGCAGCTTCGACGTTAGCTGCGATTACCGTCGCCTTTAACATCAAACTTGTGGATGAATTGACTGTAAACGGCATAATCGCTATGATTCTGGTCAGCTGTATTGCATCTCCTTGGATTACTGAGCGTGGGGGATCGAAATTACAGCATGAGCCAGCGCAATCGTCTACCTCAACCCAAGAAAATTTAGAAAATTCTGCCATAGTCACAAGTCTAGCGAGTCGTGTTTTAGTTCCGGTTGCTAACCCCAGTACAGAAGATAATCTCCTTCAGCTGGCTATTATCCTCACTAAAGATGCTAATGGAACTTTGTTACCATTACACGTTATCTCAGATAAAGATGGTCCTGTTTCAGCAGCAGCGAAAACTCAGCAGAATCGTCTACTGGAAACCGCTGAGACGATCGCCCATGCTGCTGTCGCTAAAGTTGAACCTATAGGTCGAGTTGACGATTCGATAGATTGCGGAATTTTGCGTTCTGCACAAGAACGAGAAGCTAGTCTAGTGATTTGCGGTTGGAAAGGATACTCAACTTACCGGGAGAACTTCTTTGGTAATGTCATTGACAACATTGTAAGACGTACAACAGTACCCGTACTTATCACTCGCTTTCCAATACCAATTGAAAATACGGAACGTCTACTTTTAGCCATTACTCATCCAAGAATGTCTTCAACCATACTACGTCATACTTTGGTTTTGGCTAAAACTCTATCAGAAGAACTCAAATCTCCTCTAGAAGTTGTGCAAATCTTTCCGGAAGCAAGAGGGTATTCACCAGAACAAGAATCTGTTTTATCCAAGACTGACATTCCTGTTATGAAGGTGAGAGGAAACCCAGTCAGGAAAGTTTCTGAACTTCTCAAACCTAATGACTTGTTGGTTTTAATCGAAAGCACTCATCGTTTTGGTCAACCTGCTTTGGGAAGGGAAGCGGAGGCGATCGCTCGTTCCCACGACCAAACTTCTATGATTATCGTTCACTTCCCTAATCGCTTTGATATGAGCAGTTAGGTGACGACTCCACGCACCGCCCTTCCCTCCGGGACGCTACGCGAACGGGTCGGTGTGGGCTTCTAAGAGATTAGAAGTTCCTAATAGCTAATATATATGGCGCTGAACCATCACTCATATCATGTCCACCTATGTAACCTGAATAAAACTCACGCATAAGGGCGCAGTCGTTCCCGCAGGGTAGACGCAAAGGCGCTAAGAAATTAAGAGACTTTTATTATGGTTATACTTTGTACGGGAACAAACTCAGATGAGTGATTCAGTGCTGGATCTATGAGCTATCAGTTTTTGGCTCTTAGCTGAAAGCTGATAGCCGACTGCTTAAAGCATACAAGTCTCAGTATAAATAAAATTTTATCAAATTTTGACAAGCATAGGTTACAAAAGAATTTATTCATGTATATTTTCTTATGGCGGAATTTTTCCAAAATTTTCTCTCCCAAGATTTTATTCCTCACGGACATTGCTATCTTTGGTTCCCAGGATTGGTATGGCTTCACCTTTTATCTGATTTATTAATTACATTGGCGTATTATTCAATCCCAATCATGCTTGTGTATTTTGTCAGTACAAGACCGGATGTACCTTTTGCATGGATATTCTGGATGTTTAGCACATTTATTATTGCTTGCGGTACATCTCATTTCATGGAGGTATGGACACTATGGTATCCCACTTATTGGGTTTCAGGGTTAATCAAAGCTATCACTGCATTTATCTCTGTCTTTACTGCTATACAACTAGTACCGCTTATACCAAAGGCTTTGGCTTTACCCAGTCCAGCGCAACTAGAAGCTGCAAATCTTGCTTTGCAAAAGGTACGTGACGAACTAGAAATTAGAGTTCGGGAGCGGACAGCAGATTTAGGAGAAATTAACAAGTCTTTACAGGTAGAAATTACCGAACGCAAACGAATTGAGGAGATATTGCGGGAACGTGAAGAACAATTCCGCCTCATAGCGTACACTGCTCCTGTTATGATTTGGTCTTGTAATACGGATGGTCTTTGCAATTACTTTAATAAAGTTTGGTTGGAATTTACTGGAAGAACAATTCAACAAGAATTGGGTAACGGTTGGCTTGAATCTGTATATTCCGAGGATAGAGAACAACGTTATTTAAGTTATATCAAAGCCTTTAATACATGCCAAAAGTTTAGCATAGAATATCGTCTCAAGCGATTTGATGGTGAGTACCGTTGGATTTTAGATACAGGCGTTCCCCATTATACAGAGGATGGAAGATTTGCTGGTTATATCGGCTCGTGTGTAGACATTACCGAACGTAAATATGCGGAAGAGCAGATACAGGTTTCCCTAGTGGAAAAAGAAGTTCTGTTAAAGGAAATTTATCATAGAGTCAAAAATAATTTACAAGTTATTTCCAGTCTGCTTCACCTCCAAGAGGAGTATATAAAGGACAAAGACGACTTAGAAATATTTCAACAAAGCCAGTTACGGATAGAATCAATGGCTTTGATTCATCAAAAATTATACCAATCTCAAGACCTTGCCAAAATAGATGTTAATGAGTATATCTGCGATTTAGTCAAAAGTTTGTGTAGTTCCTATGAAATTAATAGCAATGTGATTTCACTCACAGCCAATGTCGATAACATTTTACTAAACTTAGACACAGCAATTCCTTGTGGGTTGATTATCACTGAACTCGTCTCAAACTCCCTAAAATATGCATTTCCTCATGGGAGAAAGGGAGAAGTTTGTGTGGAACTTAAAGCAGGAAATGACAATGTGTACACACTCACGATTAGGGACAATGGAGTAGGCTTTCCAGCAGGATTTAATTTTCAAGAAACAACATCATTGGGTTTGCAATTAGTAGAGGCTTTAACAAATCAAATTTCTGGAAATTTAACAGTGAATTCCTCTCATAATGGAGTAGAGGTAAAAATGACATTTTTTACAGGAGAAAAAAATAATTGGAGAGCATTATGATGAGTAAAACTATATTAGTCGTAGAAGATGAAGGCATAGTTGCTAAGGATTTACAAAGTCGTTTAAAAAAAATTGGGTATCATGTTCCTGTTATTGTGTCTTCAGGTGAAGAAGCAATTCTTAAAATAGCAGAAGTGCAACCAGATTTAGTTCTAATGGATATTCAATTAAAAGGAAAAATAGATGGGATAGAGGCTGCGGAACACATTTATTTTCAATATAATATTCCCATTATTTATTTGACGGCTTATGCTGACGATCGCACTTTAGAAAGAGCACGTCTAACAGACCCCTTTGGTTATCTACTGAAACCTTTTAAAGAAAAGGAATTACAAACCTCAATTGAAATAGCTTTTAGCAAACACAAGCAGCAAAAGCAACTAGAAGAAAATCAAGTCAGGTTTCTGACTGCTATCAAAAGTATAGGTGAAGGTGTCATAACTTGTAGTGAGCAAGGATTAATTACATTTATGAATCCTGTAGCCGAAAAAATAACAGGATGGAAACAGAATGAAGCTTATCATCAACAATTAGCAACAGTTTTTCAAATTGTTAATAAAAAAGTACAAAATGTATTAGAAATACCTGTTAATACAGAGAATATACTGTGTTTGCAAAAAGAAGCTACTCTCTTTTCTAAAACAGGAATAGAAGTACCAGTGGAGTATTTTGTCACATCAATTGAGAATAAAAAAAATAACAATATCGGCGTCATCTTAGTATTTCGGGATATCACCGAACGCCAAATATCTTTAGAGGCTTGTCAGAAGCAATTAGAGCAAGAGCATCTGTTATCTAAATTGATAGAAATTAGTCAAAAGAAAGATGATTTTTTATCTACTGTCTCTCATGAATTGCGTGCGCCTCTATCAAATATGAAAATGGCTATTCAATTACTACAAAATAAGCCTCTTGCAGAACAAGGTCAGCAGTATCTTAATATTTTGAAAGCAGAGTGCGATCGCGAGATGGATCTAATTAACGATTTGCTAGATTTGCACCGGACGGAAGCAGGAAACACTCACTTACTCAATCCTGAAGTTTTAGACTTACACTACTGGTTACCTAACATCATTGAAAGCTATGCAACTCGTATTCAGGAATACGAACAAATTCTACAGGTGAATATCCCCACAGACATTCCTCCCTTGATATCTGATAGTGCTTATTTAACAAGAATTTTAGGAGAGTTACTAAATAACGCTTGTAAATACACAGCTCCTGGCGGTGAAATTAGTTTGAGTGTTCATTACGAAGGAGATAAGGAAAAACAAGATGGAGAGGTGAAGCGTCATGTGCTTGCGGAGGTTCTCTCTAGTGAGCGAAATGGACTGAAATGGAGAGATGAAGAGAACGTTATCTCCTCTGAGTCTCTTCAAGTTTATCCCTCCAATTCTTATTCTATAAAACCGTCAACATCTCAACTTATCTCAACTCCTTGTACTACCATTACTATTCGTAATTCCACAGAGATTCCTGACACAGCTTTACCGCGAATTTTTGATAAATTCTACCGCTTTCGTAGCCCTGCATTTAAAAAACAACCAGGTAGTGGTTTGGGACTAGCACTTGTGCAGAAACTTGTCGAACAACTACAAGGAAGCATTGAAGTTAACAGTAGTGATGGATGGACTACCTTTACATTGAAGTTGACTAACTTAGTTATCAAGGTATTGTAATTTCTTTTGAAAAAAGGGAAAAAGTGAAGAGTTTTTTCTTCCCTTTTCCTCCTTTCCCTTTTTCCTAAGAGGATGTTTTAAAAGTCCTCTCGTCAGTAGCATGCACATTTCACATCCCCCTAAATCCCCCTTAAAAAGGGGGACTTTCAGAGATTTTCCCTGCTTTGTAAGGGGGGCTAGGGGGGATCAACTAGTGCATAAAAAATCTGGAAATGTACCAAGCGATGGTGAAGAAGAATATAACTCCCTTTCCGCTCAAAGATGACCGATGTTTTCTTGGTCTCTGTGGGGTTTTTTATTTTAAGAAGTTTCGTCTAAATCATGTCATGTATAATATGTTATGCTAAAAAAGCTACAGTTCGTTGATACGTTTGGTTTTGGATTGACCAAGCACCGACCTTGGTTTGCCATATTTATTATTCTCGCGATTTTAATTCCTTTAAGCTCTAGTCTTTATAAAAACTTCCTCTACGTACAAACACTCTCTATTGCTGCTGGTGAACAAACTGGAGATAGCTATAAATTCGCCGAAAGAATGGCAAATATAGTTAACGCTCGCCAACGCCAGATAAAAATTAAAGTTATATCGACCGACGGAACACGGGAGAATTTAGAAAAATTGAATAAAGGAGAGGTACAATTAGCTGCAGCACAAGCAGACGCTCTACTTTTTGAAGAGAATATTAATAATTTACAATCCGCCCAGATTCTCACTCTGCTATTTCCAGATATGTATCAGTTAATTGTTAAATCTGGAATCAACAGTATCTCAGAATTAAGAGGAAAGCGGATTGCACAACCACCAGAGAAAGGTGGTCAGATTCAGTCCTTGAAATTTTTAATGGAACAATATGGCGTTGACCCGCAACTGGTTCCAGTTAAGGACACAGATGAAGACATTACAAAAGCCTTTTGTCAAGGAAAAGTCGATGCAGTTTTTCATGTCCGTGCTATAGGTAATAATAGCATTGAGGAACTTCTCAAATGCAATGGACAGTTATTACCAATAGACCAAGCTGGAGCGATGAGAACTAAAAACCCTTATGTGGAAGAAGCGAAAATTCCTAAAGGAGTTTACAAAAACGCAAATAACACTCCGATACCTCAAGCTAATTTAATAACAATAAGAGTGTGGAGATTGCTACTTGTAAGGGAGGATGTCTCACCTGAAGTGATTCAAGAAATTACTGGAATTCTCTACCAGCAGCGTCAGGAATTCGTGAAGACAATGCCGATATTAGCTAATATAAATCCCCCAGACAATTTGACAAATCCTATCGACTTAAAACTAACTGTTCTACCTACTCATCCCGGCGCACAAGCATACTATGACAGAGAAAAACCTTCATGGCTTCAGGAAAATTCAGGGAGTTTAGAAGTCATTTTTGCAATATTATTCCCCATTATATCTGGGTTTTGGTGGTTCACACAACAGATTGAGCAGGCACAGAAAAATAAAGCTGACGACTACATCCGCGAAGTGACTACACTAATGGATGCACAAGATTGCATTGAGACCGTCTTTGCACACACAAATGCTGAGAAATCTGGTGGAACTCTGCAAGCTAAACAAATTTCCGTTATCGTTGAAAAAACTGCGAAAATTTTGGTAGAGAAATATCAAGCAGAGCGCGATCGCTATCACCATTTGATTTCACAGCATTCGTTGGAATCATTTAGCAAAACTTTACGGAAAGTCGTGAATGTTATAGAAAAGATGCCTGACAATGTTAGAAATGAAGTCTTCAAAATGGCTCCTGAAAAAGCAGTAGAATTCTTAGATGAGCGGCAAAAAAACATTTCAAAGAATTTCCTGCCATCTTTGCTAATAAGTCTAAACAAAATTATTGATGTAATATCTTACAATAAAAAACAAAATCCTCTCATTAAAAATGATTTATCTACCACTCTGCAAAAAGCAATGGCAAATCCACCTCAACAACAAGCTCTACAAAAATTATCTGACTTATCTACATCAGAATTATTTGAATTCCTCGATTCTGAAACTCAAGAAATCCGAAAAGATTTAGATGCTATCCTCAAACGTGCAGTTAACGCCTTAGTTGAGGAACGGATATCACAAGATTCGTTCCAATCATTTAGAGTCATTTGGCAAATTGCTATAGACAATCTAAACCGAATAACCAAACAATAAATGCAGTATGGCAAAATGGCTACACAATTCTTATTAATCATTATGTTACCCTGAAAGTAAATCTACAAGAGAAAATTGTCGTTGGCGTCTTAATTCCTGAAGGCGTTGTTTTTCCGCATAGAAAGCTAGACAATAGGATTCCCATTTTTCCGGTTCCTCCTCTGGGTTAGTTTGCTCATAGAGTTCCCGGAAAAGACGCGATCGCTTTTCCCTCATCACAATCTCCATAGAAGCAGTTGCGGCTTGAATTAGTTTCTCGTGACGGGAGAAAATTTCTTTCTGGGTTTTTTCATTTAAATAAAATAAGTGAGATATTAATACAATTTCTTCGGGAAACTCCAAGCTTTTATTTTGCACTGTTGATAATAAATCATCTTCCCTATCAGGTGGAACTTCTAAGATTTGTCGCCATAAAAATCGGTGATGGGAAAGGCTAAACTGTAAATCCCGCTCGTCTAATGCTTCAACAACAGCTTGACGGTGTTCTTGATAGTGTAAGTAAATTTGTAGTAATAGAGCTTCTGCTACTTCTAAAAGATTTTGTTCTGGTGTTGGAGCAACCGAGTCGTTTTGTTGAATCTCTGTACTTGAGAGTGTGTGTGATTGTTTTGGGCGAATGGGCTGAGTTTTTGGGAATTGAGATTTTATGGCTCCTCTAGAAGAGTTAGGAATTTGAGAGCGCAGATTCTCTACTCTCAACGGTACTAATCTGGCATCCCCTTGTGCTAAGATTTCTGCACAATAAGAAATATAGTGGTTTAGTGTATCACTGTTAGCAATATTTTTCAGTAATTTTACCAGATATTGCGACACCTGCTGAAAATCAATAGCCTGTTTGAGGTCGCGGTCTTTTATAATCTGTTGTATCTGCCAATCAAGCCAAAGGGGAGCATTTGCTAAGAGTTGTTTGTAGTCTTCTGGCGTGGTTTTCAGTAAGTATTCATCCGCATCTTTACCATCAGGTAGGTTAAGAATCTTTAACTGAACTTCACCACTATACGTTAAATCGGAAATTGACCCAATTGCTTTTTCTGCTGCATTTGTTCCAGCTGCATCAGCATCAAAATTGAGGACTAGCTGTTTTGAGTCAGTATAACGTAATACTTGTCTAACTTGTTCTAAGCTCAAAGCCGTACCGAGGGAGGCGACAACGTTTGTAATACCAGCCGCATGAAGAGCTATGGTGTCAAAATATCCCTCGACAACCACAGCCTTATCTTCTTTGGAAATTGCGGCTTTGGCTTTATCGAGAGCAAATAATGTCTTTCCCTTAATAAAAACTTCTGTTTCCGGTGAATTGAGATATTTGGGCTGTTCGTCTCCCAAAGTTCTCCCCCCAAAAGCAATGACTCGTCCAATGGTATCGTGGATGGGAATAATCACGCGATCGCGAAACACATCATAATATCCTGTAGACTCCTTACGCGGTTTAATTAAACCTGCTTTTTCCACCAGTTGCACAGGATAGCGTTTATCATCCACCAGATACCGATACAGAGTTTCCCAACCTGCGGGCGCATATCCCAAACCAAACTGCTGAATTGTTTCTTCTGTGAGTTGACGCTTAGATTGCAAATAGTGTAATGCTTTATCAGGGCTATACTTTAGGGCGTGTTGGTAAAAATGTGCCGCTGTTGCCAAAACGTCATACAGTTGCTCGCGTATAGACACCTGACGCTGCAACTCTTGCCATTGTTCCGGTTCTTGAGTTTTGATGGGAACTTGAAACCGTCGTGCTAAATCCAACACAACTTCAGCAAACGATCGCTTCTCCAACTCCATTAAAAACTTAATTGCATTTCCCCCTGCTTGACAGCCAAAGCAGAAGTACATTTGTTTGGTCGAACTGACCGTGAAGCTGGGAGTTTTTTCAGAGTGGAAGGGACACAAACCTACATAGTCTTTCCCGCGCTTGCGTAAGACAACGTGTTCGGAAATGACATCGTAGATATCAACTCGTTGTTTAACTTCATCAATTGTATCTGGGTGCAAGCGGGGAATGTGCATATTGGTCATGGGTTAGTGGTTAGTAGTTAGTGGTTGGTAGTTAGTGGCTGATCGACTAACGATTAACTACTGACTACTAACTGCTGATAGCTATTATATTTCTTGTTGCAAGACTGAGAATTCGGCACGGAATCGTTTAATCTTTAAGTTGTGTGAGGAATTACTAAGATGGGACGTATTTTTATTTCAGCAGCTCACGGAGGACAAGAAGCAGGGGGAATAGATCCCGGTGCGATCGCTGGTGGTACCACTGAAGCTAGGGAAATGATTCTGCTGCGGGATTTAATTGTAACGGAACTGAGGTCTCGTAGTTTCGATGTTTTAGCAGTTCCCGATAATTTGAGTGCTCAACAGACTATCTCTTGGATAAACTCTCGCGCTCATCAAAAAGATGTAGCCTTAGAAATTCATGCTGATTCGGCTAGCAATCCTTCCGTACGTGGAGCCAGCGTTTTCTACATTACCAGTAATGAAGAACGCAAGAGCAATGCCGAACTACTACTTGTCGGGTTGCTGCGTCGCGTACCGCAATTACCCAACAGAGGTGTCAAATCAGATACATTATCTAGCTTGGGGAGTTTGACATTCTGTCGCCAAGTAGCAGTTGCTTCTATGGTGATGCAGGTTATCTTTATCAGTAACCCAGACGACCTTGCTTTACTACAAAGTCGCCGTCGCGATTTTGCCTTAGGAATTGCAGATGGGCTTGCTTCTTGGAGTCGTACCATCGACCCTAGTTCTGAAGACAAAGACAACTCTACCTATTCAGCTATTAATATTAATATTAATGGACAGAAGTATCAAGAACAAGGGATACTGATTAGTGGGAATGCTTATATACCCATTGATTTAGTAGACCGCCTGCGGATTGAGTTATCTAGAGCACCTAATGTCCGCCGCATTACCTACTGTCGAGTTGTTTATATCAAAGCTATAGAGTTACGGGAATTTAACATTTCTATTTCTTGGGATAGTGCAAGCCATACTGTTTCTCTTCGCTCCATTTTACAAATTTGTCCAGGTCAAATTGACCGAATTATGTCACACGGTAACGCATCAGAAGTGCAGTTGCAGCTATTTCTAAGAAATAATAATGAAAATGCTTTAAGTAAATTTCCCGATTTGCCAAAACTATATAGGGAAGAAGCGGCGATGGAGGGAGTCAACTATGATATTGCTTTCTGTCAAATGTGTTTAGAAACCGGATTTCTACACTTTGGGAACGATATGAAACCGGAGCAAAATAACTTTGCAGGTTTGGGAACTATTGGGGGCGGTGCAGAAGCGGCTTCCTTTGAAAATCCAAGAATTGGTGTCAGGGCGCACATCCAGCACTTAAAAGCCTACGCCAGTCTAGAACCTTTAGTCCAAGACGTTGTCGATCCACGATTTGTCCTTGTCACGCGAGGTATTGCACCGTCAGTATACCAGCTTTCAGGTCGCTGGTCAGCGGATTTGGAGTATGGTAGCAAGATTATGGCAATGCTCAAGCGGCTTTATGAGTCAGCAGGATTACTTTAGCATGCGTCTATTGCGGTTTAAAAAAATACTTTTGAACCGCAGAGAACGCAGAGGGAAAAGATGAGGAATGACAGAATAATTCGTAATTCGTAATTCGTAATTCGTAATTAAAAGAAAAAACTTTAGTTGTGGGTACAAGCCCATTAAAAAAAAATATGTTTTCCAAGACACGTAGTGAGTAGGAAAACTGCGTCTTTTTTTTTACAAGCCCACTCTTTTAAGTGTGGGTTACAATTACGAATTACGAATTGCAGCGCATCGAAGCGCCTAACAGGGCTAATTAAAGAAACAGACTTGGTTGTGCTCTTACCAAGTTACAAAAATTCGTATGTAAAGATTTTATGAAACCCGTAGTAATACTAATAATTCTTATGTAGCTGATGGTACTATTTATTGGTCGTAGCAATTGTCTCATATTCAGTACGTTAAAATGAAAACTGTAATTCGTAGTACAAGGGAAACTTAGGGCTAGAACCAATAGTATCCAAACGATTGCGATTTGAAAGGGTGCTTGCTCGATCGTAACCTTACCTAGATGTATAGATAATGCACATTCTGATCTATTCTTATAATTACCATCCCGAACCAATTGGAATCGCGCCTTTGATGACTGAACTGGCGGAGGGATTGGTAGAGAAAGGGCATCAGGTACGAGTGATTACGGGTATGCCAAACTACCCGGAACGAGAAATTTATCCGGGCTATCGGGGTAAGTGGTATGTTACAGAAGAAAAAAATGGCGTAATCATTCAAAGGAGTTACTTACGCATCAAGTCAAAACCTAACTTGCTGGATCGGCTTTTACTTGAGGTGAGCTTTGTGTTTACAAGCTTACCTCAAGCTCTAAATGGGTGGCGACCTGATGTGATTCTTTTAACAGTTCCTCCTTTGATGGTATCTTTGCCAGCAACTTTACTAGGATGGATTTATAATTGTCCGGTGGTGTTAAATGTGCAAGACATTCTCCCAGAAGCAGCTGTGCGAGTCGGACTGCTGAAGAATAAGTGGATGATTCGTGCATTGGCAGCTTTAGAGAAGTTTGCGTATCGAAAAGCACACGCTATTAGCGCGATCGCAGATGGGTTTGTAGAGAACTTAGTCAATAAAGAAGTCCCCCCACAGAAAATTGTCTGCATTCCCAATTGGGTTAATGTTAATTTTATTCGTCCGCTCCCAAAGAAAAACAACGGCTTTCGAGCCTCTTATCAATTGGACGAGAAGTTTGTGGTGCTGTACTCTGGGAATATTGCTTTAACCCAAGGTTTAGAGACAACAATTGAAGCAGCCGCTTTGTTGCGACACATTCCAGAAATTATCTTTGTCATAGTAGGGGAATCTTCAGCTTTAGAACGGTTGCAAAAACATTGTCGTGCTTGTGGGGCTTCAAATGTTTTGCTTTTACCACTACAGCTTCGTGAAAAACTACCCGAAATGCTAGCAGCCGGTGATGTGGGGTTAGTTGTGCAAAAGCGCAATGTCATTTCCTTCAATATGCCTTCTAAAATACCACTTCTACTAGCTTCCGGTCGCCCAATCGTGGCTTCAGTTCCCTCCACTGGTACGGCGGCGCGTGCTGTACAAAGAAGTGGCGGGGGTTTAGTTGTGAGTCCAGAGTCACCTCAACTTTTGGCGGATGCGGTCTTGGATTTATATAGCAATCCAGATATGGCTGCTCAATTAGGTTGTAAAGGAAGACAATTTGCTCTACAATACTATTCCTTTGAGCAAGCACTATCTTCTTATGAAGCAGTCTTTGCAGAGGCGATCGCTAGCAAGAAAATGGGTTTTGAAACTTTACCGAAAATTTGTTCGAGAAAATCCATTGCTGATATATAATAGGAACCCTTTTTGATTTCTGAATTGACTTGTGTAGGCAAACAATAGGGAATAGCAACAGGAAATCAGGTCGGTCGAAGCGTACCCAATACTGCTCGGATAAGCAGAAATTAGAAACCCGGTAACTCCTGCGAAACCGGGTTTCTGGCGCGTTTGAGGTCCTTCAAATATCGTATCCCTTGCAGTATTGTAAAGACATTAAGTTTTTTATCCTTATATCCTATTGAAAAAAATGTAAAGACAGATAAGATACTTAAGCAGACAGTTAAATCACTCATTGAAAAAATAAGAGGAGATTTAAGACAGTTAAGGATTTTTTTTCCTTGGTGACACTGTGTTGAACGTCACAGCATTATTTATATTAGTTTGTCAATTCGTATATTTGGTAAATTTAAATACATTTTTCTCTGTTGACAAATTTAGGGAATTATTTGAAGATAACTACAAAAGAAAAAAGTAATAAACAACACTTTTGTATATAAAATCAGTAGTAGAGTATCAGCTATCAAGATGTCATGAGTATAGCTCCTGCAATAAACAGACAGATGTCATATCTAGTTCCCATACTTAATGATTGCAGTTCACAAAGCCTGCTCAACTACTTTGAAAATTCCTGGGCACTTGAAGAAAACCTCTTGAAAAGTTTGGTTGGGGAAGAAACTTTTTATCTCAATCCCGATCCTTTAAGAAGCCGTTTAATCTTTTATCTCGGTCATTCATCTGTTTTTTACATCAACAAATTAATTCGCGTTGGTTTAATAAAAGATAGGATTAATTCTCAGTACGAAACTCTGTTTGAAATCGGAGTCGATCCAGAGACCCCACAAGAACTAGATGCAGCTATACAAGGGGTGACCTGGCCTGAAGTCGAAAAAGTTTGGCAATATCGAGACAAGGCACGAGAGACGATCGCTCATGTTATTCAAAACACTCCCCTAGAACTACCTATCCATCAACAGCAACCCTTCTGGGCTTTGCTCATGGGAATAGAACATAGCCGCATTCATTTTGAAACCTCTTCAATGCTGCTGCGTCAACTACCTGTCAATCGCCTAGAGCGTCCCCAAGGTTGGAATTACGCATCTAGCAATGGTGAGACTCCTAAAAATGAAATGCGTTTAATTCCAGGTGGTGTGGTCAAATTAGGAAAACCCAAGGATGATACAACTTTCGGTTGGGATAGCGAATACGGCGATCGCACAGTTGAAGTGAAACCGTTTTTAGCAAGTCAGTATCTGATTACTAACGGGGAGTTTTTAGAGTTGGTTCAAGAAGACGGTTATAACAACCCAGATTACTGGTCTAAAGACTCTTGGGCTTGGAAACAACTTGACAATGTACAACATCCCAAGTTCTGGATACCCTTCAAAGATAGCTATCGCTATCGAGCCACATTTGACGAAATAGACTTACCTCTAGATTGGCCAGTGGAAGTCAACTACTACGAAGCGATCGCATTTTGTCGCTGGAAAGGTAAAGAAATACGCTTGATGAGTGAAGCTGAATGGAACCAAGCTTTAATCTATTCTGAGGGAACTCACTCATCAACTAACTACAATCTCAACTTAAAATTCGTGTCTCCTAGTCCAGTAGGAATGTTCAAACCAGCTAACAATGCTTCTGGTCTTTATGACCTACGCGGGAATGTCTGGGAATGGCTCAAAGACACCTTTAACCCCCTACCAGGATTTCAACCACATCCACTTTATGAAGACCAAGCAGCACCCTTTTTTGATGACAAACATCAGATGTTGGTTGGCGGTTCTTGGGCTACCAATGGTTCAATGGCATTACCAACCTATCGCAACTGGTTTCGTCCCTACTTTTATCAACACGCTGGTTTTAGAATAGCAATTAGCAATTAGCAATTAGCTGATAGCTGATGGCTAATTGCAGATTGAAAATATAAGGAATTTAAGAAATGCTCACACAGCCTTTAATGATACTGGATACTCAATGCCATGAGTTCAAAAATGATGGTGAAGATGTCATTCAGGGATTAACGCAAACCCCAAAAAGTTTACCAGCTAAATATTTTTATGACGATCGCGGCTCTCAAATTTTTGAACAAATTTGTCAGTTACCAGAATATTATCCAACCCGAACAGAAGCTTGGATTTTGAGCCAATATGCTGAGGAAATTGCTCACATAACAGGGAGTTGTGAACTAGTAGAATTAGGGAGTGGTAGTTCTACCAAAACTCGCATTTTGTTAGATGCTTACCAGAGAATTGCAGATGACTGTAGATATCTACCTACTGATATCAGTGGAGGAATTCTTAAAACCAGCGTTCTCCAACTACAACAAAAATATCCTGATTTTTTCATTCAAGGATTACTAGGAACTTACGAGCAAGCCTTAGAGTATCTTGAATCGAACTCTTGGCGATCGCAAATGATTTTTTTCCTGGGAAGTTCTATGGGGAATTTTGCTCCACAAGAATCTGACCGCTTCTTGAGTCAAATTGCTCGCGCTTTAGAACCAGGAGATTACTTTTTACTTGGTGTTGATTTACAAAAACCAAAAGAAGTTTTAGAAGCAGCCTATAACGACAGCCAAGGAGTAACAGCCGCCTTTAATTTGAATATGCTCTCTCATCTGAATTGGCGTTTTCAAGGCGATTTCAATCTCAATTTATTCACTCATCAAGCGATTTACAATCAGTTGGATAATCAAATTGAAATGTATCTCCATTGTCAACAGAGCCACTGTGTATCTCTAGATATCCTGAATTTAAAGGTGTCGTTTCAAGCAGGGGAAAGCATTCTCACCGAAATATCTCGCAAGTTTGATTTAGCAACCCTGCAAAAACAACTTAAAGTACATGGACTTAAGACATTGAAAACCTGGACAGACCCCCAGCAATGGTTTGGTTTAATTCTTTGTCAAGCTCAATCAGGGACTTCCAAATGAAAAAGCCTTCAAACATCTCCTGTCTTGTGGTACGGGCGTCTCGCCCGTGAG
>JAWQFQ010000032.1:26191-62305 GCA_035967975.1 Scytonema sp. PMC 1070.18
TAGATAGTAGTACGTCTCGCCCGTGAGTAGATAGTAGTACGTCTCGCCCGTGAGTAGATAGTAGTACGTCTCGCCCGTGAGTGGTTACAGGGTAGAGGGGAGCTATGTTCCCTCTCCCGTTATAGAACAAGGTCTTACCTAAAGTTTATCACTCTTTTCATCTATTTACAGTATGAAGTATTATACCCAATAACAGAGAGCAGAGTACATATCTGTTCTCTACCAGAAGCCTTTACTCATGTTTAAAAAACTACCATCACCCTCTAAGTAACTATGGAAGCAGTTTGGAATGCCATAAAAGATGTCAATTACTCTGGTATACCCGTTGCCAAAATTGTGACTGTGCTCGTTATCCTGACACTAACACAGGTATTGAGACGGGTTTTTGTTGCAATCGTTATAAAAACTATTGAGCGTTTAACTGGGAGAACCAAAAGTCAACTTGATGACGAGTTGGTTGCAGTTATTAAATCTGCTTTAGGCTGGCTGATTTTTATTGCTGGATTGTGGTTATCAAAAATTATTTTGTCAGATAACTTAGAGCCTCAATTCAATGAAGCAATAGGTAAGACGCTCAACTTACTCGTCGTTTTTATAGTTGCATATGTTGTTTATCGAAGCTCTTTCATTCTAGGACAGGTAATTGCTAATGTCTTGTTGCGTACGGAAACTGAGCTTGATGAGTTGCTCAGACCCTTAATGCCAAAGGTTTTTCAAGCAGCAGCAATTATCATACTCGCAATCAAACTCAGTGAAATATTTTTAGGACAATCAGCAGCGGCGCTTGTTGGTTTACTTGGTGGTGCAGGCATCACTATAGGTTTACTGTTAAAAGACATTGTTTATGATTGGTTTTGTACACTGATTGTTTATTCTGATAATCTCTATCGAGAAGGTGATTGGGTAGGAATATCAGGAGTTGATGGTTTTGTTCAGATATTAAAAATAGGATTTAGAACCACTACACTGCACATCGATAAGTGGGGTTCCATTATGAAAATGCCCAATTCTAAAATGATTTCCGGAATCGTAGAGAATTGGTCACAAAATCCTGGGAAAGAGTTGAAGTGGGGACTAAATTTAACTCTGAAAATTGACGGAATTTCTGCCCAGCAAACGGCTAGAATTTGCGATAGCATTCAAGAGATAATAAAATCTATTCCTGGGTTTTCTCCATCATGTGTAGTTCGATTTAGCAAAATTGAACAGAATGCCCGCGTTCTTGAAATTATGGCTTTTGTTAATGATGACAATCTGTACTTTGATGCGGAGAAAAACCTCAATTTAGCTATATTGGAAATCCTAGAAAATGAGGGCATTGATTTTCTAAATATCAGCCTAGAAGTAGATTTGTTAAAATATCAACAGAATCGGGCAACAATTAACAATTAAATCAAGAATCTTGATTTCCTAAGTTATGGGATGTGTCAGTAAGTATCTTATTCTTGACTAAGATGTAGACCAATCTGAAGCAGTGCTTTGCATTCATTAGGTTTAAAATATAAACGCAACTCGTGTCGTCTATATTTCTATTAACACCCAGGTTTTCGGATTGTTATGTTATGGAACTTACATCTGACAAAGCTCTGACAATTGGACTGGTAGAAGTGCCCGCTCTGGGATTATATGACCCAGAGGGAAACAATTGGACTGCTTTATGCAGAGGGCGCAACTACGATCATACTGACCTTACACCTGATGAAGAGCTTATAGAGGCGCTTTGGGGTTGGGATGGCAAAGTTGGTGGGTTTCTGGGTTACATTCCCGCTGAGCGTCCAGTTTTTGGCAGAGAATCCTATGCTAAGCTCTTGCCCTGGCAACAGCATTGTGAGATGATGCGAGCAATCGTTCGAGCTGGTCTTCCCGTTATTGTCTACGGTCTGATTATAGGCTTTCCCGATGATACCCACGAGAGTTTACTCCGGTTGGAGGAAGCGGTATTAGAGCTCCATCAACAGCTCAGAGAGATTAATCCAGCGCTGGAATTTCAAGTGGCGTCCTATTCCATTTCTCCCATACCGGGAACACCACAGGGGGAAAACATCCGCCAATCGGGTCTGTTGCGCTTTGACGATCCCTCTATTATAGGTGGGTTCTGGACACCAAGTTGTGACACCCATTACCTTAGCTATGAGGATATTTCGGATTGGCAATTTCGGTTAACTCAAATTGGCAAAGCAGAATCTAAATTGATTAACTATCACGGAGGACTGACAAAGATAGGGGCTGTCAGTCAATCAGGGAAGTAACTGAACACGGCGATCGCCCATAGTTAAGATGTGCGATCGCTAGATACCCCAAAATTATTTAATCAAAAGATGATTTATGATGAAACTAAATCCTATCCCCCCAAAACCCGGTCAAGAATCAGTATGGGATTATCCTCGTCCGGCTCGTTTAGAAGATACTGACAAACAACTCCGGGTCATTTGTAATGGTATTGTTTTAGCAGAAACCAACAGAGGTAAAAGAGTCTTAGAAACTAGCCATCCTCCCACCTATTACTTTCCTCCAGAAGACATTAAACTAGAACATTTGATTGAAGTACCTAGAAAAGGCTTGTGTGAATGGAAAGGTCGATATAAATATTATGATGTCAGCATCGGTGATAAGTATATAAATTATGGTGCTTGGCGATATTTTGACCCCACCCCTGATTTTGTATCGATTCAAGAATACTATGGTTTTTTTGCCAATGTAATGGATGCTTGTTATGTCAAGGATGAATTAGTGACACCTCAGTCTGGAGATTTCTACGGGGGATGGATTACTGCTGATATTGTCGGACCATTTAAGGGTGGTCCAGGAACAATGGGGTGGTAATATCAATTTAAAATAGGCGATCGCACACGCGACACAAACCAAATTAAGACGCGTAAAGTTCAATTTACGAAAATGGGTACACTGATGAAAGATGGAAATAGAAGTTATTAAAATCGACGATTTTGTAATTCACGAACATCATCTAGATATTCTATATAGTGCAGATAAATTCAAGTTTTCAACCAAAGTTTTCTATCATGATATATCTTTTTCCACGCTGATAGAAAAGTACTCTCAACAATTAATAGAACGCATTGCTGCTCATGTCGCCTTATTTGAAGGCATGAAACTCTGTTCGTTATTTCCGAAATACTATGATATTTCCAGAATTTCTAAATATTTAGCAGAGCCTGTTTTGAATTTATTTGTCAAGATATACCAAGGTGTATTTGCTCAACATTGGTATGAAAATGGTGTAACAGATTATCAGCAACCAGAAATTATCTATTCTCAAGGTTTAGGAGAGAGTCATCCTGTTCCCATAATAGGAAGTCATTCTCATACTATTCTTGCAGGTTGTGGTGGTGGGAAGGATAGTATTGTAGCTATGAAAATGATGCAAGAAGTAGATATTCCTTTTGCTTCCATGCAATATTCTCATAGTATCTATGGGAAAGCTGATGCTCAACATAACTTAATTTCTGGAGTGCTAGAATGCGTCAATCCCATCAAGAGTCATAAAATCTCAATTGACGATGACTTTATTGACTTTCCCTTTCTCCAATTATACTTTCCCGAAAATTCTGGAGTCACAGCCCCAGAAACACCAGTTTCTATCTTTGAATCATTATTTTTAATGCTGTCAAGCGGATATAATTATTTATGCCTTGCTCATGAGAAAAGTGCGAATACTGGAAATTTGTTTTGGGATGATTTAGGAAGAGAAGTTAACCATCAATGGGGGAAAAGTTTTGAAACTGAACAAATGTTAGACCAATTTGTTCGGGAAAATCTTTTATCAAATTTTAAATATTTCAGTATCTTACAACCTATTTACGACTTACGCATTTTTCATAACTTGAGTAAATATGCAGAAGTCATACCAAAAATTCACTCCTGTAATATTCAAAAGCCTTGGTGTAAAAAATGTCCTAAATGTGCTTATGTCTGGTTAGGTTTAATGGCTTATTGTCAGCCAGATATTGTTGATGCAGTGTTTCAAAAAAACTTGTTTGATGATGCAGATTTACTGTCTACTTTTCGAGAAATGGTGGGTTTATCAACACATACTCCTTTTGAATGTATTGGCGAAATAAATGAAAGCCGTTTGATGATGAAAAAGTGTGTAGAGAAAGGTTTATCCGGTAAAGCCTTGGATTTATTTGTTCACGAAGTTTTATCAGATACTACAATTGATTGGCAAAAACTAGAGCAGAAATATAATTCTGTTTACGAGAAAGAACACGCTATTCCCGATTGGCTTTTTAATAAGCTGAGAGAAAAATTATAGAGATAAGTTAAGTCGGTGTAAGACAATATTGCGTTGGGGTGGGGCTGATAGTAGTTAGTGGTATAAGAGGATGTTTTCTAAGTCCTTTCATCAGTAGCATGCACATTCAATATCCACCATTATCTCCCTTAAAAAGGGGGACAGTTAAAGATTTTCCCCCCTTTTTAAGGGGGGCTAGCTGACATCTTGCAGCATTCTCAACAAGACCTCAAAAACCGGGTTTCTAAACGAAAAATTAAGCTTTTCTAGTGTTGTCATTCTCAAGAAACCCGGTTTTTAGCCCTGGTGCAAGATATAAGCTAGGGGGGATCGATAAGTTCCTAAAATTACAGCCAACTGCTTTTCAAGCAACCTCTAAGCGTTTTGCTAAAAGCTTGTAGAAATGTTTATCCAAAATGGTATTATAACTATTGAAATATCTTGATGGCTGAAAGCTGATAGCTGACGGCTGAAAACCAAAGCACAATGATGTTATACACAAAAACTATGCTGAAAATATTAATTATGACAGGAATGGCTGTTTGCACTTCATTCATCTATCACTTTCCTGTTCAGGCTCAATCTCAATATGACTCGGATAAGGGAAAATTAGAAACTCAGTTTCTCCAAGAAACCGGGTTTCTGGAACCTCAACTATCTTTAACCCTTAAAGAAAACATATTAATAGCCCAAAATCTAGCGGGGATAGAACGAGAAATACCCCTTCAAGACGTACCGTCTCCGGCGATGGCTTCAGCAAAGACGGTTTCAGGTGCTGACTTTAGCTTAGCTCGAACTGAACTCAAACCAGATGGTTCTCTCTTCTATAAAGTCCGAGGAAAAAACCAACAAGGTTTTGAAGTAGAAGTACAAGTGACTTCCAGTGGAAATATTATTCAAGTTGATGAGCAAATAGATTCCAGCGCAGTTCCTGAGACTGTTGTCAAAGCTCTGAGAAGATGGACAGCTGATGCTCAAATTATCAGTACTTGGCGGAGTACCCGACTTGGAGAATTTGTCTATCAATTTGTCATTCCAGATTTTTGGGTAGAAGTCCCTACTGATGCAAATAAAGTCATCATTTACCGAAGAATACGTTAGGAAATTAAATCAAGAAACAAAACAAATATGTGCTTTGATGACACAGAGCTATGAAGACATTGACAATTAATAATTGGCAAAAAGTTATTGCTGCTACAGTAACATTAGTGACAATAAGTTTCACCACGAATCCTGCTACTGCTGAATTACTAAGGGGGGCTGGGGACTCTTTTGCAGAACCTCTTTATCAACGTTACAGCAAAGAATATGAGCAGCAAACAGGTGAAAAGTTTAAATATACGGTTGTTGGTATTAGTGGTGGTATCCGGTTATTTGCTAACAAATCTATAAACTTTGCTGGTACTAGCTTAATCCCTACCCCTATTGAGCAAAATCAAATAGAGGATGGTTTGCTGATGGTACCAACAGGGGGAGGTTCGATCGCTATTGTTTATAATTTGAAAAATGTAAACGTTGATGTTAAACTATCTCGTGATACCTTGGCAAAAATATTTACAGGTCAAATTAGCAATTGGCAACAAGTTAGTCCCCGCTTTCCTAATAGAAAGATTCAAGTTGTAGTGAACGCTGAGAGTAGCGGTACTAGCTTTGTTCTTACTAAATACTTACGAGAAATTACGGATGGTAAAATAGAGGCTAGCAGGAAACCGAATTGGGGATTTCGAGTCTTCGCGGCTTTTCCTGAAGATAGTGCAATAGCTGGAGAAGTGCGAAGAGTAGATGGTGCTATTGGCTATGTCCAAAATAGTTTTGCGCGTAAAAATAATCTGTCTACAGCTCAGATTGAAAATCGGGCTGGTCGTTACGTCGCACCAACTTTAACAGAAACAGAAAAAGCTCTAGCTAATATCAAGTTTAACGATGACTTCACGACGGAAGACATCATTGATCCAAAAGATGGATACCCTTTGGTGAGTTTGAGTTGGTTACTATTTCATAAAATGTATCCTAATGAAGCTCTTGTTAAAAGCAATAGGAATCTATTGATATGGATTCTAACTGAGGGTCAAAAATTGAATCGGGAGTTAGAATATACCAAAATTCCTGACGATATTACCAAGAAAATAGTTGAAACTGCCAAGAATGAAATGAGGGTTCGTCCTTACTAAATTGTCTATTGTTTAATGTGGAAAGAAATAAAATATGAATAAATTGGGTGTGTTATCACCACTGACATCAGTCATACTTGGTTATAACTTGTTAATATTACATCCAGTTTGGGCGCAAGCTAATCCTACTGATACCTCAGCATCGTTTCAGCCTGACCAAACAACCTCTGAAGTTACTCCCCAATTCCAACTGTATAGTCAATCACGATCTCCTTCAGAGCAACTTAGCAATGACGTTATAAATGTCGAACAATTGCGAGATGTTAGTCCTGAGGACTGGGCTTATGATGCGCTGCGAAATTTGATAGAACAATTTCGTTGTATTCCTGCGTCGGCGTCAGGGACTTTTGAAGGTAATCGTGCGCTAAGTCGTTACGAATTTGCAGATATTCTAAATAATTGTTTGCAGAAAGTTGGACGTAAAATTTATAGTTTGGAAAATAGATTGGCTAGTAAAGAAGACTTAGCAGTTATCCAAAGACTCCAAAAAGAATTTGCGACAGAACTGAAAACACTTTCTAGTCGAATAGACAACTTAGAACAAGCAGTAAGCTTCATTCAAGACCATCGGTTTAGCACGACTACAGTTCTTCGGGGTGCAGTAGATTTTAATTTAATTAGCGCTTTTGGAGACGAAAAGGCAGTTTCTAGGGGTCAAAGTTCTACAGAAGACATAAATGAAAATTTTACCCTATCAACACGGGTAAGTCTCAACTTTGATACCAGTTTTACAGGTAAAGACCGCTTACGGACTAACATTATCGCAGGAAACGTTAACGGTTTTGGCAGTGATGTCACTGGTACAAACATGACTGGGATAATAGGAGCCACTAACACTAACAACAGTGTTAGGCTAGGCTCACTCTTTTATGAATTTCCCCTAGGAGACCGGGGGATAGTGGCGATCGCTCCAGCTGCAGATTTTCCCACTCGTATTTTTCCTGCTCTTAATCCTGTCAGTTCATTTTCCAATTTTGGTGGAGAAAGTCCTATCTACTCATTTGCTTTTGGCTCAGGTGGGATAATTTACTATAACTTCACAGACCAAATTGCTGGTGGTGTGAGTTATTTAAGTTCTTCTGGTAGCAATCCAGGTGAAGGATTATTTGGTGGTCAATATACCCTCTTAACTCAGTTAACCTATACTCCATCTGACAAATTAGGAATTGCTTTTACCTACGGTCGTTACTATGCTCCAGAACCAGGTTCAACCATTGATGTCACGGGGAGTAAGGGTAGCACATTTGCTCAATTACCATTTGGTGGCAGTACGGCGACTTCCTCCAACGCTTTTGGCTTACAATTAACTTACAAATTGAGCGATAAATTGACTCTAGGAGGTTGGACTAGCTATTTTAACGCTCGAGCTGAAGGTCCACCTAGTGTAAGT
The DNA here is from genome assembly GCA_035967975.1 of Scytonema sp. PMC 1070.18. GTDB lineage: Bacteria > Cyanobacteriota > Cyanobacteriia > Cyanobacteriales > Nostocaceae > Scytonema. The sequence continues at coordinate 34,005 of JAWQFQ010000032.1, forward strand.
GATATCAACGGCTCCCAGGGTTCTCATGCAGACATTTGGAGTTGGGCGGTTACCGCATCCTTAACAGATTTAGGCAAATTAGGTAGTCAGTTAAGTTTTGTCTTTGGTATGCCTCCAAAGGTAACAAGTAATGATATTACTGAGCGAGCAGATGAGGATACTTCTTTACACGTGGAGCTATCCTATCGCTACCCAGTGAATGACAGAATCTTTATCACTCCTGGGTTTTTGCTCATTACCAATCCAGAACATAATGCAGCAAACGATACAATTTGGATTGGATTGTTACGAACCTCCTTTACATTTTAAGTAAGCTGTAAGCTATCAGCACTTCAGCCGTCAGCTATCAGCTTTTAGAGGATGTTTTAAAAGTCCTCTTGTTGGTAGCAAAACGTTTTATATCCCCCTTTATCCCCCTTAAAAAGGGGGAATTTGAGAGTATCTTCCCCCCTTGTTAAGGGGGGCTAGGGGGGATCTGGATACAAAGGTAGACTTTACAAACATCCTCTTAGACTTGAGAAAGTCATGTACAACTTGTTCAACAGGACGAGATTGATTGTCTACTTGATAATTCATCTTTTGCATTTCTTCATTTGAAATTAAACCTGCTAACTGATTGATAGCTTTTCGTAACTCTGGATATTTTTTCAGCGTTGCTTGATTGAAGACAGGGACAGGTTGATAGGGAGGAAAGTATTTTTTATCATCTTCTAAAATAACTAAGTTCAGAATTGGAATCAAGCTATCTGTAGAATTGGCTGCTATTATATCTACTTGATTTTCTGATAAAGATTTATACATCAATCCTAATTCCATTGGTTGCGGAGGATTAGTAAACTTGAAGCCATAAGTCTTTGCTAAACCTGGATAGCCATCTTCTCGTTCGATAAATTCATATCCAAATGCTGCTCGCCATTGGGGAGCGTACTTAGCTGCGTCTGAAAGAGTTTTAATCTGCAAACGTTGAGCATCTTTAGCTCGGATAATCATAGCATAGGTATTGTTAAATCCTAAAGGCTGCATGACTTCTAATTGAAATTTTTGACTGTAGTCTTGTTTAACTTTCTCATAGAGGACTTGGGAGTTACTAATAGGTTTCTGTTTTAAAATAGCAGTAAACGCTGTTCCTGTATATTCTATATAGCCAGCAATTTGCCCTGTTTTCACAGCTTCATGACAAATAAAAGTACCCCCTAAATTCAAGCGTCTATCAACTCTTAAGTTAGTATGAGATTCAATTTGCTGAGCCAATAACTCTCCTAAAATAACTTGTTCGGTGAAATTTTTTGACCCAACAACAATTGTGGGTGGTATTTGTTGATAAACAAAGGTAATGAATCCCACAATCAGTAATAGCCCTAAGCTTAAAAAAGGAGCAAATTTACGATTAACTTTGATATTTTTTTGTTTTTGCTTCTTAAGTTTTCTTTCTAACAATCCCAAAGATAAATCGGCTGCTAATGCGATAAAAATGGCAGGTATTGCTCCAGAGAGAATCAATTGATTGTTAACTGTACTAATCCCTCAAAAAAAAAAAATCCCCAACCCCCCACCGCCGATAGTCGCTGCAATAGTAGCAATCCCCACAGCAATAACCGTTGCTACCCTAACTCCTGCTACAATTAATCCTAAGGCTAGGGGAATTTCGACTTGACGCAGCAATTGCCAATCTGTCATTCCCATTCCCCGTCCCACCTCTCGAATCGCCGGATCGATACTAATAATACCAGTGTAAGTATTGCGAATGATTGGAAGCAAAGCATAGAGAGTCAAGGCGACAATCGCAGGAATTTTGCCAATTCCTCCCAGAAATGGTACAGAAATGAGGAAGCCAAAGATAGCTAAACTAGGAATAGTTTGAATAGCGTTAGCGAATCCAAGAAGGAGTTGAGCAAGTTTCGGTTGACGAGTGATGAGAACGCCAGAAGGAATACCAATCGCGATCGCCACCACCATTGCAATTACAACTAATACTATATGTTCCCCTGTACGGAGGAAAATTTCTAGGACATCTCGGCTTAAAAACAAAATTATCTCCTTCTATCAAAGACTTTACTATACTTTCAGCTTTCAGCAGTCAGCTTTCAGCTTTTCAAACCTACACCCCTACACCCCTACACCCCTACACCCCTATTCTCCGATTTAACTACCTTTAGGGTACATAACTTACTATCTGCACAACCACTAATAAATCCACCCATTGTTTGAATTTCTTTAAGATAATCTAAAGCAGCTTGGGTGATAACTTCACCGGGCATTAAAATAGGAATTCCGGGAGGATAGGGACAGACGATTTCAGCACAAATGCGTTTCGTTGTTTCTTCCAATGGTAAAGTCTCTGTCGTAGAGAAGAAGGCGTCTCTAGGAGAAACACCCGAAGAATTAATAATGAATTGTAAACTAGTTTGTTTCCTGGTTATAGGAATAGGTGTTTTCCTATACTTTTGGGCGAGGACTGTGAAACCTTGCACTAATTGCTCAATATCATGAACAGTGTTACCCAAACTGATAATAAAGGTGAGATGTTGCTGTGAAGGAAACTCAGAAGTCACTCCTAGTTGTTCATTAAGAATGTCATCGGCTTCAAAGCCTGTTAAACCTAAGCCAGAAACGGTGACGGTTAACCGTGTTTTATCTAAAACCACTCTCTCAGGGGGCGAAGAGAAGTCTAAAACTGACAATCCAGAAATTTGACTAATCCTGGTTCTTGCTTCTTGCGCCAATTGCAATGTCTGGGACATCAACTCTTTTCCGTGGAGCGCCATTTGTTGACGTGCTGCATCTAGAGATGCTAAGAGTATATAACTGGGGCTAGTAGATTGCACGAGTTGTAAGGCTTTACTGACACGACTAATGTCTATTCTGTCGCCACGTATATGTAACATTGATGCTTGCGTCATTGCACCCAAAACTTTATGGATAGATTGTACGGTTAAGTCAGCATCAGCTGCTAAAGCAGAAATGGGTAATTGGGGATGAAAGGCGAAATGTGCGCCATGGGCTTCGTCTACTAGTAAGGGAATGTTGTATTGATGGACGATAGATGCGATCGCACCCACATCCCCACACACACCATAGTATGTTGGGTAAACCATCATCACAGCTTTAGCGTCGGGATGTTGTTCTAGTGCTGCTTGTACTGCATTCGGTGTGATACTGTGGGCAATATCTAAAACAGCGTCGTATTCTGGATTGAGAAAAATTGGGATAGCACCAGAAAGAATCAGACCTGCGATCGCAGAAGAATGGACATTTCGCGGCAAAATAATTTTATCACCCGTCCCACAGGTTGCAAGAATCGCCGCTTCGATTCCACAGGTGGAACCATTGACAAGAAACCAAGTTTGTGATGCGCCAAAAGCTTCCGCCGCCAATTGCTGCGCTTGCTGGATCACCCCTTGAGGAGCAAAAAGATTATCAAGTTCTGCGAGTTCTGGTAAGTCAGCACGGAACACAGCTTTACCAAAAACATCAGCTAAAGAAGAAGAAATTCCCTCTCCCCGCTTGTGTCCAGGAGTATAAAAAGCTGCATGAGGACGTTCAGCACAAGCTTTTAACGTACTTAACAGGGGTGTTTCGTGTTGGTTCATGAATTAGGGGTGTAGGGGGGTAGGGGTGTAAGGGTGTAAGGGGAATATCTTATCACCTACACCCTCACACCCCCGTTGAATGGGGCTAAATTACATAAAGCTGCAATCTATGCGAGGGTTTGTTCTGCTGAAAATAAAGATAATCTTGATCGGCAAGCAGAAAGGCTAACTTCTTATGCACTAGCCAAAGGGTATCAAATAGCTTACATCGTAAAAGAGGTAGGAAGCGGGCTAAACGATAATCGCAAGAAACTAGAAAAGTTACTAAAACAAGAAGATTATCAATATTTAGCTTAAACCAAAAGAAGCCTCTCAATCACCCAAAGGGGAGTGATGAGATGAATTTTGGGGCAATGACGAAAGCATCCCTTTCATTGTCCCCTAGAAAATGGGGCAGGCTTGGTTGGGTTAATCTGTCGGCACCCACAAATATTCGTAGTAATAAGCCTGCCCCATTTTCTTACGTGTCAGACCCAAACCCCGACCAATGTCAACCGTCGGTTGGCGAGTAAGTGGGGTGCTTGAGGAATTGCCATTTTCTGGGTTAAAATTAGAGCATACGTCCAACAAGTTTGGAGTCACTGCCGGAGGGAACCCCGGTACCGCGAGTGGAGCCTGTGTAAGACCAAATACTTTTTAAGTAGGAGGCGACGGTCTATGAAGCTCGAAGCCAACATTTACCCGCAAGGGAAATGTAGGTAGTTCACTAGTAGAACACAAAGATAGATTAGGTCGATTTGGTACGCACTATATTGATGTGTTGCTTCAAAGATGTGGCGTGACTTTAGAGGTAGTTAACCTCGCTGAAAACGGTGGTGATGAGCTGATGACAGACTTAGTTGCAATCATCACCTCGTTTGCAGCAAGACTTTATGGTCAAAGACGAGCTAAGAGAAAAACTGAGAAGATAGTCGAGACATTGCAGTCAAAAACTGATGACTAAATGTTTAATTTTCTTAACATATATATTCAGATATGTTAAAATAATTTTAGGTCGAAATTCGCGGCTGTTCGGTTGAGTCTATGCAAAACGTAGAAAAGCTCACAATTAAAAACGATCACGAGTGGTTTCCTTATTGTGAGGACATTACTACTACCTCTCGTAAACTATACAACACGGCTCAATTTACACAACGTCAAGGCTTCTTTTATGGATGGGGTACACAGTCTCAAGCTAAATTAGATGTAATGTTTAAATCAGATAGCAATTACGGCGCGATGCCTGCAAAGGTGGCTCAACTGGTTTTAAAACAGAACGCTGATGCCTGGAGTGCTTACTTCAAAGCGATGTCAGCTTATAAATTAGACCCCAACAACTTTACTGGTATCCCTAAGCCTCCTAGTTATATTGACGCTAAAAACATTGTCAAGTTTAATTACCAAGCTATTGGGAAAAAAGAGTTCAAGAACGGTTACATTGTACCTTCAATGTCTCCAATTAAAATACCAGTAAAACCTGGGTTAAAATTTGGGGACTTGTGTGAAGTGAGAATAGTGCCTAAAACAGGTTGTTTTGTCATAGAAGTTGTTTATACTGTTTCAGACTTTACAGAAATTTTCTGTAGTCTTAATCCAGATTTAGCAGCATCTATTGATATAGGGTTAGACAATCTAGCGACAATTGTCTTTAGTGACCCGAAAATACAACCAATAGCTGTAAATAGTAAACCTTTAAAGTCAGCTAACCAACTTTATAATAAGCAGCTAGCAGAGTTTAGAGGTTTCTTACCTGAGAGGTACATCCTCACGCATTCAAAACATTGTTCGTAACCGCAATAATTTTGTAGAAAGCTACTTACATTCCTCAACTAAAATGATAGTTGATGAGTTAGTAAAAACCGGTGTAACACTAGTAGCTATAGGTAAAAATGAACAATGGAAAACCTCAATTAATATTGGCAAAAGAAATAACCAAGCTTTTACTCAAATACCACACGCTAGATTTATAGAGATGCTGACTTACAAACTTGAAAAAGTTGGCATCACCGTTAAGGTAGGTGAAGAATCTTTCACAAGCAAGGCTTCACTAATTGATTGGGACATCATCCCAACATTTGACCGTAACAACAAGGTAAAACACAAATTTTCCGGAAAGCGTGTACAACGTGCGTGGTACATAAGTAAAGATGGTTTTAGAATTCATGCGGATGTTAACGGTGCGTTTAACATTGGCAGAAAAGTAATCCCAAACTCTTTCTCTTGCTTGCAAGAGATTGTAGAGAGGGATAGGGGATGTCTGGTAGTACATCCAAGGCGAATAACACCTTTGTTCTATCGAGAAGTTGATAAAAAAGGTGTTGCTCAAACCCAGGTGTAGTAGTCTGCCTATATTTGACTGTGTAAACTGGAACTATAATGATTAATCCTAACCCCAGTCCGTTACCAAACGAGCCCATGACTCCCAATCCGTTACCAAGTCCCGAACCTACTCCAGGACCGACGGTTCCTCAACCTACACCCGGACCTGTACCGGAACCCGTACCAACCCCAGTACCAGAACCTGTACCAGAACCTGTACCGGAAACCGTACCTGCGCCCATTCCTCAACCAGTTCCGGGACCAATTCCCCAAACAGTTCCTGGACCTGTGTGAAATTCTTAGAGTGGGAAGCGGTTACTATAAACCTTAAGCGAAATCCCTAAATCTAGAATCTAAAATGCTACGAGCCGGAATTGTCGGACTCCCTAACGTTGGAAAATCTACCTTATTTAATGCTGTGGTTGCTAATGCAAAAGCAGAAGCAGCCAATTTCCCTTTTTGTACTATCGAACCAAATGTCGGCGTTGTCTCCGTACCGGATGAACGCTTAGATGTTTTAGCAAAAATTTCCTCTTCCAAACAAATCGTTCCAGCGCGTGTTGAGTTTGTAGACATAGCCGGATTGGTTAAAGGAGCAAGTAAAGGAGAGGGACTAGGTAACCAATTTCTGTCCCACATCCGAGAAGTTGATGCGATCGTTCACGTGGTACGTTGTTTTGAAAACGACGACATCATCCACGTTGCTGGTTCAGTCGATCCAGCACGAGATATTGAAACGATTAATTTAGAACTTGGGTTAGCTGACTTAGCGCAAGTCGAGCGACGGATAGAACGCACCCGCAAACAAGCCCGTACTAGTAAAGAAGGACAGTTTGAAGTCTCAGTACTGGAAAAATTAACAGCTGCATTAAATGAAGGTAAATCAGTACGACAAATCAGTTTAACTGAAGAAGAAGCTGAGATTACTAAACCACTGGAACTACTGACTGCTAAACCTATTATTTATGCTGCTAATGTTTCTGAAGATGACTTGGCGACAGGGAATGAATACGTAGAAAGAGTCAGGGAAATTGCAGCACAAGAAAATGCACAAGTGGTTGTTGTTTCTGCTCAAGTGGAATCAGAATTAATCGAAATACCTGAAGAAGAACGGGGAGAATTCTTAGCATCCTTAGGAGTTCAAGAAGGCGGTTTAAAATCTTTAATTCGCGCCACCTATACCCTCTTAGGTTTGCGGACATATTTCACCACCGGAGAAAAAGAAACCCGTGCTTGGACTATCACCGCTGGAATGTCAGCCCCTCAAGCTGCTGGTGTCATTCACACTGATTTTGAACGCGGATTTATTCGTGCTGAAACCGTTGCTTATAATGATTTAGTTGCGTCTGGTGCGATGAATGCTGCGAAAGAAAAAGGTTTAGTCCGCAGTGAGGGAAAAGAGTACATTGTCCAAGAAGGCGATGTGATGTTATTCCGGTTTAATGTGTAGGGTGTGGGGTTTGGGGAAAGTTTTCCGTTCTCACATCTGCATCATAATCCGTGTATTCATTAGTTAGAGCAGAGAAACCCGGTATCTCAAAGATACCGGGTTTCTGGGTAATCGTAATTTTTACAAATTAAATAGGATTGCTATATGTAGCGGTTCCAATAGTTGTCGGTTAAGCCCTAAATTAAAATTTGGGCTTAAAGCTCAAACCCGTTTTAACGGGTTAAAAGCCATACCTAGTCAGATTTATCTGACTTTAGCTAAAAGCTGCAAAATTTATTTCTTGGCTCTTAACCGAGTAGTATTGGTAGCGGTTCTCAGTTGATTGTAATATTAACTTTAATTAAAAAACCGCTCCAGGCGCACGACGCACCGGGGAAAGAGACAAAGAAAACATTGGTAATCTTTGGGTGAACAGGGAGTAATTAATTTAGGGATTTCTAAGAAATAAATTCTTCCGGAATGTGGAGCAGGCGTCCTCACCCGCTCTTATCGTAGTACGGGCGAGACGCCCGTACCACAAGAGATTTTTAGATAATTATTTTTTTGGTAGTCCTTTAGTTCTTCTCGACACTTGAAAAAAGGGATGTTATTTTTGATGGGAAGATATACCGCTTTTTCGGGGTGAAAGGATACAGAATAATGTTGGGATGGCTGTTTGGAGGTCTGGTTTCAAAATTTGAGCGTGCGGCGAAAGAGGTTTCACAAGATTTCATAAAATCGAGTAGCAAAGAGATAGGTCTTTTATTTGATACAAAATTGTATCCTTTAGCGGATAAGCTGGATTACATTGCTAAAGAACGTACTGAGAATGCAATCCAAGCAGCAGAGAAATTACAAACTCAGACTGTAGCTGATATTGAGTCTCTCTTAAATAATGCTAATGATAAAGTTAGAGAGCAACTAGAAAAAGTAGATAAAGTCCGTGAAACAGCAATTAAAGAATTACAAGAAACAATTAGTCAAACAGATTTTTATTTAGAAAATCGAATTAATCAAATTTCTCTTGCAGTCATGGAGGCGCTCAACTCTACTGAAATTCTTACCAATAAGACTTTAACAAAAATTAATCTTTTAGAAGAAAAAATATTTGAAGACGCTAATATGATAATTGACAAAATCGACGAAATGATAGATGGTAAAATTGAAAGGATTCGTAACGAATTGAAGAAATATTTAGTATATGCTTTACCAAATCCTTTAGATAAATGTAGGCAAATCCTCAAATTAAAATTTAAACCTGGTAGTATGTTTTCTGATTGGGAAATTTATGAATTAAGCGAGTGTTATGAACTGAGTAAATTGACTGAGCATAGTTCCATTGATGAGGTTCTCAAAATTTATGGACAACTTCAACAAAATGCAGCAATGATGGCGGCTTTATTCAGAAAAGCTCCTGAGTTAAAAAGGCGTACTGTAGAAGATTGGGTAAAGTACGGTTTACTTTGTGAATTTTGGCGAAAAACACTAAAAGATTATGACGTTCAAGAGACTCTAGTGCTAGAATCTCAAGTCGTAAATAATTTATTACCAGGAAGTTAAATAAATATGAGATGTAATTTAACTATAGATATAAAACCATAGATGGATAAAAATAAAAATATTTGATAGTCAAGATGTATGATGAACAACATTGGGAATAGTCATTGGAAAACACCCTTAGGATGCTACGAAAAAGCCATAGATGACCTTAGACGCGCTCGCGAACGGTTTCAGGAAGAATTCCAAATTTTAAAAGTCACCTACACACAAACTCTAGAATCCAATCTTCAAACGTACCAAAGTGAAATAAACGCATTAAAATCTGAGCTTTATACGACACGGGAACGACTTGTAAATGCAGAAAAAGCTGCACAAGAAGCTCAGATAAAGTTAATTGATGTTGAGAATGTGGCTAATGCTGCTCAAACAGAACTACGGGCTATAAAAGAAGATATGACTGAACGAACTATCAATTCTCAAATTATTGATGAAATTACTCAAATCAAAGAGCAGTTATCTCAATTACATTCCCTTACTAAAAGGGATAGCAGTGATATGGAATCACAAATTTTACAATCCTTATCAGCTTTACAGTTACAATGTACTAGATTAGAAGCAGAATTAACTCTTGTTTCTCCAGCTTCTGGTATAGACTACACCAAGTTACAGGAATTATTAGTTGAGAAAAAATGGGATGAAGCAGATAAAGAAACCTATACCCTAATGCTCAAAGTTGCGGAACGAGAAGGGGAACGCTGGCTAGATGATGGAAATATCAAAAACTTTCCCCGCCATGACCTCCGCATTATTAATAATCTTTGGCTAAAATACAGTAATGGTCAATTTGGCTTCAGTGTTCAAAAACGTATTTGGCGAGATGCAAATGAAGACTACAAGCGCTTTGGCGATCGCGTAGGATGGCTAGCAAATTTAGTCAATAGCGAGTGGTTGAAATACGAAAATTATGACTTTAGCTTAAATGCTCCTGAAGGACATCTTCCATCAACAGTTCAGGTAGTAGGTTTAGGTCGTGGAAACCTGGGAGGGCTTCAACACCGACTTAAGATTTTCTTGTCACGATATTGATTTCTTCAAACCTATTCAATAACTATTTACAAAACCAATTAACCTGCTTTAATGATATGAATTGGAAAACCCCCTTAGGCTACTATGAGAAAGCGATCGCAGACCTCAAACGCACACAAGAACAGTTACAGACAGAATTAGCAACATTGAGAGAAGTTAAAGCATCCTACGCAACTCTCAATGCAGAACTTCAAGCTACGAAACAAGAACTTCAATCTACTAGAGACGAGCTTCAAGAAACCAAAAAACAATTAGCAAATATTGTGACAGAAGCTAAAGAAAAAGTTGTTCAAAAATCAGATTTTGAAGCTATTAAACAAGAAATCCAAACAACAAAAGCAGAGATGACAGAAACACAACAGTGTTTGGGAACCGCTTTAAAAACAGCACAAGATAAAGCTCAATCTGCTATTTTAACAATCGAGTCCGTAAAAACTGGTATTGAAAATGGTTCAATAGTCGCTCGAAAAGCTATCATGTTACAAGGTAAAGATGAGCAACACTGGATGAAATTTTTTAAACTTGATAGCGTCAATCACCATTGTTTCCAAATATGGCGAAATGATAACACATGGCATGACACCATCTGCATCAAAGCAGCACTATGTCTACAAGCCAGAAATGACAAACATTGGCTAAAATTTCAATATCTCAAAGATGAAAAATATGATATATTCCAGGTCTGGAAATACGATGATACCTGGTCCAAATTCAAGAGATACTAGCTTCCCTCTCTTCTCTGTGCGCTCTGGAGTGTCTGGAGCGGTTCAAAAACATCAACATCCTATTAAGGTGCATTACACCTCATTAATATGCTCTAGCTAAAATACCCCACCACAGGCGATCGCAACTCAAAAAATCTCCGGTTTTTCATTCAGAACTAACCAGTATTCGTTAATACAACTTATCACTGTTAGCAAATGATTAAATCCCACAGGCTTTACTATATAGGAGTTAACCCCCAAGTCATAAGCTTGGTTCACATCATCAGTGATGTTAGAGGAAGTTAACACAACCACTGGTAAGCGTTTCAGATGAGGCTGTTGCTTCAGCCATTCTAGAACCTCAAGACCTGAACAGCGTGGTAACTTCAAATCTAGCAAAATTAGTATTGGTAAAGGATACTGTTCGCGGTTTCCATAATCACCATTACCACTGAGGTAATCTATAGCTGCATCTCCATCCTCTACCACTTGAAGCGGATGTGAGATTTTCGCCTTATGAAATGCTCGTTGAGTCAGGAATACATCAGTAGGCTCATCTTCTACCAGCAAAATTGTGGAATTGTCCGAGTACATATCTGATAAATGAGAATGTTTAGGTTAACTCTCGCAGATTAACATAAAATCTCTCTTTAGAGTTAGGAGATGTACACAAAAATCTATCTTAAGATAGATGTAAACTTGTGCCTAGTTATACAAAAACTTAAAATTAAATCTTTCAAAAAGGTGCTGATGGCTAATTGCTAATTGCTGATAGCTAATTGCTTTTTTACTAATAATTTAGAATGGCGATATATATACCAGTTCACATATCAAAATATTTTCCCCTACACCCTACACCCTACACCCTACACCCCATATTCAAAGCCCTTCGCAAGAAGTATATATTTCTAGGCATTCCTTAACTTGAAAATTTGAAATAAAATAATTGCAGAGAAGGCGGCTTCTAATCTCAGCTTTTTCCACAAAGTTTCACTCGTCGGCTTTTCGGTAAAACTTTCTTGAGGTATCCGCGTAGACTTTATTTCTTTAGCCATAATCTGGAAGCACCAGAGGTGAGTTAGTAGGGATGCAAATAATAAAAAGCAATAACCATATGCTTAGAGAGCAGCTTGAGGAGATTGAACTTCAATTACTTTTGGAGGGTATATATCGTTACTACGGTTTTGATTTTAGAAATTATGCATTAGCTTCACTTAAAAGGCGCATTTGGAGCACAATTCAAGCAGAAGGTTTAACAAATATCTCTGGGCTTCAAGAAAAAGTTCTTCATGACCCTGAGTGTATGGAAAGATTATTATACAATCTTTCAGTTAACGTAACTGCTATGTTTCGTGACCCCAGCTTTTTTCTAGCCTTCAGAAAAAAAGTGGTACCTATGTTGCGAACTTACCCTTTTATTCGCATTTGGCATGCTGGATGTTCTACGGGTGAAGAAGTCTATTCTATGGCTATCTTACTGCATGAAGAGGGTCTTTATCACCGTTGTCGGTTATATGCGACTGATATTAATGAAATGGTTTTAAAACAAGCTAAGATGGGGATATTTCCTCTGGAACTGATGCAAGATTATACTCAAAATTATTTAAAAGCAGGTGGAAAAAAGTCTTTCTCAGAATATTACACTGCAGCATATGATCATGCCATATTTTCTTCGTATCTTAAAGAAAATATAATATTTTCACAGCATAATTTAGCAATAGATAACTCTTTTAACGAATTTAATATCATTTTGTGTCGTAATGTTTTAATTTATTTTAATAAAAATTTACAGGATAGAGTTCATAAACTCTTTTATGAAAGTCTTATAATCTATGGAATTTTGGGTTTAGGACGCCAAGAGAGGCTCAAGTTTACACCACACGAACAAGACTTTGAGGTTTTAGAAAGTAGCGAAAAGTTTTACCGTAGAATTCGATGAATGATGAATTATGAATGATGAATTATGAATGATGAATTATGAATGATGAATTAAGCTAAAGAAACGTGTAACTTCAGTACTTACAACGCTAAATATTTACTTATGGTCGGTTTAAATTGAAAAAAGAATCTTAGCTTATGGATAAGCCAAATATAATACATATGCACTAAGTTAAAACTTTTCATAATTCATAATTCATAATTCATAATTTACAATGTCATTCAAACTCATTGCTATTGGTGGTTCGTGGGGAGGATTGGACGCTTTAGAAGTTTTGCTTGACGGATTACCAAAAGACTTTTCAGTACCTGTCGCTTTGGTTTTACACCGTCACAAAGCCTCTAATGATAAATTGAGGTATGAATTGCAGCAACACAGTCATTTGACTGTTATAGAACCACAAGATAAAGAGGAAATTGTACCCGGTTGCATATATTTAGCTCCGGCTGACTATCATTTACTTATAGAAAGTGGAAGTGAAATGTTGTCAGTACCCTATTTCTCCCTGTCTGTGGATGCGCCTGTTACCTATGCGCGACCTTCTATTGATGTGCTATTTGAAACCGTGGCAGATACTTATGCGGAACAAGCGATCGCCATACTCTTGACAGGTGCTAATCACGATGGTATCAAAGGGCTTACAAGAATAAAAGCACGAGGTGGCAAAACAGTGGTGCAGGAACCATCAACAGCTGCTTTTTCAACAATGCCGAAAGCAGCCATAGCAGCTGGTGTAGCAGATAAAGTTTTATCTTTATCAGAAATTGTACCTTTCTTAGTGAAAATTTGCCATATTTAATATGCTCTTTGTCTGATTCTTCATAAAAATCAGTCAGAAACGAAGAAGTATTAATAGTCAGTAAATCTATGACTTAAGATAGTGGGAATAAATAAACCGCAAGCGTCACAGTCAATAGATAGACATGAAAATGCCTTTATATCTCTCTCAAAGCTTACAGATAAAATGTCATTGGAACCCAAAGTTAACGTTTTGCTGGTAGATGACCATTCCGAAAACTTACTAGCCCTAGAGGCGATTTTAGAAAGCCTAGGTCAAAATTTGGTCAGGGCGACATCAGGCGCAGAAGCACTCAGACGACTCCTAAGTCAGGATTTTGCGGTGATTCTGCTGGATGTGCAAATGCCAGATATGGACGGGTTCGAGACAGCATCTCTAATTCGACAGAGAGAACGTTCCCGTCATACACCAATTATTTTCCTTACCGCTTATAATACCAGCGACAGCATGGTTTTTAAAGGATATTCCCTTGGTGCGGTAGATTATCTATTTAAACCGATTGAGCCAGAAATATTAAAATCCAAGGTGGCGGCTTTTGTCGATTTATTTCAAAAAACTGTCGAGGTACAGCGACAAGCAGCACAATTGGCAGTAATGAATACAGAACTGAGAAAGCGTGAAGAAATGTTTCGCTCTCTGAGTGCGTGTTCGCCTGTAGGTATTTTTTTAACGGATACTGTCGGAAAATGTACTTATGTTAACCCCCGATACCAAGCTATCTGTGGTATGACTCTGGAAGAGAGTTTGGGCGATGGTTGGACGCGAGCCATTCATCCTGAAGATAGAGCACAAATTATTGCAGACTGGTATGCTGTATCAGGAGAAGGACAGGAATATAGAGGTGAGTTTCGGATAGTCACTGCTGATGAAATGGAACATTGGATTTATATGTCGTCATCTCCAATGCTTTCAGATACAGGCGAAGTTACAGGTTATGTTGGTACGGTAGAAGATATTACAGAACGCAAAAAAGCAGCAGAAGAACACATTAAATTAATTCGGGAGCAAACAGCACGACAAGAAGCTGAAACAGCAAATCGTCTTAAAGATGAGTTTTTAGCCACCCTTTCCCACGAACTCCGCACACCCTTAACGTCAATACTTGGGTGGGCTAAGATGCTACGCCAGCGAAAACTGGATGAGAAAGCTATGGCTCGTGCGTTGGAAACTATCGAACGCAACGCTTCCTTGCAGGCGCAACTTATTGAAGATATTTTAGATGTTTCTCGAATTATACGCGGAAAGCTGCAATTAAATATTTGTCCGGTTAACTTAGCGTCTGTGGTTGCAACTGTGGTTGATGGTATTCGTCTGGAAGCTGAGGCGAAAGGTATTCAAGTTGAGTACTTGGTTGAACCTACTTCTCCACAAAGCGATCGCTCTGGAGAACAAGACACTCCATCACCCCATCATTCCCCAATCCTATCACAAGCTTTTTCCTCTCCCTTCCTCGTTGCGGGCGATCCAAATCGTTTGCAGCAAATTTTTTGGAATTTACTGAATAATGCACTCAAATTTACTCCTAGTCAGGGAAGGATAACGGTACAATTGTGTGTTGAAGAAAGTATCGAATTGGGAATAGGGAATGGGGAAGAAGTTTCTCACACCCCACATCCCAACTTTGTCAAAGTTACAGTTGCTGACACGGGTAGTGGTATTAGCCCGGAATTTCTCCCCCATGTTTTTGACCGCTTCCGACAGGCTGACGGTAGCATTACCAGAAATAAAGGTGGACTCGGTTTGGGGTTGGCGATCGTACACTATCTCGTCGAAATGCATGGCGGAAACGTTGGCGCAGATAGTCCGGGCGTAGGAAAAGGTGCAACTTTTACTGTAAAATTACCACTTTTAGAAAAAGAGGAAAATGGGAATATGGCAAGGTGGAGAGTGAGGGGAGATGAAGAAGATGAGGAAGTCAACTCTTCATTCCCCTCTTCTCCTCACATAACTAAATAAATTGACATTCTCTCCCCACACCCTACACCCTACACCCTACACCCCTTGTTTAATTGACCAAGTCGGGAAACACCTCTTGCACTGCAGGATGAACCAATCGATGATTTTGTACGTTCAAACCTTTGGCTAATACAGGATTTTTATCTAGTGCTTTGATTCCGAAATTCGCTAATTGCTGTACGTAAGGTAATGTACTATTGTTCAATGCTTGGGTTGATGTCCAAGGTACCGCTCCTGGCATATTAGGAACACCATAATGTACTACACCCTCTTCAATGTATACGGGGTTAGTGTGGGATGTGGTGTGTAATGTTTCCACACAACCACCTTGGTCTACAGCAACATCAACAATAACAGAACCTGGACGCATTTGTTTAACTAAATCGCGGGACACAAGAACAGGTGCTCTTCTTCCCGGTACTAGAACTGCACCAATGAGTAAGTCAGCATCTTTGACCGCTGTTTCAATATGAGCAGAGTTACTGTAGAGGAGTTCAACTCTGGAACCAAACAGGGTTTCCAGATAAGATAAGCGCTCAACATTAATATCGATAATCTGGACAGCAGCACCCATACCTACTGCAATCTTAGCGGCTTCCGTGCCAACAACGCCGCCACCTAAAATTGCGACTTTACCTGGTTTAACGCCGGGAATTCCTCCCAACAAAACTCCTCTACCACCTTGCTGGCGTTCTAGGAATCTTGCTCCAAATTGTACGGATAACCGACCAGCAATAATGCTCATCGGTGTGAGCAAGGGGAGTTTGTTGCTACCTGATTGTTCTACAGTTTCGTAGGCGATCGCACTCACGCCACAATCTATTAAATGTTCTGTTAACTTTCTATCTGCAGCTAGATGTAGATAAGTAAACAAAATCTGTCCCTTTTGTAAGAATTTATACTCTTCAAACAGAGGTTCTTTAACTTTAACAACTAACTCTCGATTCCAAGCTACGTCCGGCGTAGAAACAATTTCTGCACCAGCGCTAATATAGTCCTCATCTGTAAATCCTGCACCGACTCCGGCTTGAGTCTCTACGAAAACTGAATGACCACTTTCCCGTAGGACTCTGACGCTAGAAGGACTCAACCCGACTCGAAACTCTTGATCCTTCGTTTCCTTGGGAATGCCTATTTCCATTTACCGCCTCTTATGATGATCTCTTATTTTGTCAGGCTCATTCGGAGGCTTTTGAATCAAAAGTTACTATTTGTCCCGAACTTCCCCTGATATCCCCTAATGTACTTCAAACTTTTGCTATTGACGATCCCCAAAGTACTTTTACAATAAACAAAGAAACGTAAATAAATGTAAACAGCGTCGCTGTTGACTAGAATTTCTGTAATAGTCAACACCAAATCCCTCGACTTTAAGCGGGGGACACGCTTAAACATCAATTAAAATTTCACTTGCCAAAAAGAGGTTTTGTAAATGATCACACAGCCACAGCCAAGCGTTACCCCTAAGTTAGAAGAGCCAAAGTTCGGATTCAACGAGTACGCAGAACGTCTAAACGGTCGTGCTGCAATGATTGGCTTCGTTATTATACTAGTTATTGAATACGTCACCAACCAAGGCGTTTTATCTTGGCTTGGTTTGAGATAGTATTTTCACGAAAATTAAGCACCAGCTGGAACATCCGGCTGGATGTTTATCTCATTATAAGTATCTTTGCCCGACTATTAAAAATTATAATGAAATAGAGGGTCTCATCAGAAGCACCAGTTACGGGTGAGGTATTCTCAGTACAACTACATAAAGGTTAATAGGATTCGACCATTTTGTGATGAATGCTGTATTCCCACGTTTTTTGAAGTTAGCTTACCGTAGAGAACCCATAATCAGTGTCTTAATCACAATGGGTATCGTAGACGCGGTGATTGGTGGTTTTGACGATAGTTGGTCATTGTTTGCATTTGGTTTAAGCACAGTAGGAATATCGCTAGCCTACAAGTGGTGGCGTATCCAGCAGCGCCCTCCAATTCCCATTGAGCAACCAGAGGTGCAACGTTATTTACCTTCCCGCTCGTCAAGTTCTACTCTCCCAATGCTGAGTGTTACAAAGAAAAAACCACCACTGTAATAGACTGGAATTTGAGATTTTAGATTTTATGGGGACTATCAGTACTGCCCTGGTTTTATCTAAAAAACTAAGGCAAGCATAAAATATATATTTTGTCAAGTCATCTTATGTTTTTTCCAAAAGTAAAGAAATTCAACAGCCGCAGGTTGATTGTTAATCTCCAATCGAAGCTCTCACTAAAATCTAAAATCTCTTTTGCAAAAAATTTTGTGCTGGTGGCGATCGCTGCGGCTGCTGTCACCATTGCACCCCTAATTCACATACCATCCGCCGTTTCTGCGGATATTGAATTTACACCACTCCCCCAAGCCACGACAAACTTTGCCAATCCAAGGTTGGTTTACAGTTTTCTAGATCATTCAGGAACAGTGAAATCCCTAGCATTCAGCCCCGATAGTAGAGTGCTTTTCAGTGGCGGTGCGGAAAATGACGGCGTCATTCGTTTATGGGATACACTGACTGGTAAAAGATTTGCTGTTATCCGCAAAGCACATAAAACAGCGGTGGAATCTATGTTGATTTCACCAGATGGTCAAACTCTAGCTAGCTGTAGTACAGATAATACAATTAATCTTTGGAATCTACCTACTTATAGATTTACTCGCTCCTTTGTAGGTCATACTAGTAACGTTTTATCTTTAGCACTCAGTCCAAACGGTAAAGTTCTAGCCAGTGGCGGTTTAGATGGTATTCGGTTGTGGGATTTCCTGCAACAGCGCCCACTGGGAACGCTAACACGCTTTGATAACAATATATATACTCTGGCGATTAGTCCTGATGGTCAAACCTTAGCCAGTGGAGACAACAAAGGTGTCATCAAGTTGTGGGATTTGAATTCTGGAACATTCATTCGTTCAATTCCAAAAGCCCATTCCGATGCTATCACCAAGCTCGCCTTTACGACCGATGGAACAGCCTTAGCAAGTTCCAGCCGCGACTACACCATTAAACTTTGGAACCCTAACACCACAGACCTCATCCGTACTCTTAGAGGACACAATAACTGGGTTAATGCGATCGCTATCAATCCCAACGGACAAACCCTTGCAAGTGCGGGAAGAGATGGGATTAAAATTTGGAATCTGAATACAGGCGAATTACTCAACACTGTGTACGGACACACTGACTGGGTCAGTAGTATTACCTTTAGTCCTGATGGTACGAAACTTGCTACAGGCGGGTTTGACCGTAGAGTCAATGTTTGGTTGGGTCAGTAATAGGGGTGTGGGGTGTTAAGGGATTTTTAAGAAATAAATTCTCCATCTTGTGGAGTAGGTTCAGTTACGTCTGAGACAGACGTACCACAAGAGATTTTTGGAGAATTATTTTTTTTTGGAAGTCTTTAGCAATGCTATATTGACATTTGTATATACAAATAAATATACTAGAGTTATGCTTGAAAAAGTATCTGGTTTTGATTGGGATGATGGCAATATTGACAAATGTCAAAAACATGGAGTCTCAATAGAAGAAATTGAAACTTTGTTTTTTAATCCAAAAGTCGCAATTGCTCCAGATATAAAGCATTCTGAGGCAGAGGAAAGATTTTTAGCCATAGGTGTGTCAACTAGCAGAAGACACATTTTTGTTGCTTTTACTTTCCGGAAAAAACAAGACGAGATACTGATTAGACCAATCAGTGCTCGCTATATGCATGAAAAAGAGGTACAAAGATATGAAGAAAATTTTACCTAAAATGACCACTGACGAAGAGGCAGAAAACTTGTTAGAGGAGGATTTATCTGATTATATTCATGAAGAGAACTTTAAATTCATTAGTTTTGAATTTCAACCCAAAGACAAAACTATAAACTTGCGAGTTTCTGAAGAACTACTAGAAAAGGTAAAAACAGTTTCCAAAAAAGAGGGCATACCTTATCAAAGGTATATTAGAAGGGCAATAGAAAAATCTTTAGGCGAATAGTAAGTAATTTTATTAGCTAGCAATCAAAATACACATACTCGTCATCTGCCATGATTAGTAGCTATTTTGTGGGGGGGTAGCACCTACACAATTTGCGTAGTTTCTTTTCCCTCTGGACACTTGGAACTCACCAAATAGAAAATTTGAGGCTACACCAATTGTATGAAGATTGTTTACCTTACTCAGCGATCACCGACAAACGTGTAAGGTTTTTGAGACTATAGCTGAGAAACCCGGTTTCTTGAAGAAACCGGGTTTCTAAATGTTTCTGAATTTTCGCAATTCTCACGAATCAAAAAAGTAAGTCAATGGAGGTGAGAATTAAAGCAAATACAACAAACCGAAGAGGATAATCCAAATCACGTCAACGAAGTGCCAGTAAATTTCAGCAGCTTCAATACCGAAGTGATGTTCGTTACTGTAGTGACCTTTAGTACGCGATCGCCATAACACAGCCAGAATAGCCAAAACACCAACAGTGACGTGTAAACCGTGGAAACCGGTCAATACATAGAATGCACTCGCAAACAAATTGGTAGTCAGACCAAATTCTAGATGAGTATATTCATACATTTGCCCTGCGAGGAAGATAATTCCCATCACAGCAGTAATCCCCATCCAGAGTTGCATCCCTGCCACATTATTCTTTTTGATAGCACTATCAGCATTGTGGATGACAAAGCTGCTACTAATCAGGATGATAGTGTTAATTCCCGGTAGCAAGAGTTCTAGTTCCGGAGTTCCTTCTGGAGGCCAAACAGGTACTGTAGAACGGAAAGCTAAATAAACTCCGAACATACCCACAAAAATCATCCCTTCAGCGATTAAGAACATAATCAGACCAAAGAGACGAAAGTCTGGATGTTCTTCATGAGCTTCTGATACAGCTGCACTGTGGTGATGATTAAGAGCAGTCTTCGCTGGGTCAATTGTTTGACTTTGCATGAATCTTCTGTTGAATTATGAATTATGAATTATGAATTATGAATTATGAATGAAGAAAGCTTGTAGGATTTATCATTCATAATTCATTGTTTGTTAGCGTTCTTCTGTTTCGGCGGCGATTGCGGGGTATGGTTCGTCAGGCTCGGCACGTAAAACGGAGTTGGTACCGGCAGACAAAACTGGATCGGGACTTGATAGAGGGACACCCTCTCTGGCGTTTTCCAAACCATAGTCGTAAGGTCCGGTAGCCAGAACGGGAGGTTTGTCAAAATTCTCTATCGCTGGTGGAGAAGTCGTCATCCACTCAAGGGATAATGCTCTCCAAGGATTATTACCTGCTTTTGGTCCGTACATCCAACTCCAAATCACGTTGATAATGAAGGGGAAGGTCGAGACTGCTAGCAGATAAGCACCATAAGTACAAATTTCGTTCAGCAATGCAAATTTGGGGTCGTATTGTGCGACGCGTCGGTTCATACCCATCATTCCCAACTTATGCATGGGCAAGAAGGTCATATTGAGACCAACAATTGTCAAGGCAAAGTGAACCTTACCCCAAAATTCATTCAGCATCCTCCCTGTCATTTTGGGGAACCAGTGGTAGAAAGCTGCATAAATACCTAAGACGCTACCGCCAAACAGTACGTAATGGAGGTGTGCGACTACAAAATAGGTATCGTGAACGTGAATATCAAATGGCACCGCTGCCAGCATCACACCACTGATTCCGCCAATCACAAAGGTACCAACAAAGCCGATTGCGAACAGTAAAGCAGTGCGATCAAGATGAAGTTTCCCACCCCAGAGAGTTCCCAACCAACTGAAAATCTTAATACCAGTAGGTACGGCAATAATCATGGTGGTAATCATGAAGAACATCCGCAACCAACCGGGGATACCACTGGTGAACATGTGGTGTGCCCACACGATGAGACCCAAAAAGCTAATAGCCAAACTGGAGTAAGCAATAGCTTTATAACCAAAAATCGGCTTGCGGGCATGAACGGGAATCACTTCAGAAATTACCCCAAAGAAGGGCAAAATCATGATGTAAACCGCTGGGTGGGAGTAAAACCAGAACATATGCTGGTAAACAACAGGATCGCCACCGCCAGTTGGGTTAAAGAAAGTCGTTCCTGCAATTAAGTCAAAGGAAAGCAGAATTAAAGCAGCGGCAAGTACTGGTGTAGAAACTAGAACCAGTGCTGATGTAGCAAACATTGCCCAACAGAACAAGGGCATTTGATAGAAGCTCATACCAGGAGTACGCATCTTGATGATGGTGACAAGGAAATTAATTGCCCCCAAAATCGAAGATGTACCTAACAGGAGGACGCTGATAATCCAGATAGCCTCACCCACTTGACCTGTTACCAAACTCAAGGGAGGGTAAGAAGTCCAACCCGCATCCGGTGCGTCTCCCACTAGCAAACTAGCAATCAGTAAAAGCCCTGCAGGAGGAATAATCCAAAAGGCAAGAGCATTGAGGCGTGGGAATGCCATATCCTTTGCCCCAATCATCAAGGGAATCAGGAAGTTAGCAAATCCCGCACCCGCAGGCACAATCCACAAAAAAATCATGATTGTGGCGTGCAGCGTAAACAAGCCGTTGTACAGTTCCGGACTCACAAAATCCACATCTGGAGTCCGTAGTTCCGTACGAACTAAGTCCGCTAAAACACCACCTATACAGTAGAAAATGAAGGTGGTAACTAGGTATTGAATTCCTATGACCTTGTGGTCGGTGTTAAAGGTAAAGTAATCTCGCCAATTTCTCTCCCCCGGTTCTTCAACACGAGCAGGGGCATTGGCTTGTTCTTGCACTTGTGCTTGTGTCATAAAATTCCTTGTTTGTTAGTTGTTAGTTGTTAGTTGTTAGTTGTTAGTTGTAGAACGGCTCTTGGTGGTTTTACTAACGACTAACCACTAACTACTAACTCCTTATTTTTTAGTGGAGTTGATGTATCATTTCTGGCTGAATTCCCATTTCATGGGTGTAAGGAGCAAGAAATTCAGCAGGGGATAATTCAGCAGGATTGACAGCGATCGCTTGCTTTAACTCGTCAGTGCTGGCTACTTCCTCTTCCTGTTCTTGCAACCACTGCTCAAACTCTTCTGGCTTTTGGACAACAATTTGCGTTCTCATTGCGCCATGATAAGGACCGCATAATTCAGCACAGATTAAAGCATATTCGCCTTCTTTGCTTGGTGTAAGGCGAAGTTCGGTTTGTCGTCCGGGGATCGCATCTTGTTTGAGGCGAAACTCTGGTACCCAAAAGGCATGAATCACATCATTAGCAGCGATATTTAATTCCACTTCGCGTCCTATGGGAAGATGTAGTTCGCCTGTAGTTACACCAGTGTCAGGATAGGTAAAAATCCATGCGTATTGCAAACCTGTCACATTTACCTTAAGAGACGGTGGTTTGCCTTCATTTGCTGGAGTCGGTCCGATAGTGGGAGCAACACTTCCTACTCCAGGGGCATTACGCAATTGCGGAATTTGGTCGGCATTGCGAATCTCCGCCGTTGCTGGGTCTTCCATTGCCTCATCAGCTTTTGCCTGATTGCTGTTGGCATCTGTGCTGGGAGGTGTATCGCTTAAAGTGGCGGCTATTGCTGCCCCAGGCATATTCATAGCTTCTGGCGCTGTCATCGGAGCCTCATGAATATCGTGAGGATTGAAGCCTCCCATTTCGTTATAAACATCAAAACTGTAAAGAGATATACCGATGACAATAACAGTGGGGATCGCTGTCCAAAGAATTTCTAAGGGAATGTTGCCATGCACTGGCGGTCCGTCTGCATTGTCACCTTGACGGCGTCGATACTTTATTGTTGAGTATATTAAAACACCTTCAACGAGGAGAAATATACCTACGGATACGGTCATCATTGCGTTAAACAGTCCGTCCACTAAGGGAGCTTCCTCAGAGGCTGCTGTTGGCAAGAGATTATGATTCTGACCGTACCACAAGCTGACTAGGGTCAGCAGGATACCTATGAGTAACGTCCAGATTGAATTTGGAATTTTCACGGTTAACCAAGTTAATGACTTTACTTGCGTTGGACAGAGCAGCCTACTCATTTACTACACTAGTCTAGTCTTAAAGACATGGGGTTTAAAGGTGTAAAATTTTTATTAATTTTTTGGCTTCTGTCTATCTTGCTACTCCCTGCCGCTTCCTAAAATCGCAATCAACTCCTCACAACTTGAAAAATCTCTAAAGCTTTAGACTAAAAGTAGCTAGAGTGCTTCAAAGTATATTGAGAGCCTATCTACAATCCCAATCTATTACGCTAAGGTGGAGATGGGTCGATACTGACAGATACTCCATTCGGTGGTCTAAGATTACCAACCCTGTTCTTTCTCTTTCTTTGCGTCCTTGGCGTCTTAGCGGTTTTTTAATAAGTCATCTGAGGCGCAAAAAGGAAGTAGGAACGTAGATAGGTCTTAAACAATGGGCAGAAGGTATCGTTCATGAGCGAATTTGTTCTAGAACAACAGAATCTTACGGCTGCGCCTCAACAGGTGCCACAGGAACGAATTCGTCGCTTGGTGTGGAGAATGTGTGTCGCCACCTTAATTTTGATGGCAATAGGCAGCGCCACCCGTGTGATGAATGCTGGTCTTGCTTGCCCTGACTGGCCACTGTGCTATGGGGAACTTGTACCAACCAAGCAAATGAATTTTCAAGTTTTCCTAGAGTGGTTTCACAGGCTAGATGCTGCCTTGATTGGTGTCAGCGCGATCGCACTCGTTGGGATGTCTTGGTGGTACCGCCGCTCCCTACCTAGATGGCTTCCCTGGGCATCCATATTTGCCTTGTTTTTAATAATTTTCCAAGGTGTACTAGGCGGATTGACCGTTACAGAACTGTTACGGTTTGATATTGTCACCGCCCATTTGGGAACGGCGCTGTTATTTTTCACCACCCTACTCGTCATAGGTACTGCATTGACTCCCTACCAAGGAACTGGGACTGTCAGAAATTTACCTTGGGTGGGTTTAACAGCATCCATCTTGACATATCTGCAAAGTATACTCGGTGCTTTGGTCGGGTCTCGCTGGGCTCTACATCAATGCTTTGGTGGATCTCAACTTTGTGCTGTTATGTACAGCCATCTTATCGGCATTGTGCCTCCAACAGTCGCAACCTTGGCAGTCGTCTTTTTCTCCTGGCGAACACCAGCTTTGCACCCAGTGTTGCGAAGACTGGCAAATATAGCAGGTGGTTTACTGCTTCTACAACTCCTGTTAGGAGTAGCAACATTCAAGTTGCATCTTCAAGTCGAGCCACTCACCGTCTCTCATCAAGCCGTGGGAGCTGCTTTATTGGGTACGTTAGTAGTTTTCACAACGTTAGCACTGCGAGACTGGGTGAATAGCCGCGTTCGGCAACGCTAACCCAGGAAATCTCAAAGCAGCTGCTACAAGCGAAGCTATGACTGGCTCGAATTGATTGTATTTTGGACTGGAGATTGGGAATTTTTTCGTGAGTTGTTAGTAAACTCTGAGCATACGCATGGGAAAGCGTATAAATTGTTGAAACAAAAGGAATTAGTGCCACAATGATTGAGACTAACGTCTCTCGCCACCACGAAACGTTTTTTGACGTTATTCAAAGCTACTACCAGCTCACAAAGCCCAGAATTATTCCTTTGTTACTGATTACCACAGCTGGAAGTATGTGGATTGCAGCGCAGGGACAGGTAGACCCGTTGCTGTTATTAGTCACACTTACTGGTGGCACTTTGGCAGCTGCTAGTGCTCAAGTCATTAACTGTGTTTATGACCGAGATATTGATTACGACATGGAGCGGACCCGTCACCGTCCTTTACCTTCAGGTAAAGTACAACCGCGTGATGCTCTCATTTTCGCGATCGCACTTGCTGTCATCTCCTTCACATTACTTTCTGTCTTTGCCAACCTAATTGCTGCCCTGCTAGCGATGTCTGGTATTGTGTTTTATGTAATTATTTATACACATATGCTCAAGCGGCACAGTACTCAAAACATCGTGATTGGAGGGGCTGCAGGTGCAATTCCTGCGTTAGTGGGTGGGGCAGCTGTAACTGGAACATTAACCTGGGGAGCGTGGCTAATCTTTGCGATTGTCTTCCTGTGGACACCGCCTCACTTTTGGTCACTCGCTTTGATGATTCGGGATGACTATGCAAAGGTCGGCGTCCCAATGTTACCAGTTATTGTTGGAACTGAACCAACAGTGAAGCAAATATGGTATTATACCCTAATTACCGTTGTAGCAACACTATTGCTGGTTTATCCGTTCCAACAATGTGGAATCGTCTATGCAGGAATTGCTTTGTGGTTGGGTGGAATTTTTATACACAAAGCCTGGGAACTATTACACAATCCAGAAGACCGTGCAACCGCGAAAGGATTGTTTCTCTATTCCATCTCCTACATGATGTTGTTGTGTCTAGGTATGGTCATTGATAGCCTGCCTATTACACATGGTATCGTCAATGCTGTAGTGGATAAGTTGCATCTACTGATAAGCTAGAACCTAGCTGTAGGGTGGGCAACGCCCACCGCTACAATAAATTTGTTAAGAAAATCTTATATTTTCCCCTACAACCTTGCTCTGGGCGAACAACCGTACCCTGCGGGAAGGCTCCGCCAACGCCCCTACACCCTACACCCTACACCCTACACCCTATTCAAAATTTCTTCGCCGCACACAAAGAACAAATACCCCAACGCTGAAGTTCACCCTGTGGAGTTGGACAGTGACAAGAGGGACAAAGGGGTAAGTTATGCGATCGCTCCTGCACAATCTTCGCCCAGTGTTGGAAAGTCTCATGAACGTCCTGAGAGGATAGCGAAATATCTTGATTGGAAAGATTTACATCACCTAAGTAGCTAGGATGTTCTTGTGGCAACAATCTTTGTTGTCTGTTGTCGGAGTTTTTAGGCAGTTGCCATCCGGCTGTAGAAAAATGAATATCTACTAAATTTAGTGACAACATTTCATTCAACTTTAAAAGCAGGCGCTTGCGCTCAAAAGTCAGGTTTTGCGCCCAAGCAGCACTAGGAGTAGCCACCCACAAAACATTGCGTTGAATCGATAAGGGACGTGTATAATTTGCTACTTTTGTCCCGACTATTTCCGTCCAACATTTCAGCAAGCGTTGAAATGGTTGCTCTTGCCATTTAGCTTGAGCTTCAAGAACACTTAAAATATCATTAATAGATTTAAACGACATCATGCCAACCTTGGCAAAAATGAACAAAAGATTATAGAGGATGAACGATGACGGGTAAAGGATTCTTTAGAATGTCGTTACATGAGCTTCCTGACGATCGCGAGGTGCTATGTCCAGCATCCTCCAGGATTGTTCGGTCTTGAGGTCTCTGTACTTCATACTTTATATTTTATCCTTCACATTTTATCCTGATACATACGATTTTTTCGCGCTTGATTGAACCAAGATATATTTTATACTAGATATCAGTTTTCAGCCACTGGCGATCGCCTTTTTAGCGATCGCACCACAAGCGGATTCTATTAGCTTTGAGATTTCGGCAGTTTAGGTTTGAGGCAGACAGGCAATGAGTCAAAACCCCCTGGTAGATGCGGGTGCTCAATTTTCCAAACCGTATAGGTTAAAACCAGCACTAGTAGCAGCACTTGCGAGTTTAGAAGTACAACTAGATCAAGAGTTAGCCCGATACAGACGCACAAGAAATGGATATAAAAACTTGAGCCAACCCCGTGTTGGTGGATTTATCATAACTCACCCCCAGCAGCCAGTCTCTGCGGGTACAACAGAGCACCAACCACTTGTAAACGAAAGTGTAGAAGACAATATTGAGAGCCAGTTACAAAATTTTGGATTAGTAACAGCAACAGCTATGCCACGTACATTGGAACAGGAAGAACTTTCTGTTCCAGACACAAAAATTCACACACCACCACAATATGTCCCAGAAAATCAGCAGAAGGTAACAGTATCAACAACAGAGGAAACGCCGCAACGAGAAGCTATGCACAGCGCTTCCACACCAGTTTCTCCAAAAACAGAGGCGCAAGGAGAGTCTATCCTAGATGATTCTGTTAAGAAAACAACATCGACATCAAGTTATGTCAGTATCATTCACAGTGGGATAGAAACAGATAATAGTCATGAATATATTAAGGATACAGCTAAAACTACAGACGATAACCGCACACAGCCAGAGGACTACCTTGAGTCATCCGAAGCACTACTGCGAAGTTTAACGGAGGAAGAACCTCAGGACAAAAAGCCAATCACTCATTCTAACGATAGTTTGCTATCACCTTTGGGTATAGGTTCGATGCTCCTGCTACTATTAGCAAGTCTCACTTTGGGTTACGTGGTATTTAATCCCAACAGCTTGGCAAATTTAAATTTCAGTGGTTTATTCAAAAAAACTGAGCCGACACTCGCAGAAAATTCTGGGAACCAGACGAATACACCGACATCTGTTGCAGAACCAACACTCACACCCATACCTAAGTATCCCAATTTAGCCACGGATGAATTTCCAGAGGTCAGAGATCCAAATGACGTGGTTACTTTAACACCAAAACCCAAGCAAATGCCGACAGTTCCACCAAATCAGGTTCCAACTCAAAACACCACTACAAATTCCACAGTCCTACCGCCAGAACCAGTTTTACTTCCAGAGAGCGCCTTACCAACCCAAACTCCTCCATCTGTTTCTCAGAAACCAACGACTCCAGCAAAATCACCAACTCCGAAACAAACACCAAATGCAGAAATAAAACCCTCAGCAGATGGGTTTTATCACGTGATTACAGATAATAAAGGTAATAACGCTCTTGCGTCAGCGCAACGGGTAGTAAGCGATGCTTATCTATCAAACGATGGTACCGTGATTTATCTGGGCGCACTCAAAACTAAAGAAAAAGCACAACAGCTGTTGCAACAGCTACAAGCACAAGGCATCAATGCCAGAATTGAATGAGTATGAATTCATAATTCATAATTCATAATTCATAATTCATAATTCATAATTCATAATTCATAATTCCC
>JAWQFQ010000033.1:0-24193 GCA_035967975.1 Scytonema sp. PMC 1070.18
CTCCCCCTCTCCCCTTCTCCCCCTCCTTCTGCTAGGTTATGTCGCTAGTTTCAGTACCAAACTATCTGATACTTGTGCTAGTGAGGTGGGTAAGGCTTACGGTCAACGTACTTTTCTGATTACCACATTGCAACCAGTACCACGGGGAACTGAAGGGGCGGTAAGCTTGGAGGGAACTGTAGCGGGTGTGGTAGCATCGCTTGCTCAAGCACTCATAGGCTGGGGAGTAGGTTTAGTAGATTTACTGGGTATACTGTGGTGTGTGCTAGCAGCGTTGATTGCTACTACTTTGGAAAGTGTGATTGGAGCAACACTACAATCTCGCTTTAGCTGGTTAACTAATGAATTGGTGAATATTTTGAACACATTAATTGGCGCGATCGCTGCTATGTTATTTGCTTGGGTGTGGGCAAACACAGTGGCTTAATTATTTCTTAACAAAATTTTAAGTATTTTCCAAATCTTTCTTGAAAGCGGTGTACGGGTAGCGATCGCCTGCAACACGCACTCACGTCCGCAACCCCCCCATTATGAATGCAACAAACACCTCCTTCCCCTACACCCGGTCACCCTACACCCTACACCCTTTGTTTTTTGCGTTTAGTTGCCATTCTGACCTACCACTGCCTAAAATTGCTTTATCATATTTGCCAGAAAATGTCAGCTAACGCTCGGCAATCTTGTTCGATCTATGGTTGTATATTTTCTGTAGTTTTTTCTTGTAATTAAAATTATGGAATTTCCATCATTTTTGATGATAGATGACACCCCTCTTTCTATTAGACAAGCAGTAAAATATTTGCAAGCCTCTGGAAAATTGGGACAATTTATAGGAGATATTCTCCGTCAGCACGTTATTGAAGAAGAAATAAGTAACCGAGAAGATATAAGTATTAGTCCTGCTTTAACAGAACAGGCAATAATTGATTTTCGGTTAAAAAATCAACTAACAGACCCCAAAAGTTTTCAAGAATGGTTACAGAATAATGGCACAGATTATGATATCTTTCACTCAACAGTTGCCTCAGGGTTTAAGATAGAAAAACTAAAAGCTGTAGTGACTGAACCAAAGCTACAAGAATACTTCATTGAGCGGAAAATTTATCTAGATCGGGTAGTAGTATCTCGAATCATTGTTGATAACCGGGAACTAGCTGAAGAACTACAAACCCAAATCGACGAAGGTGCAAGCTTTGAGCAATTAGCCCGAGAGTACTCGCTAGCAGATGACCGAGTTGTTAACGGTATGATGGGACCTGTGAGTCGAGGAACAATGCCAGATAAACTCAGAGCAGCAATTGATGTAGCTAGTCCCGGACAAGTGGTAGGACCAATAGAACTTGAACAACGGTATGGATTGTTTCGTGTAGAACAATTTCTGCCAGCGTCGTTAGAAGATACTCAACTAAAGCAAGCACTACAAAATGAGTTATTTGAGAAATGGCTAGCAGAGAAAATTCAAAAGTTAACGGTAAAACTCCAAGTGAATTAAAAATTCTAGGTGATGAATCTATACAAAATAGTGTGCAAGCTTCAATACCTTGGAATCAGCCACCATTGTGCTGGTTAACTTCTGACCAAAAAAGCCGACTGCAAGAGGTGTCGGAAACTCTTGGTTACACTTTAGGAGAAAAAATTTGGTCACCAGATTCAGGAGGTTTTCATTTCCTAATTATTTCTGGAAAAGTTCGCCTGCGAGAAGAAGGATTTAGTCAGCCTATAGCAACTTTACAGCCAGGAGAATGGTTCGGAGACTTACAAAAGTTTTCTGTGGATTGTAAAGCTGTAGCAGCAAGTAAAGAAGTGGTGGTGGTGCGGTGGAATACAGCAGTATGGGCAGAAATTTCGACCCCACAATTAGAGGAGTTTTGGCGAGGAACTGAAGAGGAGGGGGAACAGGGAAGCAGAGGGAGTAGGGGAGCAGAGGAAGCAGGGGGAGATAAAGAAAGACAAAATTCTACCATCACTTCCCCATTGTCCTCATTGTCCTCTTCTGCCAATTTTGTATCCACTTATCCCTTTGTGTCTAGTTGGAATACGGGGGCGGCGTGCTTAACAATGGTAGCGCAACAGTTGGACAATCCTGTTCAACTGGAATGGGTACAAAGACAACTGCGAGGACAACGTCCAAAAAATTTGGTAGAAACTGCAGAAAAGTTAGGATTTGTACTGCGGCGTTTGCAAGTCAGTTGGGGAGATTTGCGACAACTCTCATTTCCCGCTTTACTATTGTGGAATTCTGAGTCTTCGAGCACTCCTCATTGGGTAGTGGCGTATGCGGTGAAAGGCGATCGCCTGATTATTGCTAATCCTCTCAATGGCGATCGCACTTGTGAAAGTTTACCAAAGTCGGTCGTTGAAACATCTTGGGATGGACAACTGTGGCAAGTAGAGCTGATCCAAAAGCAAGAAAAGTTTAACCTAAATTGGTTTATGCCAGCAGTTTGGCAATATAAAGGATTGTTAAGCGAAGTGCTACTGGCGTCTTTTACATTGCAACTGTTGGGATTAGCAACACCCCTGATTACCCAAGTCATTATTGATAAAGTCATGGTGCAGGAGAGTTTACCAACTCTTGATGTCATGGCAATAGCACTCCTACTAGTATCAGTCTTTGAAGCAATACTTGGAATCCTACGATTATTTATTTTTACCCATACTGCTCGTCGTCTAGATTTGAGTTTATCAGCACAGTTATTTCGCCACTTGATGCGCTTACCATTGGCTTATTTTGAGGCGCGACGAGTGGGAGATACGGTAGCACGGGTTCAAGAACTAGAACAAATTCGCCAGTTTTTAACAGGTACAGCATTAACAGTGGTGTTAGATAGCATCTTTGCTGTGGTTTACCTGGCATTAATGTTCTATTACAATATTCCGTTGACCTTTGTCGCCTTAGCAGTACTTCCCTTATTTGCTACGTTAACGCTGATTGCAACTCCCATTCTCCGTAACT
The DNA here is from genome assembly GCA_035967975.1 of Scytonema sp. PMC 1070.18. Lineage (GTDB taxonomy): Bacteria > Cyanobacteriota > Cyanobacteriia > Cyanobacteriales > Nostocaceae > Scytonema. Next base: position 2,957 of record JAWQFQ010000033.1, read on the forward strand.
GGCTGAACGAAACGTTTAATCGCAGTGCGGATAGCCAGTCATTCCTTGTGGAAACAGTCACAGGAATTCACTCAGTTAAAGCCCATGCAGCAGAACCGATAGCACGTACCCGTTGGGAAGGATTATTTGCTCGCTTTATCCGCACGGGTTTCAAAGCCTCCACCACTTCTAACATCAGTAGCAATATTGGTGATTTCCTCACTAATTTTTCCAACTTGCTAATTCTCTGGTTTGGAGCCAAGTTAGTGATCGACCATCAACTCACCATCGGTCAATTAGTCGCCTTCCAAATGCTTTCCGGAAGAGTCACCGCACCGCTTTTACGCTTAGTGCAGTTGTGGCAAAATTTACAGCAAGTCCTACTTTCCGTAGACCGCATTGGTGATATCCTAAATGTTGCCCCAGAAGCGGAACCGGGAACTGGTTTAGTTTTACCATCCCTTAAAGGTCAGGTGACCTTTGACCAAGTCTTCTTCCGCTACCGTTCAAACACTGAACCTGTGGTGCGTGGAATCTCCTTCAGTGTACAACCTGGACAATTTGTTGGTATTGTAGGACGCAGTGGTTCTGGTAAAAGCACTCTTTCTAAACTCCTGCAACGCCTTTATCAAATTGAATCAGGACGCATTCTTATCGATGGTTTTGATATCAAAAGTGCCGATTTAGCCTCCCTGCGCCAACAAATAGGTGTTGTTCTTCAAGAAGACTTTTTATTCAATGGTTCGATCTTAGAGAACATCACTTTGGGTAATCCCGATATTACCGCAGAACAAGTTGTAGAAGCTGCTAGACTTGCCGTAGCTCACGATTTTATCAGTGAACTACCCCACGGTTATGAAACAAATGTTGGCGAAAGAGGTACAGCATTATCTGGTGGACAGCGTCAACGTATTGCTTTAGCAAGGTTATTTTTATCTCAAGCGCCAATTCTCATTTTGGATGAAGCAACCAGTGCTTTGGATAGTGAAACAGAACAGCAGGTGCTGCAAAACCTACAAAAAATTTCCGCAAACCGTACTGTGTTTCTTATAGCCCACCGTTTCGCCCCCCTCAAGCGTGCCGATCTTATACTAGTGCTAGAGAAGGGTGTTATTGCTGAACGAGGAACTCATCCAGAACTCTTGCAACAAAAGGGTTTGTACTGGTCATTGTATCAAAGACAACAATCTAATATTTAGTCAATTGCAAAAAACCCTGCTTTTGCAGGGTTTTCAAATTTACAGACTTTGAGTGCGGAATGTGGGATAAAATGTACTTCAGCCAGTCTATGATGCCAAGAGTGTAGGTTCTGGTGTAGCAGAAATGAATTTAAAATCAACAGCAGCCTTTGCAAAACTGCTGTTATCACCCAGGAATAGGTAGTCATTCTCACTATCGGCTGATGAACCTATACTGTAAACTCCACCCAACGCTGAATAGTCTCGCAATTTTCCTGTTAAAACAACATTTCCGTTAGCAAATAGTTGATAGGTGTTACCAAGAACTGATAGTTCGTAATTAGTAAGGATAGTTGTATCGTGTGTCGCTCGCTCGACCGTGCTGTGAGTCAGCAAACCACCACTAGAACCACTGTTAAAGTCTTTCGCCCAGATTTCATTATTCCAGAAGCCCAGTTCAATTGCTTTGCGATCGCTTGTGACAGCCGTCAGGTTGAACCCAGCGGAATCAGCTATGCTGTCACCGTTAATATCTCCTGCGTGGCTTTCACTATTAATCTTGACTTGGAAACGAACTGAAAAGCCACGAGAGCGGTTAAATTCAACTATAGGGTATACTCCACTGTACCCAGCCGTTCCTGTCATAGTAGTGACTAAATTCGTGGTGTCACCATTAGTTGTTTCAGTCCCATCGTACACAGAACTGCCATTGAATCGTAGAAAAGACGAGCCTGGTGCAGTACCTGGTAAGGTTGAGCCGTTGTAGTACTCAAGTGCTTTAGATTGTTCTGTCGATAAATTCAGTGTGTAATTGACTGGACTTGAACTAGATGCTCCTACCCAAATATAGTAGTTGTTACTCGCAGGTAATAAACTCTTGAGTTGTTCTGAAGTTACACCCTGAAGGTCTGAAGAGAAGGATTCATCTTCACTATCAAATTCTCCATTCTTATTGATGTCCCAAATCAACTTTAAATTCCCATCGGCGCTCAAACCATTAAGTACTGCGTTGACAGTAGTGCTTTCATTCAAGTTAAAGCGGTAAAAGTTTTGAAATTGTGTAGTCGATACGTCACCAGTGGTGGAAGAATTGATATTGAGAGTGGTAGCGTTACTTAATGGTGATACTGTAGAGAATGTTACGTTATAGAAAGTGTTAGCACCATTAACTGACGATACCTCTACATAGTAGGTGCCAAAGCCAAGGGTACCATCAATTGTTTCTGCTGTACTGCCTGTATTGGAGCTATTTGCAACAATATTACCGTTAGAATCAAAGATTTTTAAATCCGCATTTCCATTTAAATTATCAACTTTGATAGTAGCATTTGTGGCATAGGGTAAAACGATACGATAGTAATCTACAGAATCGCTACTGTCTAGGTAATCACTGAAAGAGATAGTACCTCGGTTTTGAGTCACAATTCTCCCTGTATCTCTAGTGTTACCAGCATAGTCAGCCCCGAGACGTCCTTCGCTTTGTCCTAAGACAAGAAAGTGGGTGTATGCTTGTTGATTGCTAAATCCAGCCGCTGTCAAGTCGGAATTATTGGCAAGGTAAACCTTGACGTTGAACATAGATGACGCTACACGTCCCTCATTTAGACCGTGAAGTTGGAAATGCTCGTATAGTTGCTTGTTGTTGAAAGTTTGTAAATCGCTATTGAGATTACGGTAATAATTGATATCTAGAGTTTGGCTAAATTTACGGGATTCATTCAAACCATAAATTTCAAAGTGTTCTAGTAATCTCTCAGAGTCAAAACCAGTTAAATCTGAATTATTCGCACTGTAGTATTTAGCATCGAAGAACTGAGAAAATTGGCGGTTTTCTTTAAGACCATGGATTTGTAAGTGTTGCAAAAGTTGCTGATTGTCGAAGCCTGCTAAATCTTTATTGCTGTTTCGGTAGAAAGAAAGGTCAGCAAACTGGGAAAAACGCCTTCCTTCTGCAATACCGTGCTTTTGCAGATGCTCAAACAGCTGCGTGTTATCCATGTTTATTAAGTCGCTGTTGCTAGTACGGTAGAAGCTAGCGTCAAAAAATGACGAAAAACGCCGCCCTTCTGCAACTCCGTATTGTTGCAAATGATCGAATAACTGTCGATTGTCCAACCGAGCTAAATCACTATTGCTAGCACGGTAAAAATTGAGATTGACAAACGCAGAAAATGACCGTCCTTCTACAAGACCATTGACTTGAAAGTGTGAAAGTAATTGGTCATTTGTTGTAATACCAGCTGCTACTAAATCGGGGTTGGCAGCTTTATAGTAATTGGCATCAAATAAGTTTACGGTCATGACTTCCTGTTAACACATAAATGATTAATTGGTTCCGTATCCGTTCTTGTAAATATACTTTGAGCGGTCAGCTTTCAGCTAAGAGCCTTAAACTTATAGCTAGTAGATTCTAGCTAAATCACTCATCTCAATTTATTCCCGTACAAAACATATCAACTTTCAAACACAGCCTTAAGAAACGGAACCATTGTGTATTGAATGTTACTTCTTTATATCTCTACTTCACCTTCTTTTAAGAAGGGTAATTTTATCTATTTTTTGTTATGAGAATAAACATATTCTTTCAGTAAAAATACTAGTGGGATGCATTATTTGTATCAAAAAATAAGATATATAACTGTACTACGTAAATTAGACTGAGTAGCTTTCTGTTAAGCTAGTAGAAACACTGAGAAAATATAAGCCCTACTCAGAAAATTTATAAAATTCGCCAAGAAAACTCCATCCCCTTGTGGTGGGTGGGGCAGTTGACAGTTAGGATAGCTTTAGAATGAATCGCCTTTTATTTCATCTTGCCTTTCCTGTGACAGACATTGTTCAAACCAAAACGTATTACGTTGATGGTTTGGGTTGCATCCCCGGTCGAGAAAACCACAATGCTCTCATTCTCAATCTTTACGGGCATCAATTGGTAGCTCATGTTACAAAAGAATCTCTGACACGTCAGAGGGGTATATACCCAAGACACTTTGGGATAGTCTTTACAATAGAAAATGATTGGGAAGATTTACTTGCAAGGGCGCAACAACGACAGCTACCATTTAGGCAAGAACCCAAAAACCGCTTTGTCGGTTCTCCCTTGGAACATCGCACTTTTTTTCTTGAAGATCCTTTTTACAATTTAATGGAGTTTAAGTATTACCGCTATCCAGAGGCGATTTTTGGAAGTGCTGAATACACTCAAATTGGGGAACCGCATTAACTGTAGGCGCTTTGCGATCGCGTTGTACTGGTATTGCCAATGCTTCTGCTACCGCAGCTAGACTTCTTGAATCGGTCAGCATCCAAGCATGATTTAAGACTGGGACGATCGCATTTCGTCCCACAGGCATTTGCGAACTATTGGCAGGAACAATCATCAAATCGTATGGTGTCCAAATAGAGGTAAAATTTAATTGTTTGAGTACTTCCACATCCTGATTCAAATCTTGCAATAAAGCACTGTCCGGACGCATCTGAATACAACCAAGACCTCGGTTACAGAAAGCAATCCAAGTTCCGTGGTGGGGAGAGGAGATGGTCACAAATCTCTGTACGCGGTTTATGCCTCCTAGGCGTTGGACATAATATCGACTAACGATACCACCCATACTGAAGCCAACTAAATCAATGGGTTGTTCTGGGTCAAAAGTCGCATCAATATAATTGGCAACTTGCTGTGCCAATTCATCAAGACCGATACGACCACTGTTAGGAACTAGATCCAGGTCATATAAAATCCAACCCCTTTGTTTTAGATAGGGAATCATTTTATCGAAAACTCGACCCGTGTCAAATATGCCATGTACCAGTAACACAGGATTTCGTTGTTGTTTAATGTTGTTCATCGGCAAAATTGTTTCACTCATCTAGTCTTACCATCTAATTTTGTCAAGTATTGCACCATACCCTTGTGAGTCACTCCCTCCTGAAAAAGTAATAGTTAAGTTTTGTTAAGCAATTACTCAAAATATTGCCCACAGATACAGTAAAATTTAATAATTAAGTCTGACTGTATATAGGTTGCGAGTGCAACCAGAGCAAGAGTTAAGAGCATTAGCCCTGTGCTTTCGCAGCAACATTGTTAAGAAATAAACCTACGGAGGCTGTAACCAAAATTGGTAGGACGGACGAAGTAGGGAAATAGTGTGTCTTAATAAAAAGTAACAATATTCCTTGATTTTTTAAGGATTGCGGTCAAAAACCAGATAAATAAGGCAGGAGAGATTGTAATGTTCGGTTTTATCAAAAATTTAATCAGTGGAATCTTGAATTTCTTCATTGGGCTTTTCGGAGGAAAGAAAGGTGACTATTACTTGGAACTTGATGAATCCTCTGAAGAAAAGGCGCAACAGACAGCTAAAGCACCAGCAAAAGAACTAGCAGCAGCTAAAGCACCAGCAAAAGAACTAGCGAAGCAGCCAGCAGCAAACGAAAAGACAGCAACCGAAACCGTTACTGCTACAGCTTCAGCAAAGACAAATGGGACTCAAGAGGCTGCACCAACGACTAAGCCAGAACCTGCTAAGGTGGAACTGGTGCAAACTGCTAATGGAGTTAGGCCAGAACCTGCTAAAAATGCAAAAGCTGATGCAGCAAAAGTAATTCAAGAGCAACCGAAGGAAACCACTTTTGCACCCCAATATCTCGCCGTACCCAGCACCAATAACGGTCGTCGGCGTCCCGGCGCGAACATGAATCCTTTCTTAGACATGGCACGTCAAGTGAAAACCCCTGCTCGTTAGTAGGGTGAATGTCAATACTGTGTAGGATTTGCAAAAGTTAGAAACCCGGTTTCTTGGAGAAACCGGGTTTCTCATACCAATTGAAAAACTCTTTACCTCGCTCCAAATCGCTAAAATAGAGATTTGGAATATTTTTATTCTGTATCTGTTTATGGGTCTTCCTATTGTTGCTATTATTGGTCGCCCAAATGTGGGCAAGTCTACTTTGGTCAATCGCCTTGCCGGTGAACAATCTGCTATCGTTCATGATGAACCAGGAGTGACACGAGATCGCACTTACAAACAAGCTTACTGGCGCGATCGCGATTTCCTGGTCGTAGACACTGGTGGTTTGGTCTTTAATGATGAGACAGAATTTCTACCACTGATTCGTCAACAAGCGATGGCAGCTCTAAATGAAGCAAGTGTTGCTATTTTTGCGGTAGATGGTCAAACAGGACCAACACCTGCGGATGAAGAAATTGCCGAGTGGTTGCGACAACAACCAGTCCCTGTTCTACTCGCGGTTAATAAATGTGAATCTCCAGAGCAAGGTTTAATTCAAGCTGTAGAATTTTGGGAATTGGGATTGGGGGAACCTTTTGCTATTTCCGCTATTCATGGCAGTGGCACAGGAGATTTACTTGATGCTTTGGTAAACTACCTCCCTGCTACAGAAGACATCCCAGAAACCAATGAAATTAAAGTGGCAATTGTGGGGCGTCCAAATGTTGGGAAATCCAGTCTGTTGAATGCTTTTGTTGGGGAACAGAGGGCAATTGTCAGTCCAATATCTGGAACAACACGGGATGCAATTGATACCATGATTGAACGCAGTGGACAAACCTATCGTTTGATTGACACGGCTGGTATCCGCAAAAAGAAAAACGTTGATTACGGACCAGAATTCTTTAGCATTAATCGTGCTTTTAAAGCAATTCGTCGGGCGGATGTGGTTTTATTGGTGATAGATGCCGTAGATGGCGTCACTGACCAAGACCAAAAATTAGCTGGGCGGATTATTGAAGAAGGTCGAGCTTGTGTCCTTGTGGTAAATAAATGGGACGCGATTGAAAAAGACTCTCATACAATTTACGATTACGAAAAACATCTCCAAGAAAGGTTACATTTTACTGAGTGGGCAGAAATCATCTTTGTCAGTGCTTTGACTGGGCAAAGAGTCGAAAAGATTTTAGAGCTGGTAGGTAGGGCGGCAGAATCACACAAACGTCGTGTCAGCACAGCCGTCATTAACGAAGTCTTGGAAGAAGCAGTTGGCTGGCATACTCCGTCCGTCTCTCGTGCAGGACGCCAAGGTAAAATTTATTATGGTACACAAGTCAGCAGTCAACCGCCTACAATAGCATTGTTTGTCAATGACGCCAAACGCTTTAATGACAACTACCGTCGTTACATTGAGCGACAGTTTCGGCAGCATCTGGGTTTCCAGGGAACTCCTATCCGCATACTATGGCGGAGTAAGAAAGCTCGTGAAGTGGAATCTTCCAATGCCAACCGAGCCACCCGCATCTAAAATTTAGGAGTTATGAATTATGTTTCCATAATTCATAATTCATAATTCATAACTCATAATTCATAATTCCAAAATGGATTTACTGCGATCGCTACCTCTCGGTCTTTACTTAGAACAACCACAAACTTGGCTACATAGATTAGATCCGCGAGTTAAGTTTATCTGGTTGATGAGTTTTCTGACAACCTATTTATTTGCTAATAACTTGTGGCGCGTGCTACTGGTAGTGCTGTTGATTCTGGTCACGTTCATATCATGGATTCCACAACGAGTTTGGCAGCAGCAAATGGGTTGGTTGCTAACGCTGTGCTTTTTTGTTTTAGTGATTTTAGCGATTAGTCCTGATGGGTACGCAATAAGTTACTATCCACGCTTACCTGCTCAGGAACAAACAAACCAAAAGGTATCGATTGCAACACCAACCGCAACACCTTCAACAGTTTCACCTCTACCTGTAGGAAAAAAGCAAGACTATAGGTATGTGCTGTTTGACCAAGGACCTGTGAGAATCACTCGCCGTTCTTTAGATTTGGCAATAAGTGTCAGCGCAATGGTGTTTACTCTGATTTACAGTGCTAACTTGTATTTGCTGACAACTGCACCAGAAGAAATCACGGCGGCGATCGAAAGCTTAATGCAACCCCTACGAAGGTTGAATGTACCTGTTACAGAAGTGACTTTGACTTTAACTTTATCTTTAAGATTTATTCCCCTTGTTTTGGAAGAAATTCAGAACTTAATTCGCTCCATTATGACCAGAGCAATTAATTGGAAAAAATTAGGATTAAAGGGAGCAGTAAAAGTTTGGATGATGGTAGCGGAGAAACTTTTAGAAAATTTGCTACTACGAGCAGAGCAAATGGCTAATGCAATGATGGTCAGGGGTTTTACCAGTCCTAATCAGCATCAAGTGCGATGGCACGATTTACGGTTAAGAAGAAGAGACTGGCTTGCTATTGCGTTATTAATATTATTTTGGGGAGTACGGTTGGCAATAGGGACAGAAATCTAAGAGTAGTTTCTATTTTGATTTGGGGAAACTGTTTGTGTATTTTTTTATAAAAAGTAAATTTAAGTATTAAGTCGTTTCCTAAAATTCTATGCAGCAAGAAGAATATTTAGCAAAGCTATACTCTAATCGCTTTGACAGAAGAGAAAGACAAGTTAAGAAGAAGCTTTGGAAAGTTTTTATTGAATCTTTTTTACAAGAGTACGTGGGCAAAAACTCTACTGTTCTGGATATTGCTGGTGGATATTGTGAGTTTATCAATCAAATTCGAGCCAAGGAAAAATATTTAATTGATTTAAATCCTGATTCTAAAAAATTTGCCAATTCAGATGTCAATGTACTTAATATTAATATTTTAGACTGTAAGCAAACAAAATTATTGAATCAACAATTCGACCAAATTTTTGTTTCTAACTTTTTTGAGCATTTGCAGAGTAAAGAAGAGCTGATGGATGTTCTAGGATTTTGCTATAAGCATCTTAATCCTGGTGGATCGCTTTTGATTATTCAACCTAATTTTAAATACTCATATAAGGAGTACTATGACTATATAGATCATCATCTACCAATTACTCATCTTTCGCTTGCTGAAGTACTGAAAGCAGTAGGCTTTGAAATCAAGCAATTAATTCCTAGGTTTTTGCCCTTTTCAACTAAAGGTAGACCTTCCTCACCTATGCTTCTCAAGATATATTTAAAAATTCCTTTTGCTTGGCAGTTTTTAGGAACACAGATGTTTGTCCAAGCATCTAAGCCAATCTTTTGATAAACCTCTTTTATCTTGGTTTAAATTGACTTACTTTTGCCAAACAACCAATATCACACCGCAAATAATTAAGCTCAAACCTACTAAACGAGTCACGGGAATGGCTTCTTTGAAGATAAAGTAACCCAACAAGACTGAAAAAACATAGACTAAGGATATAGATGGACCAGCTATGCTGAGGTTGACTCTAGTCAAAAGCAAAATATAAGCTAAAGCACCCAAAGCATAGCTGGTTAGTCCTACTAACAATTCAGGTATTGTCATAAGACTCAGGATATGACTCACTGCATTATCAACACTTACCCTTCCTAACTTGGTTGCACCTAATTTTAAGAAGAACTGTCCTGCAACACTTGCTAGGACTGACATGAGTAGTAAACTTAATTCTGGCAGTGTCACAAAATTTTCCTCACTTCGCTGGTACTAATACAAATACGTAATTGAGACAGTGAATCTTAAATTTGTAGGATGCATTAAGCACATCAAAAACACAGATTGTATTAAAAAATTCATACACTCTACAAATTTAAGATTAACTTTTAGTCCTTAAGACGCCTTCGCGCTAACAGCCAATCTATCTACTTGGGCATGGTAGATATCCTCAAGGATATCTCGAATATTATATGTATAATCCCACTGGGGATAGTGAGACTTAAACTTTTGGACATCGGAAATGTACCAAATGTGATCGCCGGAACGGTTGTTATCAGTGTATTGATAATGTAGCTTCTTGCCTGACAAGTTTTCACAAATGGCGATCGCCTCTAACATAGAACAATTGCTATGACGCGAACCACCTATGTTGTAAACTTCTCCACACCTGGGGTTGAGATAAAAGTGGTAAAAAGCATTGACTAAGTCATAGCTATGAATATTATCTCTAACTTGTTTCCCTTTATATCCATATATAGTGTAGGGATGAGACGTAATTGTACACTTCATCAGGTATGCAAGAAAACCGTGTAACTCTGCACCAGAATGACAAGGTCCTGTGAGACAACCACCACGAAAACTTGTAGTTTTCATGCCAAAATATTTTCCATATTCTTGAACCAAAACATCAGCGGCTACTTTGGAAACACCAAACAGAGAATGCTTTGAATTATCAATTGACATTGATTCATCAATACCTTCTGCATATCTATGATTTGGTTCAATTTCCCAACGGGTTTCTAGTTCTTGAAGCGGTAAAAAGTTGGGTGTATCTCCATACACTTTGTTGGTTGAGGTAAATATAAAAACAGCATCTGGGCAATATTGACGGGTTGCTTCCAGTAGTACTAAAGTACCATCTGCATTGACTGTAAAATCTATATGAGGGTCTTTTGCTGCCCAGTCATGGGAAGGTTGCGCTGCTGTGTGGATAATGAGTCCAATCTCAGAGGCATACTCTTGGAAGATCTTCTCAATACCCTGTCGATCTCTGATATCTATGTGATAATGTTTGTAGCGTTCTCCGTATTTCTCTTTGAGTAAATTGCGATTCCAGACAGTTGAAGCCGATTCACCAAAGAAAAAAGAACGCATATCATTGTCTATGCCAACAATGTTATACCCAAGTTCTGCAAAAAAGCGAACCGATTCCGAACCGATTAATCCGGCAGAACCTGTGACGACAACTACAGACATAACACTCCTCAACAAATGTGTTCAAGATAAAATTGGACTGAGTATCGCCTCGTTGTCTGATATCCATTGATGGATATCTAACAAAGCTGCTTCTGGCTTAATAGTGGGATGCCATTCAGTTTTGGCAATCACTTTAGAAGAGTCAGTAATAAATATCGGTATGTCACCGGGGCGCTCTTCTAAAGAAGCCGCGATCTGAGTAGATTTACCTGTGATTTCTTGACAAAGGGTAGTTGTTTCTAGCAAAGAAAGGCTATGACTATTTCCTCCACCAACGTTAAATATTTCACCATCAAGCTCAGTAAAATGCTGCAACTGATACTCAACTAAGTTGAATAAGTCTTGGATATGCAGTAGGTCGCGGACTTGTTTACCTGTTCCTCCATAGCCAATGTATTTCAATGGTTTTTGGAAGTAATGAGCTGCTACCCAAAGGACAAAAACTCCTTGATCGACTTTCCCCATTTGCCAAGGACCTGTGATGACTCCACAACGGTTGATAATTGTAGGGACACGATAGGCTTGTCTGTATTCTTCAATCAAAAGTTCAGAGGCGAGTTTGGTTGTGCCGTAAAGAGAACGATAACCAATTAGAGGAAAGTCTTCGGAAATGCCTTGTTCTGAGACCCCTGGTAGGTTTTGTGCTGCTGCGATCGCGAAGCGTGTGGGCAATTCTACTAACTTTAGAGACTTTAGTGATACAATTGGGTACACCCGGCTCGTAGACAAAAAGAGCAAACGAGCTTGAGTGGTTCTAGCTAACTCCAGGATGTTGATTGTTCCTAGCAAGTTAGTTTGAAGCACGTATTGGGGTGATGTAAAACCAGCTAACACAGAAGGTTCAGCGGAGCAATCAATGATTGTCTCCACCTTAAACACAGTTGGGTCTAAATCTGAAGGAGAGCGAATGTCACCGTGAACAAATTCAATCCCTAAGTGTTTAAATCTAGGAAGATTTAACTCAGAGCCACGGCGACGCAGGTTATCAAGACAAACAACGTTCCAGGTGGGATGATTTTTCTTCAATCCAATTGCTAAAGAACTGCCAATAAAACCCGCACCGCCTAAAATTAAGACGCGCTCAGGCACTTTGCTTCACCCCTGATAGAACATTGTTACGGTGGTAATCTCCACGAGATAGATGTTTTTCCAGCCAAACGTAAAGAACAATAAATAAATAGCGGCTTCCCATTTCCTTGATTTTGAGTTTTGATACCCCAGTTTTCCGGTTGTACCATTTCATGGGAATAATTGTATAAGAAAATCCTCTAATGATCGCTTTGAGGGGAAGTTCTACAGTAAGATTGAAGTGATGACTGAGAATTGGCTGCACTCCTAAAATCACTTCTCTCCTGTATATTTTAAAAGCATTGGTAACGTCGTTGTAACGCAACCCAAAAATCGTTTTAACAAACCAGTTTGCCCAACGGTTAATTAACAGTTTATGAGCGGGATAGTCTACGACTTTACCCCCTCTGATAAAACGGGAACCAAATACGCAATCATAACCTTGTAAAAGCTTATAATATCCTACAACTAGGTCTTTTACATCATCAGATGCATCTGCCATCATAATTGCAACGGCATCACTTTCAAACTCTGCTAAGCCCCGACGCACTGCAAAGCCAAAACCATTAGGCGGCTGATTGTTTACATAGCGAACAGTTTTGAAGGTTTTTGACAATTCTTGACAAATAGCTTCCGTGTTGTCTCTGCTATTGTCATTAACTATCAGCACTTCGTGTGGAATTCCTTCTTGCTCAAGAGTATCAACTATATTGCTAACAGTTCCGTGCAAGCAACCCTCCTCATTATGAGCAGGTATGACAACTGAAATTTTCATAACTCACTCCACCACTTTAATTTTTGGTTCCCCATTTAATTTGATAAACTGTTTCAGCTTAGAATCGTAGACCCAGGCTTTTACAACAGTTTCCCCTGTCGGGATTAAACTAGGTGAAACATTTACTGACCAACCTGATTTTTGGTAAAGACTTGAGTTCAAAGCTTTAGCCACATCAGGTCTGTCTAATTGTACAACAGCATTCGCCAAGAACAATTGATTAGTTCCATATGACAGTAAAACCACCTTAGGCTGTTCCTGTTTTTGTGGTAATATAGCCCAGCCAGCAAATTCAATACTATCTTTTTTCGATACAATCACAGGTTGAGCGGCTGTAGCTGGGATATCAATATAGCCATAATTTTCTTGAGGGGTAGTTACAAAACTTAGCGTAGTTAAAAATTCTCGAAAGTCCAATTTATCTAGAGTTTTAGCTAACTCCGCAAGTTGGTTTGTGAATGGATAAATTAACTCTAAGCAATTATTGAATTGCTCTGTAGCTGATTTTTCTAAGACTTGAATTAACTCTAAGCAAGCAGCACCTCTAATTCTTCGTTCCCAGCTTTCCTTCCCTGCTGCGATCGCGTTAAGGGAGTGCATCACAAAGACCACAGTTAAAAATCCCGCTAAAAAAGTCCCCTTTGAAAGTCGAAATGGGCTTTTCGTCAATCCTTTCCTTCGACGGGGAAGCATTAACCTCCATATCTGGAGTACAGAGACTACTAAAAGTGTTGTAACAGTGCTATATCTGGATGAGGTAGCTTGCTCAATACCAAAGCCAGCTCTGCCTACAGTTGTTATCATAGAGAAAAGAGTTGCGTACCAACCTAAGGATAACCATGGAGCCACTTTAGAAAAGGTTTTAGAGTCCTGCCTTGTTAAAATATAACCGTTGAAAAAAACGAAATTCCCTAATATAATAAGACCAATAATGTAACTAGGAATAACACCTTTTCCAATGGATATTCCTATAAGAGTCAGCAAATATTTTAAAGTAAGTTGCCATTGTTCGAGTAGGAAAAATATGTCTAGTTTATTATTATGTGAGGGTTTCTGATAGCCTATAAAGTAGACAGTAGCTGATAAGACGAAAAGTAATATCCAGATTAAAGTTCTCATTCTTTTTTGTTTAAGAGAACCTTCAATAGAAACTACAGATGGTATGAGAGCAAGCCAAGATAATAAACCGTGGGCACAGGAAAAACTAGCAATTGTACAACAAACAGCAGCCAGGGATAATCTCCATTTGGGAAGTAACTTTGTCGGTACGAATATAAAAAATATAGATAGAATTACACAAGTATTGATGAGAAACCAAGCTATTTGGAATCCCCATAACCAATTTTCGTGCTGAACCAGAGAAAATATCAAAACACATATAGCTATATTAAATGAATGAAATAATTTCCGGTCTTCCTGTTGGGAAAGAGAGGCGATTTTATATATTAAACAAAAAGATATAATAGCAAGCAAGAGGCTGAAGTACATCTCTAGCTTTATATTCCATTTAGAGATAAAGCCAAGACTTAAAAAAATTAATCTAGGAAAAAACAAGCGATGTTCATTATGTTGAGCCCAGAAGTATCCAAGAGTTGCATTGCCTGTAACAACTGCATTAAAATAATCTACTAAAGCCCATTCATCCCAAAAGGGGACATTGACACTAAAAGCCGTAACAAACCATAAAAGTAAGGTAAAAGGTAGAAGATAGACAATCAGCAAGCAAATTTTTGAAGGTAAACTCTTATTTATTTTATTCAATAAAGAAATCTTTTCAGTATCTTTAGAAATTTTATTCATGACTTTTACTTGTATAGAAAAATTTAAATTTATCTACTTAAAATAGTTACTTTATTTTGACCCGATAACTTCCATGTATTGGTAATGCGTAGTTACCACCTTTGTTGTAAATCCAAGCAGTTAAATCATAAACCCCTTCAGACATATCCTGAGTTGTAACAGTAATTGACCAACCCGAGTTAAGGTATCTACTATCAAAACCATCAGCAATATCTTGTCTGGAGAAGCTTGTTTTTGTAATCCCTAAAGGTTGATTTTGTGAACCATAGGTAATCAGAATCCATGTTGTATCTGCGTATTTTGATTTACGCACAGCCCATCCCGTTAGCATAATTTTCTTCCCTTTCTTCAACGGAGTGTCTGGCTTATTATTTTTGCTATCCATATAGCCGATAACATCCTCTGCTTTACCAAGGAACTTAATATTTTTAAGTTCTTTTACTTGAAGGAGGTCAGAGGCTACATTCTTTTGTTTTATAGATTTGTCTAATAATTTAACTGGAGTTAAACTTATTTCAAGATTTGGTTTGTATAAGATAGGATTATCCGTTGAAAACCCAAATGATTTGATTGGTGGAGGAAAAGTTCCTTGAAAAAAGGATAAAGCTTCATTTTTATTGCTCGGTAAGTGACTTAAAATAATACCATTTTCTGCATTCTCAGGAATTATTCTGTATAAAAAGATTCGATTATCTGCATAAGTAACATCCATCATCACAGGTGGACTTCTGAAGAGGGTTTTGTAAATTTTTCCTACAAGTGAGTACTCAATTTTAATAGCAGCGCGAACTAGAAAGCCATTGTTAAGACTTATGAATCGGGTGGTATCCCAGGGAAGGGAAAATTTTTGACTAACCAAAGTAGATGCACATATATTTACGGGACGTTTTTCGAGAAGCATGAAGTCAGTCATTTTGGGTGTAGATACGAAATTTGGTAGTTCTGAAGACAATCTGTAGTTACAGAAAATATTATAAAATGTTTCTGGTTCATCAAAGAAAGGATGTCTGTTGTCAATGGCAGCAAATTGATAAATAATATAATCTCGTGGCTGTTGTAACAAACTTTGTGAATTTTTTTGATCGAGAAAGCTGGTGTAAGCTGAATAGGATTGGAAAATTGGTCTTGGTTTCCAATTGAGACGATTAGCTTCTACCAGCGAGATTTCCCAAGGAACAATGTCTACAGATTTATCTTTGACTATTTCTAGCAATCTCTCCGGTAGCTTGACTTCAGAAAGACTTTTTTGACTGGATGCATTGACCTGCTCTCGGACTTGATTCAAATTGAGTAAAGATGTTACGTTATTAAATACATGAGTTAGTTCTAGCTTCGATAATACTGTTGGTGGAAAAGCTATGACTACCAAGAATGTATATAAAACATATATGTGTATTAATAAACCGAAAAGTTTACTGAAATTTCTTTTGCTTTGAATAATACATAGAGCTACGATAAGGGGAGTAATGCTGAAAAAGTAGAAGACGTGCCCTTCATCTTGTCGTACAAATGCATGCTTGAAAGCCAGAATTAATGTAAAAGATAGCGCCAGGGATAAACCAAGACTGCCTTCTTGCGTCGTTAAAAATAAGAGTAATAATATTAAAAATATTTGCAACAGCCCTAATTGTATTTGCCATTCAGGACCTACTATGCTCATGGCGCTAGAGTAACCCGATGAAATTTCCCATGAACCCCTTAAATACGCTGCTAGTGAAGGAAAGGAATAATAGATTAAAGCTAAAAGCCCTAGACAATAACATAGGTCAAAGGAAATTCTACTGAACCCTATTTTATTTAACTTGATAAGTGGCTGTATCTGACGTCGAATCAATAAATTATATATAGTTTTAAGGACTACTGCTACAAGACATGATATGACAATACACACTAGAATTTTAAGAAAGTTAACACTGTAATAATTAGGATGTAAAAGTACAAAAGCCGTCGATATAGCTGCTAAAAAAACTTCTATTAACAGGCCACATTTATTCTTAACATCTAATTTTGATTGAACAGATTCATAAATTCTTGCTAAGAGGAACATAACAAGTGAACCCAGAGTATAAATGCCTAGCGTAAACTTAGTTAATAAACAAAAACCTGATAAGATACCAAGAATAAAAACACAGAATTCTATTGGCTTTATCTTCCATATATAATCAGAAGATAAAATTATGAAAAATATAAATAATATTTGATAGTCAGTCATCGAAACTTTTAGATAAGTCGCTAAAACACTGACTCCTAAAGGTAACTTTAAAGCATTATTTTTTAGTTCTAATATTCTGATGACAGTGACTACACATAAAATCAAGTGTATGACAAGACGAAATGTTACGATCTGCCAAAAGTTATTTTCTGTAACAGAGCCACTAATTAAGTAACCAAAGGGTCCATAAGTAAATATTACATCTGTGCCAAAAATCAGCTTTTCTGCAGTGGTTTTACTGAGTGCATAAAACCATGAAGAATCTAAGCCTGAATTTATTCCGAAAGGCATTGAGATAAATGCTAGGAAACAATACACTCCTGCAAATACGGAAATCAGATAGACTAAAGAATGTGGAAAAGCAAAAATTTTCTTTTGGCTTGACATACTGGTTGTTTTGCTCCCCTTGAAAGAATCAGCAAGCTTTTTTCCTACTCAAGAATGATAAATTGGAACTAATTCATGTTCTTTGATTTTAAACCTAGGTAAAAACCACTTCCTTCGCCAGTAACAAATGTTGAGAGATGAGTTTCTGGTTATCAAAGATTCTGCAGAATCTGGCATAAGCATTTTTAGCAAAGCGAGAGGATGTTTCTGGCTGTTTTAAACATTTACAAAGGGCATTTGCTAAGGCTTTTGGTTTCCCAGGTTCCACAAGATATGCATGATGTCCATCACTCACTATCTCAGGGATACCGAATACATCAGTACTGACAATTTTTAATTCAAAAGCCATTGCTTCTAGAAGGACTCTTGGGAAAGACTCTTCAAAACTTGCACAGACAAAAATATCGCTCAAGCCATAAAAATCATAAACTTCCTGAGTTTCATCAACAATGGTTACATTATTCAGTTCTAAGTTCTTAATCTGTCGTTTTAGTAAATCAAGGTAACTGCTGCTTCTAGCTCCAACTATCAGACAAGATAGATTAGAGAAGTTATCTGGACAGAGGGTTTTTAATTCTTTGATAGCTTGGAGAAAAATATGTTGTCCTTTTCGTTCGCAAGTTGTTCCAACTATCGTCACAACTACATGATTTGGATTTATACCGTGCTTATCTCGTAACTCAGATTTGCGATGAGAATCACGGAATTGCTTAATTTTTTGAGCATCAAGTCCACCTGGTATTGTCCGAAAATGACCCAAGTGATCGTATTGATGGAAAATCTTCCGTGTTGCTTCAGCTTGGAAAACGACTCTAGTAGCGTTTTGAAAACAATCAGGTAAGATTTCTTGCATCACCTGTTCAGAGGCTGCACCGAAAAAACTATAGATACTCATGTTAACATTCTGGCTTTCATGGATGTGCCAAATACTTGGCAAGTTTAAAATATTAGCCATTTCTATCCCCCAATATGTTACAAGTGTATTACAAACAATGAGATCGAAAGAGCTAAATGCAAGGTTATCTGCTAATGTTTGCAAGCGATCGCGAAATTGATCTCTGCTTTCTCCTGGTGCAGGTAGCGGCTGCTGGACGATATGAACAGGAATATTCCACTTTTCGTATTCCTTTCGTAAAATACCTTCAGATTGAGATATGACCTCAACCTCAAAATCCCCACTTGTAGCAAATTCACGAACGTAGGTATAAACAATTAAACTTGCACCTTCCAAATTGAGGTTGTGGCTTATGAACAAAACTTTTAGCTTTGAGATTCTATCAGCATGGCAAAAATGGTGTGGATTGACAGACATCTGCATAGAATCGATGTCTAAACTTCTACTAAAGAATGGGTCTTTAAAGTTTTTATACTTCTCAAAAAAGTTTATATGTTCTACTGGATTATAAGCTTTACCTCTGGAGGCACTTGTTTTATGTATCAGGGTCGCTTGAGGTGTGTAAACAACGCGGTTTCCAGATTCAAGGACTCGCAGGCAATAATCGACATCATTATACTCCACCGCTAAATTTTCTTCATCAAAACCACCTAATTCTTGGTATAGTTTTGTTGAAGTCAGCAAGCAAGCCCCTGTGACTGCAGAAGCATTACGTGCAGCATGGGGTAAACAAATATAACCTACTTGGTCTTTGTGCAAACCTTCAAACAAGTGGTCTGCTAACCCCCCATTGGGACCAACCACAACACCAGCGTGTTGAACCTTGTGATTCGGATATAAAAGCCTAACCCCTACAACCCCTACACCTTCTATAGACATCCATCCAACCATCTCCTCTAACCAACCTGGTTGTGTAGCTTGGATATCATTATTTAGGTGCAGGACATATGGAGTATCAATATAATCCATTGCTAAATTCATTAAGCGGGCATAATTAAAACGATCTATTTTTCGTTTTGCATTAATAACTCGGCATTGCAATACTTTCTCTCGTTGTAATTTGTCAAAATACTCATGAGTGGTCTTTTCTTTAGAAGCATCATCTATGATGAGCAATTTGACAAACTGTTTGTCTACAGTTTTTTCCAGACTAGCAACACACTTTTCGAGAAGGTCAACTCTATCCCTTGTCGGAATGACAATCGTAACAGGATTCTCTGCTAATAAAGATTTATCCCAACTGAGTTGATACAAGCATAGACCGTGCTGTTTGGCAATGGGTGGTAAAAATGGTTTGGCTTTTAACCCTCGGCGTTGAAGAGCATCGTCTATAGCACGCCCAGCGCTATCAAATACATACTGTTTTTGGGTTCCATGAGAAGCTGTACTTCCTGTGTGAGTTCGCCAGTGGTAGCAAACATGGGAAATGTGCTGAATTTTGTCTGATGTCGTCTTTTCTGCTACACGTAAAAACAAATCTAAATCCTGCGCCCCTTCAAACCCTTTTCGCATCCCTCCCACCTCGTCGATTAAGCTTTTCCGGATAACAGTGAGGTGGTGAGTATAGTTGTGGGTTATTGCCATTTCTGGGCTCCAAGACCCTTTCATTTGTGGATCGAAGTGTTGTCCAGATTCATCAATTTTATCCTCATCAGTGTACATCCAGTCTACTTCTGGATGCTGAGTAACACATTCAGCAATATGTAGGAGTGCATCAACAGATAAAGTATCATCATGATCGAGCAAAGCAACGTATTTACCTGTAGCAATTTCCAATGCAGAATTAGTGGCTTCGACAATATGACCATTTTTTTCTCTAAAAACGACTTTTATTCTTGATTCCTCTACCATTGCCCGGTTTAAAATTTCTTGAACATAGGGTATGGTAGAAGCATCATCAGCAAGGCAGAGTTCCCAATTAGGATAGACTTGATTTCTCACTGAGTCTATCATTTCAATAAGTAACTGTTTTGGAGTATTGTAGACTGGTACAACAACACTTATTTTCACTCCATTTACTGCTAGCAATCTTTCAGCATCTTCTTCCATTCGTGCCAAAAGCTTAGGACTTAAAAAGTTGGTTTGAATCCATCTTTGATATGGATCTTGTACTTGCCAAGGATGAATGACATTTGAGTATTCTATACCTGTTTGAATACCCTGAATTTGTTTGTAGTGGCGACGGAGATAATGAAACCACAATGACGGAGAAAGGGGAAATTTTCCATGCTTAATAGCTTTCAATCCTTTGATTGTGGCAGTTTGCACAAATAAATAGAGATTAACTCGCTTTTGTTTCTCGGCACCAAGAGATACAAGTTTTACTGATCGCGAAAAACAACACACCAGTTCTCCTGTTTCTAGCAATCCCCAGATTTGAATATTTATTTTTCTAGAATACTTCTTATTTAAAAGAATAATTTTCCTGAATCCAGATAATTCTGCCTCTTTTACATGCGGGTAGACTTCAGCTACATCTGGACGAGATATACCATATTCAATCTGCTCTTTTGGTTGATTGTTTATAACCAGAATGAGAGATTTGATTTTTACACCTTTGCTAAATACCCAACCCGATACTAACAAAGTATCACTTGTCTTATTCTCTCGTGTCTGTGGCGAATCCAAACAGCCTTGCAACTCTCCGGATGGAGATACTTCCATTAACCCTGAAAAATCTTGGCGTAGCAAAATCCTACTTCCCTGACTAACTAATCCTTTTAACTTAGGAAATATCTTCTTAGATATATGAGAATAATTTGCAATAGTTGCCATAGTCGTCTTAAAAGATTATACTAATATGCTGGCTAATTTCGCTAAACCTGAATTAAGACATAAGCGATGCCTTTCGTTGGTATATACCGACGAAATAACAGCAAATTCTACCTTCAGGACTCTGCTCCACTCATCTACTTTTCAGCGTCAGGCTTGTTTAACTCCAAATTAGTTACGTCTTTCTTAACCTCCTAGACTTGATACTTTCCATTACTTTTACCATAAATTGGAACTTCCTCATATTACAACTTCCCTCATTCATTTGTCTTTTGGTAGGATGATTGCTTTTTCACTCTTTATCTTTTAACCCTAAAGTCTTTTTGAATTTAAACCAGGCTCCACGCAATTTCCAAAACTTGCTGCTTTCCATTGCTAAAATTCTTTCTTGTAACTGGTGCAATTGCAGTTCTTGCTGAGGACGTTGATACATTTGGGATTGGACAAATTGCAATTCTGTTTGTGTTTGTTGTAACTGGAAATGGGTTTGCGCTAACTCCGTTTGTGTT
>JAWQFQ010000033.1:24293-61500 GCA_035967975.1 Scytonema sp. PMC 1070.18
TAGTTCTGTTTGTGTTTGTTGTAACTGGGAATGAGTGTGGGCTAGTTCTGTTTGTTTTTGCTGTGATTGAAGGAGTAATTGCTCTAATTGTTTTTGAACTTGTGTGACTTGAACTTGCGATCGCTCTAATTCTATTTGAGTTTGTTGGGCTTGAGACTGTAGTTTTTCTAAATTTACTAGAAGATGTTCTCGTTGAGCGTATAGATTTTGAAATTCGTTATAAAACTTTTTTAGAATATCGTCAGATCCATCAATATACACTGACCCCATTCTTTTCTCTGTGAAATTCTGTTGTTCTGAACATATAGCAACAAAATAAATTGGTGATTCTAGGGAAATCAGCCTTTCATTGACATTATTGACATCACCCATGTAGGAGCGAAAACTACTTTCTTTTCCATTTTCAAGAGAATAAATAAAAGAACCTATTGCTAGCCTTTGTCCATACACTTTGACATACTTAAAATGCTGTTTCAACAAACTTATAAATTCTTCATAGTAAAGCTCTTTAACATGAAAAGGGTTTTGATATTGGGGTTCATCTGAATAAGTTAAGCGATTGGGAGATGAAATAATCAAAGTGCCTTCTGGCTTTAAAACTCTTTTGATTTCTTGCATCATTTTTTCATGTTGATCGTGATGCTCAATTGTTTCAAAAGATGTCACTACTTCTACTGAATGATTAAGTAGTGGTACTGAGTCACAGGAACCAACTGTAAATTTAAGGTTATTAAATTTACCATATTCATGAGCCGCATAATCAACCACCTCAGAGCTAATATCAACCCCCACAACAGATTCAGCGTATTGAGCCATTAAGGCAGAACCATAACCTTCACCTGAAGCAATATCAAGTACTGACTTACCAGTCACAAACTCAATACATAGGGCATACCTATGTAAATGTTCATACTTAATTTCACCACCGAGAGAAGGGACGTATCTCTCTCCTGTAAATTCCATAAGCCGATATCGTACCGAATTTATATATAATTATCTTAATTATTTCACACCTACTAGTGCGTGACAGGAAGGATATTGGAGAGAAAAAATCCGGCACTCCTGAAATCCTGCTTGCATGACGTGCTTCCATGCATCGCAGCCGTACTCCGTATGCACCAGGAAATCTGCCCGATTTTCACCAGAACCATGATAACTTGGTGGGAAACCGTCTCTTGAAACAGTTAATCTGTCAACAATTATGGGTACAGTAAAGGCACAGTATCCTCCTGGTTTTAAAACTCTATGACACTCTGATAATCCTCGAATGGGATACTTAATATGTTCTAAGACATCGGAATGAACAACCAAGTCAAAGGACATATCTGCCAAATCCATATTCATCATGTCTATTTCTGGATAGACTTTGAGATAATGACCTGGTAACTGTCGGAAAAACTGGGTTAAATTCCCAGCTTCGTTAATTTCCAGTATTTGCAAATCTTGGCTCTTTTTTTCTTGAACAAAATCCTTAAATACACCTCCATATCCAAAGCATTTCATAATTGACATAGCCAATCCCATTGAGCGGAAATTAGAATGGCAGTCTATACAATGTAATCCCTGCTGTTTGTTAATATATTCAACTTCATAAGGTGTTATACGCCATTCATCAATTAATTCTTTCCACAAAACATTTTGATGTCCAAACTGACTTGAACCACAACAGTAACAAATCATTTGACTAACATATCCATATATAAATCCTCAGGTACAAAAGCATCGACCGTATGGGAAACTTGGACACCAGTAAATCTGAGAAATCCAAAAGTAAGGTCTGTCACTCCTGACTCTATAGCTGTAGGGTGTTGTATCCAGTCCATCATCTCATGATTTTCTTGGCTACCATTTGCGATCGCAGGTTCTAAAGAGTAAGTATCGCTTTTGATATGAGGCCACTGTATTTGAAAAGTCACACAAATAAGTTGATTTTTCGCAAATTTAGGCAACTGATGCTTGTACTGTGTTGTATTCCACCCTGCGATCGCAACTCTTAACCTATCAAACATCATGATGCCAAAAATTGGACTGTCTACTTCATCATGACTTATAATTTTTGCATGGATGATTAAGGTGTCATCAGGCATAATAAAACCTGTTGTTTGACCTTGTGAATTAAAAACATCTAAACTAATAATTTCACAACGTCCAGTTCCAAATCTTTTTGTATTAGAAAATGCCAGGTATTCTTTATCTGTAAAAGGATTTTTATTCGATTCTTCTACCTGTTTTGTTTTCACCTCTAAACAGAATTTTAAATCCTTAACTATCTCACTATCTATTGGTGTCTTAGTTGTTGATTCCGACTTCTTTTTCAGTCCCTCATTTATTCTTTCGTAGATCCAAGCTTGATAAGATTTACTAATATCTATAGGAAGCCCTCTTTCAACTATTTGACCATCATTAATCCATATAGCTTCAGAACAAAGGCGAGTTATTGAACCTATATCGTGAGAAACAAACAAAATTGTGCCTCCATAGTCTTGAAAATCCTTAATTTTTGCCATACAGCGATGCATAAAAACCCCATCTCCTACTGATAAAGCTTCATCTACAATCAAAATTTTAGGGTTAACATTTATCGCTACAGCAAAAGCTAAACGGACAAACATCCCACTAGAGTAACATTTTACTGGCTCATCTAGAAAATCACCTATATCCGCAAAACTAACAATGGTATCAAACTTATTTTCTATTTCGTTTTGACTTAACCCCAGTAACCGTCCATTAAAAAATACATTTTGTCGTCCTGTGAATTCTGGATTAAATCCGCTACCAAGTTCCAGTAGAGCCGACACCCTACCTTGAACTTTCACTGTTCCTGTCGTTGGTGTCAACGTTCCAGCAATAATCTGTAACAGTGTACTTTTACCAGAACCGTTGCGCCCTACAATACCAACCGTCGTTCCCTTAAGAATCTCTAAATTAATATCTCGCAGCGCCCAAAATTCACAACCCTGGCTGATTCCAGGTAACAAAAGTTCCTTAAGCCGATCTACAGGACGAGCATACCGCTTAAAGCACTTAGAGACGTTTACCAGGGAAACTGCAATGTCCTCGCCCATATTTGTGCTATTGATTCTCACAACTCTCACACCAAAATCAAACCACACCCTTTTGAGTATTTTTGCTTAAATACTTATACCATTTTAAAAAAAGTGGTATCCGATTATTTAGCAAAAACTACGGCTTTCAGTATAAATCAATATGCTTGACTTGAGCTAAGAATGCTGTCTAAGCATTTTACCTGTTATTTTCCCACATACATCATTAAACCTATCTTTCAATCGTGATTTGCAAAAAGCTTCAGCCCTCAGCTATGGCGCTTTTCTCAACAACGCTATCGGTGTTTAATTAGCCTCCCTTATGCATCTATAGAACAGAACGCTTGCAAATTGCTGAGATGCTAATAGCTGAACGCTTACACAGGGTTTTCTGTTCACGAAGTCAAGGAACCTTGAAAGTTCCCGCGTGTCTTTAAGTTTAAATTTTCCTTCACAATACATCTGCGAAAGCAGGACGTAGACGTCTGTAGCACCACAATCCTACTGAGAAAATGACCGCTGCAATAATTGTAGCCACTCCCCACTCTCCCCAATGTTTCACTTCTCCTACCAGAATCAGATCCCGATAAACCTCAACAATTGCTGTCATCGGATTTAACCAAAATACCCATCCGCGCCATTCTTGTGGAATTGCTGAAATTGGATAAACAATCGGTGTTAGATATAGCCACAGGTTTAAAACAACTGCCAAGGTTTGCGGAATATCCCGCAAAAACACTGTTAATCCTGCAGCCAAATAACCCAAACCTGCTGTTAACAGTAACTGTGGTAGCCAGATTAATGGTAATAGCGCTAAGGTCATGTGTAAATTATGTGAAGTTAGCGCTACACAAACAATCAATGCCATTAAACCAAAAGAACTCTCAATCAAAGCTGAAAAAATTGGCACTAGAGGTAACAAACCCAAAGGAAAAACGACTTTTTTGACTAGATTTGGCTGTTGTATAACTGAACTAGCTGCCTGTACTAATCCATTACTAAATGCTATCCAAGGCAACAGCCCTGTGAATAACCATAAACCAAAAGTCAAGTTATTCTCCGGTAAGCTTCTCAAGTTCACCTTTACCTTGAGTACTATCGAAAATACATAGACATAAATGAATAACTGCGATAATTGATTTAATAAAGGCCACAAGTTACCCAAAACAGAGCCTTTGTATCGGGCTTCTAAATCACGTCTTACCAGTGTTCTCAGTAAGTCGAACTTTGCCCACCACACTTCCTCAATCGGCAGAATACGTCTTAGCTTACCTGCCTTTCGGACAACTCCTCGCATCAGTTGCAACAGCTCCAGTTTTCTTTCTCACTACCTACACACCCACTTGCCTTGAATGAAAGGAACTTTAACAGAAAGTTCCCGCTACTTTTATTTAAAGATATGTCTCTTAAGAATAATTGCTACTAACAAGTCACAGCAAAGTTATCTTAGTAAGAATACCATGAATATGATTGTTTGTATCTGCCCAAGCTCTTGCTATGATTCCTTCTTGGAAAATAGGGTGTGGGGAAAGACATCTTGATGTGTTGATTGATGATTTGATTGACGCGATCGCCTACTCACCCTTATTGTCAAAAAGCTTGGACAATTCAGTATTATCCCTGGCTTGGAGAGGAATTCTCGACTTTAAGATAAGTTGTCCGGATCAATTCCTTGAGCACGCAAATACTCCGCTAGTCGCTCAGCCCGTTGGCGTTCTTGCTCAGCCCGTTGGCGTTCTTGCTCAGCCTGTTGGCGTTCTTGCTCAGCCCGTTCTGCATTGGTAGGTAGCCATTGTCCATTCACATCATACCAACGTAGCCACAGACCTGTTGTCTGTTCATAACTACCCTGCCAAACCCCTAACCCTAGTTGCAACTCTTCTAGCCACAACCTCTGCTCTGGTAGATATATTTCTTGGTAACGTGTTCCCTCAATGCGAAAACCGCGCAATTGATTCGTATATCTATCAAACACAATGTAGTAAGGAATACGTAATATTTGCTCGTACACCTGCCACTTGCTTGGAGCCTTTCTCGCTTCTCTGAGGGTCTTTCCTAAATCTTCCTGTTCCGTACCTGGTGAGAGCAACTCAACCACTAGAAATGGAGCGACTCCCTCTTGCCAAATCACGTAACTCAATCGCAAATCTTTTTGTTGCTGAGCACGAGCTACACCTAACACAAGATACCAATCCGGTCGCTTGTACCACAATGGATTGCGGGGGTCGTAGTAAATATTTAAGTCCGTAGCTGTTAAAATTTCTTCCGGTGAATAATTCACTGGTTGGCAAGTTTCACTCAACAACCTGGGCTGAAAAATATGAAATTCGTCTGGCAATCCCGATTCTCCTACCAATTCACTTGGCAGATCATACATTGTTGGTAGAACTTCCTGTGGTGGACGAGGTGGATTAGGTTCATAAGACTCTAATTCCCCTGGGAAGCTGGGTTCTCCCACCAATTCACTAGGCAAATCATACATTGTCGGTAAAACTTCCTGCGGTGGACGGGGTGGATCTGTTTGATACATAGCTATTACCTATAACTTCAACCTTGCTCTGGATTTGTGAAATTTTGTGGATCAATTCCCAACAATCGTAACTGCGCCTCTAACTGCTGCGACCGCATCCGTTCTTGTTCCAGAAGAGATTCCGCTTCAGTTGCTCGTTGCTGTGCTATGGTAGCCGCTTCCTCCGGTGTCGGTACCAAATCTCCATCATGTGTAAAGTAACGCAGTTTCCCAGACTCCACACCTAAGTACAAACCTAGCACTTTACTCCAACGCCATCCCCGTTCATCCGGCAAAATTTCTTGATATTGATTACCCACAAATTCAAAACCCATAAACTCCAAATTTTCCGGTGAAAACCAAAAATACTCTGGAGTGTGAAAACGATTTTGATATAAATTCTTCTTCACTTTCCGGTCAACATCAGCCGTACTATCAGACAGTAATTCAATAATCAAGTCTGGATAACGACCATCCTCTTCCCAGACTACCCAGGAACTACGGGGGTGTTTCTCCGTGTCCTTGACTAAAAAAAAGTCTGGTCCTCTAAATTCTCGATTTTTCAACTGTTGGCGACTAAAATATACAGTTAGATTTGCACCAATAAAAAAATCATTCTGATCGCGCCACAGCCATTCCAGACAACTTACTAGTAGCAGCAGCTGCGTATAGTGCAACGAACTTTCCATTTCTGGTTCATCACTTAACAACCGAGTTGCATCCGGCATCTGTTTCTCTAGCTGTTGTGCTGTTACAAACATCTGCTTACACCTATTTATTATGTGTTAGCTGTTAGTTGTCAATCAGGGCTACTAGCCACCAACTACCAACTACTAACTACTAACTACTAACCATTATCTACTATCTTCTAACCACTCCCTATAGCGTCCCAGATTCGGCTACACTGAATTTTGGTTTATCGTTTTGTAAAGCAGGCATGGACATCGGACAAAAGGTCAAAGTTTTTCGTTTGCGCGATCGCGTCTCAGCTCCTATTGTAAAAAGGCTAGGACAAGTCGGTACTATCCAAGGTTTCAGAATGACTGATGGTAGTGGTGTTGGCGTAGTGGTAAAGTTTGATGATAATTTTACCACTTGGTTTTTTGAAGACGAACTCAAAGTCATGTAGCCAGGAAAACTAACACCAGAACATTTTTGCTGTAGACGCCCTCTTGTGAGGGCTTCCCTGCTGTCATCAGAATTTGGGAGGAAGCCAGCCACACAAGCCGAATGCTAAGTTGGAATTGAAAAAACAGGCGGTATCAATAGGAATCAATAAATGGCCCTCATATTGACATTTTTGGGCAAAAGCAGCATTGCTCGCACAACAATAGCGATCGCAGCTGCTAAGTCATTAGCAAGCCAAGGAAAGCGCGTACTCTTAGCAGGACAGTCAGAACCAGTACTGCCAATCCTACTCAATACAGCCCTTAGTCCCGATCCCCAAGAAATTGCTCCCAATTTACAAGCTGTGCAGTTTCAAGCATCAGTTCTGCTAGAACGCAGTTGGGAGGAAGTGAAAAAGCTAGAGGCGCAATACCTCCGCACACCAATACTAAAAGATGTTTACGGACAAGAACTAGCAGTTTTACCAGGAATGGATAGCGCCCTGGCTTTAAACGCCATTCGCGAATACGACGAAAGCGGCAAATACGATGCGATTGTCTATGATGGCACAGGCGACTCCTCAACCATACGGATGTTTGGAATGCCAGAATCTTTCAGTTGGTATGTGCGGCGATTTCGTCAATTGTTTGTTAATTCCGATCTAGGAAAAACAATTGCGGAATCCCCCTTAATTCAACCTCTGATTGGCACCTTTTTCAATGTCAACTGGACAGCAGACAACTTTGCTCAACCCACCAATCAAGTTAATAACATATTAGATAAGGGAAGAGCAGTCCTTGCCGACCCCAATCGCGTAGCAGCTTTCTTAGTCACTACCAACAACCCTGTAGATGTAGTCATGAGCCGTTATTTTTGGGGTAGCGCTCAACAAGTTGGTCTAACAGTTGGTGGCGTTATCCTCCTGTCTTCCGACAAAACCATTAATTTGTCAGAAGAATTTGCTCCCCTACCAGTCAGTATCGTTCCCGAAATCAACGCAGGTGATTGGCAACCACTCGTAGAAGCTCTACCCAATTTTGTAGAGCAAGCCATTATGGCTCCCAAACCTATTGAAATTGATAGCAATGCTCGTCAAGTACGTCTATTTTTGCCGGGATTTGACAAGAAACAAGTCAAACTCACCCAGTATGGACCAGAAGTCACTGTAGAAGCAGGGGACCAAAGACGAAATATCTTTTTACCTCCCACTTTAAGTGGTAGACCCATTACGGGTGCAAAATTTCAAAATAGTTATTTGATAATCTCCTTTTAAACAATGGTTAGTAGTTAGTGGTTAGTGGTTAGTGGTTATAAGTCACAACTATCCACTATCAACTAACCACTATCATCCTTATTCACAGCACATCCTATGTCTGAATCAACTCCCATTACTCCAGATCCAAATTCACCAGAAGCACTAGAGTCTGTAGCAGCAACAGAGGAACTACAATCGGCTGTTAGTCGGAGTGCGAAAACTAGACAATTGCTAGGTATGAAAGGTGCAGCGCCAGGAGAAACCTCAATTTGGAAAATCCGCCTGCAACTAATGAAGCCCATTACCTGGATTCCCCTGATCTGGGGGGTCATTTGCGGTGCAGCTTCTTCTGGTCACTATACCTGGACATTAGAAAACGTTTTAAAAGCAGCCGTCTGTATGTTGCTGGCTGGACCTTTATTGACAGGGTACACGCAAACCGTAAATGAATTTTACGATCGCGAAATTGATGCGATTAACGAACCCTATCGCCCAATTCCCTCAGGAGCCATCCCCTTAGCCCAAGTCATTACTCAAATCTGGATATTACTTATCGCTGGAGTTGCTCTAGCATTCGTTCTAGACGTTTGGTCAGGTCATGGATTCCCTACCATTACAGTAACTGCTTTATTCGGCTCCTTCATAGCATACATCTATTCCGCACCGCCCCTCAAGCTAAAACAGAACGGTTGGTTCGGTACCTATGCTCTCGGTGCTAGCTACATAGCCTTACCTTGGTGTACCGGTCATGCATTATTTGGCGACCTCAATTGGAAAATTGTGGTCTTTACCGTAGTTTACAGTTTCGCTGGCTTGGGGATAGCCATTGTAAATGATTTTAAGAGTGTAGAAGGCGATCGCCAGTTTGGATTAAAGTCACTCCCTGTTATGTTTGGTGTGACAACAGCCGCATGGATTTGCGTATTAATGATTGATGTGTTTCAAGCAGCAATTGCAGGCTACCTCATCTATCTTCATGAGAATTTGTATGCCGCCATTCTACTACTGCTAGTCATTCCGCAAATTACCTTTCAGGATATGTATTTCCTGCGAGATCCCCTGAAAAATGATGTTCAGTACCAAGCAAGCGCCCAACCTTTTCTCGTTATAGGAATGCTTATTGCTGGTTTAGCTATTGGTCATGCAGGCGTCTGAGAAATTATGAATTATGAATTATGAATTATGAATTCTTAAAAAATTTCATAATTCATAATTCAGAACTCCTCACTACTGGCTTTTGAAGGAATTTACCGTGTTGCAAATACTGTATTACATCTTTCACACAATTCAACCTTTACTAGTACCTATGTGCTTTCTTTGTGCTTGGACACTAGTTATTATGGTCGCTTGGAGTATGTGGATAGCGGCGCGAGACAGTGTCAGCACAGCTAAGCAAATGCATCAAATTCCCTGTGCAGGCTGTCAGTATTTTACTAACGACTACCGCTTAAAATGTACTGTCCATCCCTCTATTGCCAATACAGAAGATGCAGTCAATTGTATGGACTATCAACCACAAACTAATCCTTTATTGTATTGAATGAATAGTGGATAGTTGATAGTGGATAGTTGATAGTTGATAGTTGTTATTTCTACTAACCACTAACGACTAACCACTAACGACTAACCACTAACTACTCAACCATTTCCAATAATACCTTCAAAACCCCCTTAGTCTGAGCGTGTTCAAAAGCTTTTAGACCATCCCTAAGGGGATATTGTGCATGAATGAGGGGTTTGACATCAACTCTTTGCTGTGCTAAAAGCTCTAACGCTGGTAAAAAGGGACCGCAACGGGAACCAATAAGAGTTATTTCGTCTACAACCAAAGAGGAAGCATCAAGGCTAAGGTTACCAGCATAAGTACTTTTGAGTACCAAAGTACCACGCGATCTCAAAGCACGATGGGCGATCACAAATCCTTCAGCGTTTCCAGTACACTCGACAGAAATATCAAAGGTTCTATCTTTGACTGAATCACTGAAACCCGTTTTAATACCCTGTGCTTCTAAGTTAGCGAGTTTATCTCTATGACGTCCCACAACTAAAAGTTCGCATCCAGTTAAAGCGATCGTCTGCGCCACCAGTTGTCCTAGTTTACCATCACCGACAACGAGGACTCGGTCATCTGGACGAACTTGGACCTGCTGCTGAATTTCTAATGCTGCTGCTAAAGGTTCAGTAAATGTTGCTTCTACTGTCTGGACATTTTCTGGTATTATATGCAAATTTTCTGTTGGCAAACACAGATAATCGGCAAAAGCTCCATTCCGGTTAACAATTCCAAGAACGGTACGATTTTCACAATGAGTTGGTTGTCCGCTACGACAGAAACGACACTGTCCGCAAGCAGCGTTAATTTCTCCAACCACCCGCTGATTCACTAAATGTTCAGGTCCTTGCTCAACAACACCAACAAACTCGTGTCCTAAAATACCAGTATACGGATAGTAACCTCTTTTGAGTTCTAAGTCAGTGTTACAGATACCAGCACACAATACACGTACTAGAGCTTCTCCCGATGGTGGTTTAGGAATAGGGATATCGGTACGGAGTTGAAGTTGCTTATTTTCAAGCCATAGTCCTTTCATAAGGGTGTAAGGGTGTAAGGGTGTCAGTGTTACAGTTATTGTAGTGGAAAAAATTTATAACAGTCCTAAATCATCCGTGAAAGGCGAGAAACCCGGTATCTTTAAGATACCGGGTTTCTGAGGTCTCGCAATTTTCATTTTTCTTGAATCTATTGCCCATTGCCTAGCCACGCAAATGATTTCACAGAATCAATACGGATTTCTATATTGAAGCTAGCATTGAAAAAAATGAGACATCATAGGAAATGCAATCTACGGTTCAATTCTCTTTTAAAAAGAGAAAAAAAACAAACGTTAAGTAAGAGAAAAAAAAACAACAGGAAAAAAATCATTGTTTATTTTTTGCCTATTAGTTTATATCTTCTACTAAGCACTTTGCCTGCTTGTGCGGAGACAGTAGAAACTTCATGTCCTTCTACTAAAGTAGTTGTGTATCAAAACCAAAATCCAACAAATTTTGATTTTAAAGAATGGAATAAAAATTGTGGAAATCCAAGAGATTATATCTACAGTTTAGATAATATGGTATCAGCGCTCAAGAATTCAAATGTCGTATATTTGGGAGAAACTCACAACAGTAAAGAAGACCATGAAAAACAAATAACTATAATTCAGGAACTGTATAAGCAAAATCATAAAATTGCGATCGCAATGGAAATGTTCCAGCATCCATATCAAAAGATTATCAATCAATATCTAGCAGGAAAACTTTCTGAAGCAGAACTGATAGAAAAAAGCGAGTACGAAAAACGTTGGGGTTTTCCTTGGGAAAATTACGCTCCCATCCTCCGATTTGCCAAATACAAAAAACTACCCGTTATAGCTTTAAACACACCCTCAGAAATAACCCACAAAGTCGCCCGTGAAGGATTAGAAAGTTTGACACCATCCGAACGAAAACTGATTCCACCTTTAACAGAGATTCGCACGGATAACGAAAAGTATCGCCAACGGTTGCAAGCCATTTTTCAACAACACCAAAGCGCAGGTCATGGTAACAGTACTGATGCTGATAGATTTTTTCAGGCACAGGTTGTGTGGGATGAAACAATGGCAGATAGGATTGCAAAATTTGTCAAAGCCAATCCAAATTATCAAGTGGTAGTTCTAGCAGGACAAGGACATATTGTCTACGGTCACGGAATTCCTAGCCGTGTTACCCGTCGCATCAACGACAAAACCTTTTCTCAACGTTCTATCCTACTGAGTCCTCCCGATGAGACTCACTCAAATAACAGTACAGCGATCGCAGATTTTATTTTCGCCAGAGAGTAATTTCCTCTCCCCTACACCCCCGATTTCTCCACAAATGGAGTAAAAACCGGAACCAATTCCTGACGACCAGCCACCAGAGTAGGGATAGAACGTGCAGTATAGTCTTCTCCTGATATTAAAGGAAATGGTTCTGAGTTCAATGATACCCAAGCACCGCCTGCAGCTTGGACAATGACCCATACTGCAGCAATGTCCCACACTTTTGGAGTTGCCTCAACACCACCCAGTGTCGAGCCAGCAGCAACAGTCAAAAAATTGTAACTAGCAACACCCAGCATCCGAATTTTGCAGGGAAAGTCTTTTTGAATAACTGAGGTGCTGCGGGAACAAAGGTTAAAGAAGTGATTGTGACTGGGTGCGTCATGACTTGTATGAATGGGCTGGTGATTGCGAAAAGCCCCCCTTGGTATTTCTAAGTCAAATTGACCTTTCCAGTATCCGTGAAAAACATCACCCAACGGTGGTACAGAAACGTAACCAAATACTGGTGTTCCTTTGTACAACAAACCAAGTGAAATTGCCCAAATAGGAATGCCACGAGTAAAGTTGGTTGTTCCATCCAAAGGGTCTATCACCCAGCACCATTCTGTTTCAGGAAAAACCTTGTCGCTTTCTTCACTCAGGATACCGAAACCAGGGAAAGTAGAAACTATTGCATCCCGAATTTCTCGATCCGCCCATTTATCTGCTTGAGTGACCAAACTACCATCAGCTTTTTGGGAAGCCTGTACCCGCCCAAAATCTTGCATCAACTGCTGTCCCACTCTGGAGGTCGTGGTGTGGGCAAAGTCGAGAATATTTGTCCAAAATTGAGTCATGATTTATCAAATGTATTACTCAGCATACTACAAAATGCCAGACCCCAGAAACCCGGTATCTTTGAGATACCGGGTTTCTCGCCGCTTACGAATGAACTTCCAAGAAATAAATTATCCATCTTGCGGGGCGTCCTCGCCTTCACCTGCTCACTGACGGGCGGGACGCCCGTACCACAAGAGATTTTTGGATACTTTTTTATTTGGAATTCCCTAATCTAGTTCATTTTCTAAAATAGAAGCGATCGCCTGCTTAGCATTTTGTTGAAATTCAGTTACATTCACCTGAGACAAGAACCACAGGGCGACCAAAATACCTACAGCTTGTGTAGCAAACACCAATCCGTAGGAGAGAATTGGCGTTGAGAGCAGGGTTTTGCCTAAGTTTAACATCGCACCTCCGGATACCGTAGCCAGTGCTCTTGCCATTGCCTGAGCCAATCCCCAAGCGCCAATAAAAGTACCAGCGGTTTCAGCCGCCGTCAGGTCTAACATTAAGCTTAAGCCTCCAGTTGTTGTCACACCAGAAGCAAAACCAAATAAAATCAGAGTCCACTGCAACAGTTTTGGATTTTCAGTCGTCCCAGCCAGAATAATTAACCCGAAACATATCGCTACTGCTATACAACCCAGTTTCGTTGTGTTTTTCTTTCCCAATCGTGGAGCGATCGCAAAGCCAGTCAAAATCAAACCAAGCAACGTTCCTGTACCAAAGAAAGCATTGAGCATTGTCGTCTCGGCGATGGTCATTTTAAAAACTTCACCACCGTAAGGTTCTAAAACGGCATCTTGCATAAACAAGCTGAGAGTGAGAAGCAACAAAAAAGTAAAAAATATAGCAGTTTGGCGGCTAGCTGTCAATACCTGAAGTGCTTTCCCCAAAGTAATCTTATCTTCTCGGTCAGTTACTGTAGAACGCATAGCATAGCGGGAATACTTCTTTTCCACACCTATAGTTCCTATCAAACAAAGTCCAAAAGCAACTGCTGGTACAATTAAAAACAGCCGATTGATTTGATTTTTCAATATCTCTAGCGGCGCGTCTAAAGCAATTTGTTTGAGTAAGCCGCTGCTGACAATCGCTCCGATGATAATACCTACCATTAACATTGACCAGACAGTCCCGACTAGTTTTGAACGATTATCATCATCGGAAACATCCACAAGCAAAGCTGTAAAAGGTGTAGAACTCGCACTCAAAGCAAGACCATATAAAGCAAACACCAGGGATAGAAGTGCTACCCAAGCGTAGGTCTGAATTGTCCAACTTCCTGCTTGCAAACTAGAACCCAATTGCCAAATCACTTGTACAGCTAGGAAGGCGGTGAGTACAAACAAAAGCGCTCCCATCCAAACGTAACCAGTACGGTGATAGCCAAACAATGGTTTAGCATCTGACATTTGTCCAAACCAAACTCTTGCTGGAGACACAAACTGATGCATTGCAATTGTTCCTGCAGCAATTAGAGCTGGAACTTTTAACTCATCAATCATGACTCGATTCAGCACTCCCAAGGTGAGAACTGACATAATACCCAATGCCATCTGAAATAAGCCCAGTCGTAACATAGTCAGTACATTGACTCTGGGCGGATTTAAAGAGTTTATTTGAGAATCAGATAAATTACCGCTTGCCATTTTCTTTCTAAAGCTGCTTGACAGGATTTTTGCTATTTTGTTTCCAGCATAGATCCCTTAAGCGCTCAATATCGTTCAACAATATAGCAATCCTATTTGATTTGTAAACAGTGCGATAGAAACCCGGTTTCTTTAAGAAACCGGGTTTCTCTGCTTTTACGAATAATTTAGGATTGCTATATATTGTTTCAGTTAGGGAGTTCCAAATAAAAAAGTATTCAAAAATTTCTCGTGGTAAGTTTCTTGTGGTGCGGGCGTCCTCGCCCGTGAACGAAGCCCACTCCACAAGAGGTTGAATTTATTTCTTGGAAGTCCCCGCTCAATGCAGGAAATTTCGATAGACTAGGAAAGTAAAGAATTGTAAAGAATATAAAACTTGTCATAGTGGAAACCATCACATTAGGACAAAATGGTCCAGCTGTTACACCTCTTTGCATTGGAACTTGGGCTTGGGGTGACAAACTTTTTTGGAATTATGGAAATAATTATGGTTCAGAGCAGTTGGAAGAAGCTTTTTCAGCAACTTTAGAACTTGATGTGACTTTCTTTGATACTGCTGAAGTTTATGGGTTGGGACTTTCAGAGAAATTTTTGGGGCAATTTATGCAAAAAACAGATAAGCAGGTGCAGATTGCTACCAAATATGGTCCTTTACCTTGGCGATTTATGGGTCAATCTGTCGCTGACGCGCTCACAGAAAGTCTCAAACGTTTACAACTAGAGCGAGTCGCTCTGTACCAAGTGCATTGGCCCTTCACGTTCTTGATGAGTCAAGAAACTTTAATGAATGCTTTAGCAGATGAGGTACAAAGGGGTAGAATCGAAGCCATAGGTGTCAGTAATTACTCAGCACAGCAAATGCGGGAAGCACACCAAATATTAGCTGCCCGTGGAGTTCCCCTAGCTGTAAACCAAGTACGTTACTCTTTACTGACACGTCAAGTTGAAAGTAGTGGTATTACTGATACTGCCCGTGAATTAGGTGTTACTATTTTAGCATACAGTCCTTTAGCTCAGGGATTACTGACAGGCAAGTACAATGCCAAAAGCTCCCCAACCCCCCAAGATGCAAGAAGGATAGACTCACGATTTAGTCAAGAGGGTTTGCAGAAAATTGAACCTGTCATCTCCGTATTGCGTCAACTGGGAGAAAAGCACGGACGTACTCCTGCTCAAGTTGCTTTAAACTGGTTAATCGCACAAGGTAACGTTATTCCTATTGCAGGTGCGAAAACAGCCGAACACGTTAGACAAAATGCTGGCGCTTTGGGCTGGCGGTTAGCAGATGATGAGATTAGGCAATTAGAGGAAGTTAGCCGTCCTTGGTTGAAGTAATTTTTACTCAAATTCTAGAAGCGAAAAGATTACCAATGCAAAAACAGCCCAATCAACGCGATACAACATAATGCTGCCACTTTGGGCTGAAATTGCTTATTTGAGATTAATTAAGTTTAAGAGCCAATAGTCATTGTCGCAAAAATATGACTAATGACTCAAAATATATCAGCTATCAGCTTTGTACTAGCTCCTTATTGCCGATCGCTCGCTGATGGCTGAGGACTTTCTGACTAAGAAGCAGATTCTCTAGTCGCTGTACCAGAACCTAACTTTTTCGGAGACGAAGAACTGTCACGGCGTCCTGACCGCAATTTGGGTTTGGGAGTCCGTTTGTCTCCATCGGAATGAGCATCTGACGATCCCCAAGAAGAACGGTTTCTTTCACCGGAATCACGACGGTTCCGCAATCTGGGTTTGGGAGTTGATGCTGCAATATTTTCCTCTGGAATTTCTTCTGATTGCAGCCAAGCTGGACGAGTTTGGTCGTAAGCAATTTGCAATGCAGCTGCTGCGATCGCCTGAGCATCATATTCTTCACTCAACTCGCTAACAATTGGCAAGAATGAAGCCAAACGCTCGCCAGCCAAAGCTTCTCGCACCTGAGCTTGCAATTTTTCTAACTGTTTCGCCTCAATCTGTGCTCTCGTAGGAATAGATAGCACTTGCCAGTTTTGGCGGATGTGGCGTTCAAATGTTTGCTGTTTGCGTCGTTCAAAAGGCTGTACCAGAGAAATAGCAGTTCCTTCCTTACCAGCCCGACCAGTACGACCAATACGGTGAACGTACGTTTCGACGCTATCAGGTAAGTCGAAGTTGATAACGTGAGAGAGCTGGTCAACGTCTAAACCTCGCGCT
The DNA here is from genome assembly GCA_035967975.1 of Scytonema sp. PMC 1070.18. Taxonomy (GTDB): domain Bacteria; phylum Cyanobacteriota; class Cyanobacteriia; order Cyanobacteriales; family Nostocaceae; genus Scytonema. The sequence continues at coordinate 40,721 of JAWQFQ010000033.1, forward strand.
GCAATGTCTGTGGCTACAACCCAACGAACTTGACGATTGCGAAAACGAGATAACAACCGTTCCCGTGCTTGTTGAGACAAGTCGCCGTGGTACTCATCAACGCTGTGACCTGCGGATTGTAATTGATTGGTAAGTTCCGCTGCAGTACGTCTGGTCCGAACAAATATTAAAGCCGTTTCTGGGTCTTCCATTTCCAAGATAGGCTGTAAAGCTCTTGCTTTTGACCAGTGACGGGGTACCACATACGCCACCTGATTAATTTTGTTAGGAGCTGCTTTTGGTTGTTCAACAGTGATTGTCACTGGAGAATTCAAAAACCTGTTGACTAACAGACGAATTGATGGCGGCATTGTTGCCGAGAATAGAGCTGTCTGACGTTCTTCTGGTGCTTGTGAGAGAATTTTCTCTACGTCATCAATAAAGCCCATGCTTAACATTTCATCGGCTTCATCCAACACCATCCACTTCACCCGATCTAGCTTCAGGCTACCTCGTTCAAGCAAATCAATAACTCGCCCTGGTGTACCTACGACAATATGAACACCCCGTTTGAGTTGCATAATTTGGCGATCAATGGATTGACCCCCATAGATTGCTAAAACTCGCAATCCTTGAGAACCGACGAATTCATTGACAGCATCGTGAACTTGAATTGCTAATTCACGAGTTGGGGTCAAAATCAAAGCTTGTACAGCTCTTTGATTTATATCTAGCCTTTCTAGAATTGGTAAGGAAAAGGCTGCTGTTTTTCCTGTTCCTGTTTGAGATTGACCTACGACATCACGACCGCCCAATAAGTGGGGAATTGCTTGTGCTTGAATATTAGTTGGTGCGGTAAAGCCTAGTTGTTCTAACTGCTCAACGCGCTCTTGTGAAATGCCTAAGTCTAAAAACGAAAGATTCATCAAATCTCCTATTTTTTTCGTTTGATTTTTTTTGATGAGTTAGTAGCTAATAGCTAATAGCTAATTGCTGATAGTTAATTTTCATAGCAGTTAGCTATTAGCCATTAACAATTAGCTATTAACTCTTAACTTGACCATAAAGGTCATATGCATCAGCATTTTGGATCGCCACTGGTACGATCATCCCCAATCGGGTCACTCCTTGAACAAACACTTGTCCATCTACTTCCGGGGCAAATCTAGCAGAACGACCTACAAACTCTCCTGTCTCAGAATTTTCTTGTTCAATCAGGACATCAACAACTTTGCCAACTTCTTGTTGATTTTTCTTCAATGAAATTGGCTGCTGAACTTCCATGACTGCATCTCGCCTCTCATCCATAACTTCTTGAGGCAACTGATTTGGTAAGTTGTACGCTGGTGTTCCTTCTTCTTTTGAAAAAGTGAAGACGCCTACATGGTCGAATTCATGGCGTTTGACGAACTGCAACAGATGCTCAAAATGATCATCACGCTCCCCTGGAAAACCAACGATAAACGTTGTTCGCAGCACAGATTCTGGTAGCGCTTCTTTGATACGTTCTATAATCGTATCATTTACCTGTCCTTGCCAAGGACGGTTCATGGCACGAAGAACTTCCGAATGGGAATGTTGTAAAGGTAAATCAAGGTAAGGTAAAACGTTTGGAGTTTCTTTTATTGCCGCTATGACATCAGAGGTGAGTCCGGTGGGGTAGGCATAGTGCATACGAATCCACGGCACATTAACTTCGCCCAAAGCACGTAATAATTCAGCTAACTTTGGTTTCCCGTAAATATCTATACCGTAATTAGTTGTGATTTGGGAAATCAAAATAATTTCCTGTACCCCTTGACTGGCTAGCTGCTCCGCTTCATTCACAATTGATTCAATTGTACGCGAGCGCTGATTTCCCCGGAGATGGGGAATAATACAAAAGGCGCAGCGGTAGTCACATCCTTCGGCAACACGTAGGTAAGCCACTCCCTCTGTTGTGGTGCGGTAACGGGGTGTGGTTTCGTCAGCAATGTAAGTCGGCTCCGTACTGACGAGCTTTACTCGCTTTCCATCTTCTACCTGCTGAATGACATCTACTATTTTGTGATAGTCGCCGGTTCCCACTACCGCTACGGCTTCGGGCAATTCTTCCAATAACTGTTCTTGGAAGTGCTGCGCCATACAGCCTGCGATCACGATTTTTTTATTCGCTTCTGCCAATTCTACTAGAGTTTTGACAGATTCTTCTCGTGCTGCTTCTATAAAACTACATGTATTAACTATAACATACTCTGCTAATTCTTCATTAGAGTCTACACTATAGCCTGCTTCTACTAGTAATCCTAGCATATGTTCTGTATCAATTCTATTTTTCTCGCAGCCTAGGTGAGAAATTGCAATTGTTGGCTTATCACCCATATTGAAAAGGTCTTGATTTTTCCTGTTTTAGTTAAATGGTTAATTGGTAACAACAGCAGCTGGGTTGCACCTCAATCAGGTTGAGAAACCATAGACAATGGACTTCTACAGCTTAGGCACCCTATGGGTAACTCTGACCAAGATTGATATGAAGTTCATGCTATGATATCTCCAATCTGGGATTTCCAAGAAATGAATTTGACCTATTTTGGGGTGGATGTCGAAGCCAGCCCTTACTCGCTCACGTCTGAGACAGACGTACCACAAGAAATATAAGATTTTCTTCTTTATTCGGAAGTCCCTAAACTGCTATTTGGAAAACAATAAACAGCCTTTAGACAGCTTTGACAATGAAAATCAAATTTCACAACAGAAATTGCCTCTTGGTATTTTACATTACCGCTAGCTACTCACTCTGATTGAATCTATTGGGAAGTCGCCCTCTGTTTGGCAATAGCAAGCAAAATCAGATAGAATCTTGACTTGGCTACAACCAAAGCGGATGTGTGGCGTATTTAGAGAAGTCGCTACCCAAAGAAGTATAGCGCGTGACTACGCTTATATAGCGGTAATGCTATCCCTTTGCCCAGGGATCTCCTGTAACAATTGCAGGCGTGTAGCCTTATTTACGGGAAGCAGCCTCGCGTATGATGAGTGGCAAACTCCTCTTCGATATATATAATATCTTAACATATCTTATGGAATCTTTATCGCCAAATTCTTTCCGAAGAGTGAGGAAAGATTTAAAGTGTCTTTGAAAAAGAAATTTGGTGAATTCGTGATGAGCGACTAGTCTATAGTCAATAGCAAGCGGTAATAATAACTAATGACTATGAATAAGGACGAGCATACAACCCAAAGTGGGTTAAAGACGTGGACTTATATCAGCTATTCAAAACCCGAACACCGATTATTGGCGTAGTTCACCTACTACCACTACCGACCTCGCCCCGTTGGGGAGGTAATCTCAAATCCGTTATAGACCGTGCTGAACAAGAAGCAACAGCCCTGGCAAGTGGAGGGGTTGACGGTATTATTGTAGAAAATTTTTTCGATGCACCGTTTACCAAACACCAGGTCGATCCAGCAGTTGTAAGTGCTATGACCGTTGTCATACAACGAATACAGAACTTAGTGACCCTACCAGTGGGTATTAATGTTTTGCGAAATGATGCTAGAAGCGCAATGGCGATCGCCACTTGTGTGAGGGCGCAATTTATTCGTGTCAATGTCCTAACAGGAGTTATGGCAACTGACCAAGGCATAATTGAGGGAGATGCTTACCAATTGCTTCGCTATCGGCGGGAGCTGGGTAGCAATGTCAAAATTTTTGCTGATGTATTGGTCAAGCACGCCCGTCCGTTAAGTTCAGTAAATCTCACCACTGCTGTTCAAGACACCATTGAACGCGGTTTGGCAGATGCAGTGATTTTGTCAGGCTGGTCTACTGGTCACCCTCCAAATCTTGAAGATTTAGAATTGGCAACTTCCGCAGCTCACGGAACACCAGTGTTTATAGGCAGTGGAGCCTCTTGGGAAAATATTGCTACACTGTTACAGGCAGCCGATGGTGTCATAGTTTCCAGTTCCATGAAACGTCAAGGTCGCCGCGAACAACCCATAGACCCATATCGGGTCGGTCAGTTTGTGGAAGCCGCACGTAAAGGCTGGAACTCTCAAGGTGAAACTCAATCTATTTCTTCGGTAAAACTAAACTCTTAAAATTGGGGAATAGATAGTCGTTAGTGGATAGTGGTTGGTAAATATAGCAACAACTAACCACTATCCACTAACCACTAACAATCCTCTCATCCCAATTATTTATTGAAATTTTATGAATCGCCGTCGTTCTATTCCCTGGATTCACAGATGGTCGCGGACCATTATTGGTGCGATCGCAATTCTTGGCGCACTCACAACAGGGTATCTCACTGTAGTTAAATTGACACAAGGAAATGCAGCTTGTCCTACCAATAGCTGCGATTTGGTACTTTCAAGTGAGTATGCTACAGTCTTTGGACTACCGCTAGCTTTGTTCGGCTTTCTTGCATATGCTGGCATGGCTACCCTTGCCTTAGGACCTTTGGCCGTTGACCCACTCAAGAATAAAGAACTCCGCACCCAGCTAGAAAATTGGACTTGGTTGCTGCTTTTAGCAGGTGCGATCGCGATGTCTGTCTTCAGCGGTTATTTGATGTACCTGCTGTTCTTCAAAATCAAATCACTTTGTCTCTACTGTCTTGCCTCAGCTATCTTCTCTGCTAGCTTTTTGATACTAACCATTATTGGTCGAACTTGGGAAGACATTGGACAAATTTTCTTTACCGCTATAGTTGTTGGAATGGTAACCCTAATTGGTACACTAGGAGTCTATGCCAATGTTGGTAACCCCAAAGGTGCTGACGCCAACACTCCGTCTTTACGACCAACGACAGAACCCACAGTAGGTGTTGGTTGGCCCATTACCACTACCTCTGGAGAAGCAGAAATTCAACTGGCAAAGCATCTGACAGCTATCGGTGCTCAAGAATACATTGCTTGGTGGTGTCCTCATTGTCACGAACAAAAACAACTGTTTGGGAAACAGGCTTATGAAGAGATCAAGCACATAGAGTGCGATCCACAAGGTAAAAATGCCCGTCCTGACTTATGTCAAACAGCTGGTATCCAAGGATATCCTACCTGGCAAATTAACGGTAAGCTTTACCCTAACGTTCAATCATTGAACAAATTGGCAGAGATTTCTGGTTACAAAGGTCCTCGCGACTTTAAGAATTTTCCTGACGCCTTCAAATAACGAGCTAATAGTTAATAGCTAATAGCTAATAGCTAATAGCTAAGGGACTTCCAAATAAAAGAGTCAGCATCTCTTGTGGTACGGGCGTCTCGCCCGTCAACACTAGAAGCGTCTCCCCTGTTAGCGAGTGGGAGCGGGTGAGGACGTTCATCCAAGATACAAAAAATTCATTTTTGCAAATTCTTTAAGCCAACTACTGAGAGTCCAGCAGCACCAGCACCGACAACAATAACATCATATTAGCTAGGTATATCGATTTGAACCAAGGCAGAAGCAGGAGAAGGCTGCGGAGGCTGAGGGAGAAATAACTCCGCGACTTGCCAATCTGCCTCAACCACCGCATCTGCATTTACCTCCTCAACCTACCTATCTCATTTTCTAGCGGTAGATACCGTTGTTAAAACGGTCATATCCTTCAGTGAACGCGGGTTCAGTCTCAGTGACACTGAAATTCTCCAAGTTAGCTTGCAGGATTTGTTTTTGGTGATCGCTCAATCCGTCAATACTCAGAACATCCTCTACCTTTTGGTAAGGAGCATTAGTAATAATTTTCCTAGCTAGGGTTGGGTACAAGCCAGGATACTTTTGAAAAGCCCTGACATTAGTATTGTTGAGATCGATTTTTTCACCATACACTTTTGCCAATTTAGCATCTGCGCGGTTGCGGAGAACTTGAGTTTCCTCAACGGCTAAAACTGGAACTGAAGGAAAAGCAAAACTACTGAAACTTGCCGCTTGGGCTATTTTGGGAATTCCCAACCATCCCAAACATCCCAGCACTAAGGTAAAAACTGTTAATAAACGCACCAATTGTTTCACGATTTTTCTACCTCTTTCCATCCAAAATGTGATATAAACTCTAAGCTACGAGTAATGACCACTTAAACGTCAGTCCATAACCGACCGCCGTAAAGCAAATTACTCTTAGCTTCAACACAGCACTATCAGAAACTAATATACCGCTTATTAACAACCACAATACTTTCAGAATTCGGAAGAACCGTGAGAATTCAGAATCCTGAAATTCAAGACTCAAGCGCAGCGATTAAAAACAGACAATCCACCAAAATAGTACTCAAAACGGCTCCACTAAAGGCATACCAGTGACGCTGCTTGTGTGATAGGGGCAAAATCCCCACAGTCAATAGAGTGATGGCTAGAATTATCGCCCAAAACTCTCCCCAAGGAGTTTGTACTTGTGCCACAGCACCTTGCAAAATTGGCGACACATCCGCAGGTTCTACCCGCATAATTTGCCGCCAGTAGGGCATTAAATTTACCAAATAGAAGTACACGTCTGTCAAAACTGTCCCAAACAGAGACCCTAAATAAAATAAGTTCCCTATTTTGCCCCAATTGCGCGTGAGACACCATAAAGCAAACGGTAACCCGATAGATTCCACTGGTAAATGCCATAAAGGTTCCCATCGTAGCCAGCCCCAATAAATTGAGCCAGCTAACCAGCTCAAACTGAAGCCTAAAAGTAAATCTCCCCATATATGTGTGGATGGACGCGACATCAATTTAAAGCTTAGCCACACCCAAAGTGTGGTGAGGGCTAAACTTAACCACGGAAGGACTCTGACCAGCGGCGCTTCAATAAACACTGGTACAGTTACCAGAAATACCGCAGCTGCAAATACTAACCATGCTGATTGGGAGACAAATTTCCATAACAAAGGTGTGTCAGCATTTCTAGCTGACTGAACTGGTTGAACTGAGGGTGTAGAAGCCGTGTAAGAGGACAATGTATTGTTAACCAATGTTTCTAATATTTTTTACTTATCTTTATATTATTTAATATACCACAACATAAATCCCCCCTAGGGGCATCTTAATTTTACCCGAATTTCTTTTGAAATTGATAACCTCAAGCAGCGTAAATGAGAAGAATTCAGTAAAATTACGTACTGGAGAGAGTGTAAGTAAAAAAGAGTATTTCTTCTTCCCTACACTCTATACCCTTACCAATACTGCTCGGATAAGCGAGAATTAGAAACCCGGTAACTCCCGCGAAACCGGGTTTCACCGGACCTCAACTATCCTTAACTGACAAGTATTGACACCCTTACACCTTGTGTTTCTTGAAAGTTTCATAATGCATGACCTTTAAGGAACTGTTTTGCTCTCAGGCGTGCGTAAAGAGTAGTTAACAAACGAAATCCTTGGAGGGGAAACGTTCTGAATACAATAAACAGTTATCAGGCAGATAGTGAGGGACTTGTAAACGCCACCAAAGCATAAAAGTCTAATTGGTAAGGAACTTATACTCACTCATGAAACTGATAACTGATACTTGATAAGTGTTAATTGATTGTAGAAACAGCGATCGCAGGTAAACCAATGGCTCTATCAAAACGTCAAGTGTTCGTGTTTTTAAGTATTGCATCCGCCACTGTCTCGGTTGCGACAGATCCCATAAAAGTTCTGGCTACCCAATCTACTCCAGTGACAGATGGGGTACAACAAATGAATATTTTTCAAGCTTTTGTTTTAGGTTTTGTACAAGGAGCTACAGAATTTTTGCCCATTAGTAGCACAGCACACTTAAAAGCCGTACCCGTAGCCCTTGGTTGGGGCGATCCAGGAGTCGCTTTTACTGCTGTGATTCAGTTGGGTAGTATTGCAGCTGTGCTTTGGTATTTTTGGAGTGATATCACGCAACTTCTCAAGGGAGCAACAAAAGCTATTACTCGTTCTGATTTTCAAGATCAAGATTTCCGCATCACTCTGGGCATTATCATAGGAACACTGCCAATAGTCTTCTTTGGACTTTTGATCAAAGTATTAATTCCCGATTTTGATAATTCTCCTATGAGGAGTATGGCAGCAATAGCAATTGCTTCCATCGTGATGTCACTTTTACTGGGATTAGCCGAAAAACTAGGGAAGCGAAAGCGGGAATTCAGCCAACTGACGATGCAAGATGGAATAGGGATGGGATTAGCTCAAGCTTTAGCATTAATTCCTGGTGTTTCTCGCTCTGGCTCTACATTAACAGCTGGGTTATTTATCGGTTTAGAAAGAGCAACAGCAGCAAGATTTTCCTTTTTGTTAGGACTTCCCGCTATTACTTTAGCTGGAATAGTGGAACTTAAGGGTCTTTTGGAAGAAGGTTTTGGAAATACAGGAATGGTTCCCATAGCCGTTGGGGTCATTTCATCTGGTGTATTTTCTTATTTGGCGATCGCTTGGTTGCTAAACTTTTTGAAAACCCGAAGCACTTGGATTTTTATCTGGTATCGCTTGCTGTTTGGCATCATTATATTAGGAGCACTTGGAACTGGACTGTTAAAAGGCGTTTAAGGAATTATGAATTATGAATTATGAGTTATGAAACTGAGTTAGCTATAAGTCATTGTAAATTATCTCATTTAAATTATAAAAATTTATGATAACTTATAATTAGTAATTCATAATTCATAATTCATAATTCATAATTCATAACTCATGACTGCCAGAATTACTAACGTACTACCTAATTCCATTGCTGCAGAAATTGGATTTGAACCGGGAGATGCGATTGTTAGCATTAACGGTACACCTCCTCGCGATTTAATCGATTACCAATTTTTATGTGCGGATGAAGTGTTACAAATAGAAGTCTTAGATACAAAAGGGAAAACTCATCATGTAGAAATTGAAAAAGATTACGATGAGGACTTGGGGTTAGAATTTGAAACAGCCCTATTTGATGGATTGATTCAGTGCAATAATCGATGTCCCTTTTGTTTTATAGACCAGCAACCACCAGGAAAGCGTTCGAGCTTGTATCTCAAAGATGACGATTACCGTCTTAGCTTTTTGTACGGTTCTTACTTGACTCTCACTAACTTGACAGAACGAGAATGGGACCGGATAGAAAGAATGCGCCTGTCTCCCCTATATGTTTCTGTCCACGCTACTGAACCTGAGATAAGAACTCGACTATTGAAAAATTCCCGTGCAGGACAGATTTTGCAACAAATCAAGTGGTTCCAAGAAAGAAGGCTGCAAATTCACGCCCAAGTTGTTGTATGTCCTGGGATTAATGATGGCATTCACTTAGAACGGACATTAAGAGATTTAGCCTCTTTCCATACTAGAGAAATGCCTGCGGTTGCTTCTGTCGCAGTAGTACCAGTAGGGTTAACCAGATTTCGTCCAGAAGAAGACGAACTTACACCAGTCACTAGAGAAAAAGCACGAGAAGTTATTGTCCAAGTGCGATCGCTACAGCAGGAATTACGTCAACAAGTTGGAAAAAACTGTGTTTGGTTAGCTGATGAGTGGTTTCTTATCGCGGGTGAAGAATTACCCTTTGAAGCTGAGTATGCAGACTATCCCCAAATAGATAACGGTGTTGGTTCCATTCGTTTATTTCTGAAAGAATTTACAAAAATTGCCGACAAGCTACTACCGCCAAAAGTGACACCAAAAGAATTGACATGGGTTGTCGGTAATGCAGTAGAACAAGCATTTCAGCCAATTCTCAAGCGATTGAATTCGGTTGAGGGATTAGAGGTTAAGATGCGTGCTTTAAAGAGCGACTATTGGGGACAAACCATTTCTGTGACTGGTTTACTGACAGGTCACGATTTGCTGTTGAACTTACAGGGGCAAAATTTGGGAGATGGAATTTTGCTGCCAAATGTAATGCTGAAACATGGCGAATTAGTATTCTTAGATGATATAAGTGTTGAGGATGTAGCTTGCAAACTGAATACAAAAATATTTCCAGTATCGGGAGTTAAAGAATTGATTCAGCGCTGCATCCAAATCGATTCCTGAAGTCAAGATTCCTTGGCTGATGGTAAATGGCTGATGGCTAATGGCTAATGGCTGATAGCTGATGGCTGATAGCAGTGAATCTTTGTGAGGATGGTGTGGTGACAAATCGGAAAAAACAGAATAAACGGTTACAACTAAAATTTCAAAAAAATGGATTTTTTATTTTAAATATTAAATTTATTCTATTTCATTTCCTCATTTTGCCAGTAACGGCAACGACAACAACATCTGAACCAGTGGTGAGTATTGTCCAAAGTAACGAAAATGCAAATCAGTGGACGGGAATAACCAATCGGTTGCAGGCGGCTGGAGTTAAATATTGCGTAGTTCCTCTCGACAGTGTGAGGAGTGCTGCAGATTTGGGCGATCGCTCAGTTTTATTCATGCCAAATGTAGAAATGTTAACACCAGCACAGGTGATCGCCCTTGAAGAATGGATGAGTAAAGGAGGACGTTTGATTGCTAGTGGTCCGGTGGGAAGTCTTTCTGCACCCGGAGTACGACAACTTCTACGTACGCTTCTTGGAGGTTATTGGGGATTCAGCAATAGCGATTTACAAAAATTGCAACCGCCAAAAACGAAGTCCCAGCAATGGGCGAACCAAAATGAGCTATTTGGAAATGTGCGCGGTGGAGTCGTTATTCCCGACAACGCAACGTCCCAAGCGGCTGCTGTTTGGAATTCAAAAGATAACCTAGCTGCGGTGGTTGCTACAGAGCGTTCTACCCTTCTGGGCTGGCGTTGGGGCGTAGATACAGCGTCATCCCCAGATTTAGATACGGCTTGGTTACAAGCTAGTATTAACCGCTTTCTCAAAAAGCCCTCAATGACCCCAGCGAAAATAGAAGGTGGTTCTCAAACTTGCAACACCTCCGTCGCCATCTCTCCACCCAGTACAAGAGATACGGGAACAAGAAAACCAGCGGAACAAACGGGACAACAGGGACAAAGGAGACAAGAGAAAATTCCCGTATCCCCCAATTCCACCACACCCTACACCCTATCCCCCAAACCCTCTGATGTCGCCACCGCACCTCGACCGCGAAAAGTTCCCAATGTCGCACCCCCAAAGTCAGATGAGGCGATCGACCAGCTTGAACAAACCGTTCGGTTCGATGTTGTACCTAATTCACAAGCCCCGATTAGTCGAAGTGAAGCGATCGCCTTACAACACGAACTAGAAAATTTAATTGGTAGAGTCGAGAGTGCTCATCTATCTACTTCAATCATGAGCGGTAATTCCGAGACAGCGCAAGCAACAAAAGCAGAGCAGACAGAGGTTGCTTCTACCAGACCTGGTTCTGTTGTTCCCAATACAGAGCAGGTCTTAAATAATGCTCGTGAAATTGTCAAAAACTTATCTCAATTGATTGCTCAGAAAAATTATGCTCAAGCACGTCAACAGTGGTTGACAGCAAGAGCAAATTTGTGGAACCAATTTCCTGTTGACCGGAGGTTAGCTCAACCTGAAATTAGGGCTATATGGCTTGACAGAGGAACCATAGTGCGTTCAAGAAACGAACAAGGACTCACCAAAATTTTTGACAGAATAGCAGAAGCTGGAATTAACACTGTATTTTTTGAGACTTTAAATGCAGGTTACACGATTTATCCCAGTCAAATCGCACCACAGCAAAACCCTTTAACTCGTGGATGGGACCCATTAGCAGTTGCAGTGAAGTTAGCCCACGAACGAGGTATAGAATTACACGCATGGGTTTGGACTTTTGCAGCAGGAAACCAACGTCATAATGAGCTGCTAAATATTGACACCAATTACCCTGGACCCGTACTCGCTGCTCATCCTGACTGGGCTGGTTATGATAATCGCGGTCAAAAGATTCCACTCGGACAGAGCAAACCATTCTTTGACCCAGCGAATCCCGAAGTGCGACAGTATTTACTCAACTTGTATGAGGAAATAGTGAGTAAATATAACGTAGATGGTTTGCAACTAGACTACATTCGCTACCCTTTCCAAGACCCAGCAGCTAATAGAACTTATGGTTACGGTAAAGCAGCAAGAGAACAGTTTCAGCAAATCAACGGTGTAGATCCCATGACCATTTCCCCAAGACAACAGGAACTTTGGCGAAAGTGGACAGAATTTCGCACCCAGCAAATTGATAGCTTTGTTACTCAAGTCTCACAACGTTTGCGACAGAAGAAATCTGATGTGATTTTGTCAGTTGCTGTATTTCCCCTTCCAGAACAGGAACGTATCCAGAAACTGCAGCAACATTGGGAAGTCTGGGCTCAGCGAGGGGATGTGGATTTAATTGTACCCATGACCTATGCGACAGAGACTCCCCGCTTTGAGCGATTAGCACAACCTTGGATTAGGTCTACACAAATAGGTTCTACCTTATTGGTACCAGGAATCCGTTTGCTTTCTTTATCTACGGCTGGAGCATTTGACCAAATCCAATTACTCAGAGATTTACCTGTTATTGGTTACGCTTTGTTTGCAGCGGAAAATATTAACAACGATTTATACAAAGTTTTTAGTGCAACTCAAGGTAGTACTCAATCAGCAAAAAAAGAACCAATTCCCCACCGCCAACCTTTTAAAACTGCTGCTACTCGTTACAGTTCTTTACGTAAAGAATGGAATTTTATACTGCAAAATAATAAACTGCAAATACCTAGTACAAGCCTTTCAACTTTTAACTCCCAAGCAGAAGTTTTGCAAAGAGCGTTAGATCAACTTGCATCTCAACCCAATTCCAGTAATTTGCTAGCAGCGCGAGCCGTGCTAACTCGCTTTCTATCCCAATACAGAGTATTGATGCGTCAGCCCGGAGTGGATAATTCATATTCATATCAATTCAAAGCGTGGGAAAACCGTCTCACGACAATCGAAAGGTTATTACGTTATGGAGAAAGAGTTCAGGGGCGATCTTAACTCCTCAGATTTCAATAGTGCTCGCATAGAAGAACGTTTAACTGGGGCGGAGTACAAGCTCCGTTTCAGTTTTCCCCCTTGCTCCCTGCTAGAAAGCTCCCAGCCTATTGTGACCTCAGATTTTTGCTGCTGTAGCCAAAATCCCCAAAATTTTAGCTGGGTTACTGATGGAGTACTCAGCTAAATCAATTGCGACTGTTTTCCCATCTAGCTTTAAAAAGACCCAGTTAGTTCCAGTTGTCACTGTTCCATAGACAGTTCTGTCATCTCCATACTTTGTATTAAAGATTTGTGCAGCAACCATTTCTGCGACGCATTGTCCTAATCCGCCGTTAATATCCTCTTTCTTAGCTTCGACCACGGTTATAACGGGCGATCTAATCACGAGAGCTTCTTTTGACTGTGTGATTAAAAAATCACAATAACCATTCAATCCAAGGCTAGCATCAACATTAAACTCTATTCCAGAAAATAGATTAATAGGTTGACTTAAGAGAGTTCTTAAATCAGCCAAAAGCGGAAAAATAAATGCTTCTGAACGAATTTTTTCATTATCACTTGGTCTTAAAAAAGGAAAATAATTTGTTAGAGCTTGCTTTAAGAAAGGACTCGGCTCTAGTTCAGGAACATCTGCAAAAATGCCCATCCTTTCCTCAGTATTTAAAGAGAATTTTTCAATAACTTCAGAAAAAGAAAATTCGCTATAGCTCATTGTATTTTTCCTTTAGAATCCTTCTTCATCTGCGTTAATCTGCGTTAATCTGCGGTTATTTATTTCCTCACATACCTCACGAATGTAAAAACCACTAAATTAATACTTAGATTTCTTACAACGCACCCCTAACCAAAATCACCGTGCTATCAACACCAGAAGCTATTGTCTCCGGTATATTCCCTTTCAAAGCTTGTTGCAACATCCCCTCACGGGAAGCACCCAAAACCACAACATCATAACGCTCTTTATTCACCAAATTAATCACTCCTTCAGAAACTGACTCAGCTTTGACTGGGGCGGCGAAGACTGTGCTTACGAATTTGCGACGACGGATTAACTGACGAATAGCTTCCTCCAGAATTGTCATATCTGGTTCTACCTCAGATGGTTTGAATACCCGTGTCAGGCGAATTTTTGGGTGACTTCCTAATGTAACTAATGCAGGTAGTAATTTAATGGCTACGGACACATTAGGACCGCCAGACATAGGGACTAGCCAGCGGTTGAATGTAGCAACGGATGTAGCGGATATATCCACTGCCATACCAAGTTTCACGACCATGACATCACAGGTGGCTTGGCGTATGATAGTGTCTACAACATTGCCAAAAATTCGACCGGGGCTGGAGGTATTGCCTTTCCATCCCATTAAAATAAGGTTGATGTCGCGTTCTTTTATTGTTTCCAGAATTGTTTGTGATATGTCATGAGCAACCCGAATTTGTGTATGTACGGGAATGTTCCACTTTTTACCCAAAGCTTCTGCTAAGCGTAATAACCGTCGGCTTTTTGTCGTCCGAACAGGTGTTTCAGATGGGGAGATATGATGGGAAACAACCATGATTTGCACGCATTCGATTTCATAGTGGCGATCGCGAGCAATAGCGCCAGCCATTTCTAAAAGTGTTGCTGCTGTTTCGGGATTAGCTATTGGTACAAGTATTCTTCCTCTACCTATGCTGGGGGATCGAGTTTGATAAACGACATAAGAGGGTTCTGGTCGGGGTCCAGATAGTCTGCTTTCTGCGTTCAGATGGTCTGCTTCCGCCCGGATAATATCAGCACGGGTAATAATCCCAATCAGTCTGTGACCTTCGACCACTGGTAAGCGACTGATTTGATAGCGGTTAAGCATATACAGTACATTACTCAGGTTGTGGTTGGGAGTGACTGTCAGTGGGTTACAAGTCATAATTTCCCGCAAAAGTGCTTCCTTTGCGAGCTTGCGATCGCGTATCTTCAGCAAATCACTTTGAGTCACAATACCTGTTAGTTTACCGTCGTCTACCACCGGAAAACCTCGATGGTGAGAACTGGAGAAAGCTTCAACGACCTCGTCTAAACTCATTTCTGGTTCCAGCGTTTCTACCCGCCGCTGCATGACGTCTTTGGCTTTTAGCTGTGTCAAAAGTTCCTCAACCGGGGCTTGTTTTTGGATTTTGACTCCATTGAGCTGCAATAGTTTATCATACAAAGACCCCGGTATTATTTTGTCAGCAATCAGGTAAGACGTGACTGAGCCTATCATTAGAGGTAACACGAGATTAAAATCTGTGGTCATCTCAAACACAATCACAATTGCTGTAATTGGGACTTTAGAAACACCACTGAAAAACGCGCCCATTCCTGCAAGTGCATAAGTCGTTGGGTTACCTTCTCCTAAAAGATAGGATTGGCAAATGCCGATAATGTATCCTAAACAAGAACCCAGTATCAAACTAGGAGCAAACAAACCGCCTGGTGCGCCTGAGCCAAATGCTACCAAAGTCAGAATAAACTGTACTAAAAAGGCAAATACAGCTAGGGAAAGATTAATATTTTCACCTGTAATGACGAACTCCCGTAATCCCGTATTATTACGGAAGGATTCAGGTAGTAAAGCAATAACAACACCTGAGACTAAACCAGCTAATGCGACTTTTAGTGGTAAACTTATGTGCCATCTTCGGTATATTTTCAGACTAGTAAGCAGCCCTCTATTAAAAAGTCCAGCCAGCAAACCAGCTAAGATACCTAAAATCAGGTAAAATGGGAGCTCTAAGATAGAAAAGCTACTGGAGTAATGAGTTGCCTCCAAATCAAGTTGCAAACTCCGACCACCCAAAAGTCGGGAGACGACTCCACCGATGAATGAAGCAATAATTGCTGTCCCTAGGGTGAGTCCTGATAAGTCTTGGAGTAATTCTTCAACCACAAATATCATGCCTGCGATTGGGGCATTGAAAGCGGCTGATAACCCCGCGCCAGCACCAGCTGCTATCATTTGTCGGCGGTGATCTGGAGAGGTGGGAACCCAGCGACTCATTCCGGCTGCTAACGCGGCTCCAATATGAACCGTGGGACCTTGTCTTCCTAGAGTTATACCCGAACCTAGGGCAATGATTGAACTGAGCAACTTGACAGCCGCAACACGCCAAGATAGGTTAGTCGGTACATTTGCAAGGGACGCTTTGACTTGAGGAATACCACCTCCTGATGCTTCTGGTGCTAGCTTTTGTACGAGTAAACCAGATAAATATCCAAAGAAAAGACCAATGAGTGGTAGAACAATCCAAGCAGGAAATAGAAGGGATGCGCGAATTCGCCATGTCCCCAACCATCCCACTCCAAATTTAAAGAATACCGCAGATAGGGCGGCGACAATTCCGATAACTGACGCTTCTGCGATCGCTAAACCTCTTCTAGGTTGCCATACGGCGCGAACAAGACCCTGGTTAAGAAAAGGAGGCGACATAAAAATTTTGAAGTTTCTATTATTTTTAATTTTAAATTCTAATTGAATATTTTAGATTAATTCGATTAATTTTATTTATCAAGAATTTAAAACTCCTTTGGACTGACACCAATAAATTTACCATATGTGAGAGTCAAAAACTCACAAAAACAGACTTCTTTTTCTGCGAATAGTACTGTGGTAATTACTGAAATTCTTTCTATTATACTTCGCACGGTAATAAACTGAGCCTTTGATTGAGCTAAGCTCTTTGAGCTATAATTTCTTAGCTCAAAGCTGACCGTTTAAAGTATACATAAATATTTTCAATTTTGCTTTCCAATAATAGAAAGTCCTTCTACTATCAAAGATGGAGTATAACAAGAACCATTCCAGTCAGCATCACTCCCTAATTTCACTAACTGTTTTAAGGCTGTGTATATATTTCCTGCTACCATCGTATCCTTAACACGCCCGACAATCTGTCCTTTTTGGACGCGGTATCCTAAGTCAACATTGATAGAAAAGTCGCCAGAAATCCCACTATTATCGCCAAGCATTTGATCTACTATCAAACCATCATCCATAAATTCAATTAATTCTTGTAGCGATTCCTGTCCTGGTTGAATGAGGAAATTAAATAAACCAGGGGTGGGGTAATTATTTAACCCAGGGCGAAAAGCATTACCAGTGGAATTAATATTTAACAAACGTCCCGTAGTGCGATCGCAGTAGAAACACTGTAACACCCCATCTTGAATAAAGACTAAAGGTTGTGTGGGTGTACCTTCGTCATCAAAAGGACAACTGTAGGGTCCAGCTTGAGGGTCTTGGTAAAGAGTCAATCCAGGTGCTAAGACTGGTTTTCCAAGGCGTTCCACCCAAGGAGAAGCTTTTTCCAAAACTCGCTTTCCATTTAAGGCGGCTTGTACCGTACTCCAGAGCATATCAGCTGCTTTGGAAGTAAATAGAACTGGGACGCGACGGACCGGAGGTGCAACGTTCTGTTTTGCCCAAGCCAACCGTTGTAAAATTTGTTGAGAAAGATTTTCAGGGGAAAGACGACCTCGTTCAGTTTGACCATCAGCAACACTGAGAAAATCGTCACCCCGTACCCATTCTGCTTCAAGATAACAGCTCAGAGTCGTGTCAGTGTAGTAGCAATCTAAACCTTTGGTGTTGATCAATCGGGTGGTTTCAATATCGCATTCCCAATCACCCGTACAAATGACATCGGGGTAAACATCGCGAATCAGGGCGATCGCTTCGGTTCCCCATTCTACCAACTTTGCTACAGATACATCTTCTCCCAAATCAGGGTAGCAAGGCTTTGAGTCTTCATTTAATTCTACAAATTCTGGCTGATTCAATTGACTCAAAGCTAAAGCCCTTTGCACCAATGCTTGTGGTTCTACAGGACCATAGGCTACCGCTAACCCCGGACATCCGTTTCGCCAAAGCCGTAGTACTGTACCTTCAGATTGACTTGTTTCTAGTTGTTTAAGACGATTTGCTTCAAAAAATACAGGTCGAGATAGCGAGAGCGACTGGTAAACCTCTGCCGCTTCTGCTCCTGATTTAATGGAGAGTTCCAGCAACTGTTCTGCAAAATAATCTTGAGGTAACTTTTTTGGCTCCATGTTCTTGTTGACTGTAGGATTGCTAATGGCTAATGGCGGGTTGCTAATTGCTAATTTCACCATTAGCAATCAACCATGAACCATTAGCTCACTCTGCAATCAATTTACGGCAGATTGACCTCCTGCATCAGCCAAAAACCAGCAAAAGATTCTTCTTGCGGATTGGACTGGACTGCTATAAAATGCACGCCGTTAGCTTTTTGCTTTGCAGCTTCAAAGCCTTTGGCTTCTGCTACAGTCTGGGGGTTTTTGATATTTGCTAAAATCCAACTTTCTGTAGCACCAGTTTCTAAAACTATTCTTGCGCCTTGACTACTGTCAAATTTCAACCACGCTAAATCCAAACCAGACATCCAGCCTGCTATTGGTAACGCTCTGGGTGAGAAAATGACAATACCAGGAATGTTGGCTTCAGGGGAAAGGTTTACCATTTGCAGGGGAAAAGCTTCTTGAAAGCTAATATCCCATTCGTGCATTTCCGTAAATTCCGAAGCTTGTAAGGTAACAAATACCCATTGTTGTCCTTCCAATGCATCGGGTAAGCGTTGGGGTAAGGGATTATCCAAACGGACAGAGGGATTAGTCCCGGCTTGATAACCTGGTTCTTGCGGATAGACTTCCTCCATCCGTTGTCCCAACCATTGGTTCAGCAGCAAAGTCCGACGACTAGGTTGAGCGGGAATACCCAAATCTTTGCACGCTTTGGTAATCATGTTATTCATTTGGCGGCGAAAAAAGCGGATTCTTCTCGGTGTTGTACCTGCTTTGCTAAAAGCTTCTTCCAACGCCGTCCGCAACCACACGGAATTAACCTCTGTGCTGGGACAATACTTAGCAAAGCGAAACAAAGAATCTATGTTTGTGCGGGTTTCCAAAGGACTCTCGCACACTAGGACTTCCCAAACTTTTTTTTGATTTTCATCCAGAATCGGACGCGAGTAAAAATCTAGTTCCCAAATACTGCCCATATTATGCCGTTATGATTTGGCGACTTCTCTATATATACCTTCATGATACGAGGCTGTGGATAGCGCTTCCAATACGGTTCGGTTAACAGTAATGGCGACTAGAGAAACCGGGTATCTCAAAGATACCCGGTTTCTAACACGCGTGCTTATCCAAACTGTATTGCGATCGCTCCCGGCGCTAAGGTCATAGAGATAATAGTTAGAGATACCTGGTTTCTCGTTTCTCACTCTTGATGCCCAGAATGCTACAAAGTTAAATTAAAATAGCTATAGAAGACTTGACAAAGTTAAACTGATGCAATTAGAAAATTATTTTGAATTTTTAGATCCAGACGATATTCGTATCAAAGGACATCGGATTGGTATTGATAATGTCATTGACTATTACCTGCAAGGATATTCACCAGAGCAGATTTTGGAGGAACTGCCTTCTCTAAATTTAGAGAAGATTTACGCAACTCTCACCTACTATCTGCACAATCGGGTTGAAATGGATGCTTATATGCTGCGGTTGGCAAAGTGGCGCGAACAGCGTTATCAGGAATGGTTGGCTAATCCTTCACCTTTAGCAAAACGTCTGAGAGCATTCCAGGAGCAACGGCAACAAGAGTTATTAAAGCATTCGTGAAAATACGGTTCTTACTAGATGAAAATTTACCACCAAAGCTGAAAACAGCCGTTTTACGCCTCAATCCAGCGATAGATATTCTGCGTGTTGGCGATTCAGATGCTCCATCATTAGGAACTCTCGATCCAAATATTCTCCGGTATTTAGAATTATCTCAAAGAGTATTGGTGACAGACAACCGTACAAGTATACCAGGACATCTGAAAGAACACTGGGAAGCAGGTGGATGTATTTGGGGACTACTCTGGTTACGTCCAAGTGGAACTTTGAGCAGTTGGGCACAGACAATGTATTTGATTTGGGAAACAACTGAAGCCGAAGAATGGCTTAATATGATAGATTGGATTCCTTATTGAAAATGAACACTTTATTAATGCGCTATCCCATCCAAAATTTCAATGGGTAATGCGATCGCTTCATTTAGATGTTCCATAGGTTATGTGAAAGGTAACTATGACGCTAGAATATTCCTAATTTTTGTAGCTGAATTCATACCAATCATGACAATGCATCCTTCAGTGCAACGTGCATTTACTAACCGCCAAGTCCTCAAGGTTATCAGTGGCTTGAGTAATTTTGATACCGATCGCGTAGCAGCAACCCTCAAAGCCGCACATCTCGGCGGTGCTACTTTTGTTGATATTGCCGCCGATCCAGCTTTGGTAAAAATGGCAAAAGAATTGACAAATTTACCTATATGTGTATCGTCTGTTGAGCCAGAAAAATTTGTACAATCTGTAGACGCAGGTGCGGATTTGATTGAAATCGGTAATTTCGATTCCTTCTATGCTCAAGGACGCAAATTTGAAGCAGAAGAGGTGCTAGCCCTGACTTATCAAACTCGCGCTCTTCTTCCCGAAATCACCCTCTCTGTTACCGTTCCTCACATTTTGACACTTGACAAACAGGTACAACTAGCTGAGGAATTGGTGAAGGCTGGTGCAGACATTATTCAAACAGAAGGTGGTACCAGCAGTAGCCCAACTCACCCCGGAACCTTAGGGCTCATTGAAAAAGCTGCTCCCACCTTAGCAGCCGCCTATGAAATCTCCCGTGTTATATCTGTTCCAGTACTGTGTGCTTCCGGTATTTCTAGCGTCACAGCACCCCTGGCGATCGCAGCAGGTGCAGCTGGTGTTGGTGTTGGTTCGGCTATCAACCAACTTAACAGCGAAGTCGCAATGATTGCTGCTGTACGCAGTTTGGTGGAAGCAGTGCAAAGTGCGATGGTAATTAGGAGTTAGTTGTTAGTGGATAGTAGATAGTGGATAGTGGATAGTGGATAGTGGATAGTGGATAGTGG